>JBBRPG010000043.1:0-24258 GCA_038228485.1 Alphaproteobacteria bacterium
GCCCAGCTGATCGACGGCTGGGGCGGGGTCACCATCGCCTACCGCCGCCGCCTCATCGACGCCCCGAGCTACACCCTCAACCACGAGGAGGTGGCGAAGGCGATGGAGGAGGGCATCCGCTTCGCCGAAGGCCTGACCCCAATCGCGGTCGAGATCGATCCCGACGAGCAGGCCGTGGCCCTGCGCCTCGCCCGCGCCGAGCCCGGGGGCCAGGTCGTCCTGCCCGCCCGCACCATCCTCGTCGCCGCCGGGACCCAGCCCAACACCGTGCTGGCCCGCGAAGATCCGGCGCATGTCACGCTCGACGGCCGCTATTTCCAGGCCTTCGACGAGGCCGGCGCCAAGGTAACGCCGCAGCGCGTCGCCAAGCCCGACGCCGCGCACGTGCTGATGAGCCTGATGGCGGACGGCCGCACGGTCAGCTTCTTCGGCGATCTGCATCCGAGCTTCGCCGGCAACGTCGTCAAGGCGATGGGCGGGGCCACCCGCGGCTACCCGGTGGTCAGCCGCGTGCTGGCGCGCCGCGCGCCGTCCGAGCCGACCCCGGAAGCAATGAAGGCCCGGCTCGACGACGAGCTTCGCGCCCGCGTGCACGAGATCATCCGTCTCACCCCGCGCATCATCGAGGTCGTGGTCAAGGCGCCGATGGCGGCGCGCGCCTTCCAGCCCGGCCAGTTCTACCGCCTGCAGAATTACGAGACCTTCGCCGCCCGCAGCGAGGGCACGACCTTGGCGATGGAAGGGCTGGCGCTGACCGGCGCCTCGATCGACCGCGAGCAGGGTCTCCTGTCGACCATCGTGCTGGAGATGGGCGGTTCGTCCGACCTGTGCTCCTTGCTGCAGCCGGGCGAGCCGGTGATCCTAATGGGCCCGACCGGCACCCCGACCGAAACCCCGGCCGGCGAGACCGTGCTGCTGGTCGGCGGCGGGCTCGGCAACGCGGTGTTGTTCTCGATCGGCGCGGCGCTGCGGGCCGAGGGCTCGCGCGTGCTCTATTTCGCCGGCTACAAGACCATCGCCGACCGCTACAAGATCGCCGATATCGAGGCCGCGGCCGACACCATCGTCTGGTGCTGCGACGAAGCGCCGGGCTTCATTCCCGGCCGGCCGCAGGACCGCGCCTTTACCGGCAATATCGTCGAGGCGATCGAGGCTTACGGTTCGGGCCGGCTGGGGCCGATCGAGATTCCGCTGGCCGAGGTCGACCGCATCGTCGCCATCGGCTCCGACATGATGATGAACGCGGTCGCCCAGGCCCGCCATGCCAAGCTTTCGGCCTATTTCCGGCCGGGCCACCGGGCGATCGCCTCGATCAACTCGCCGATGCAATGCATGATGAAGGAGATTTGCGCGCAGTGCCTGCAGCGCCAGCGCGATCCCGTCACCGGCACCGAGACGATCGTCTTCTCCTGCTTCAACCAGGATCAGGACATGGACCGGGTCGATTTCCCGGGCCTGCGCCGCCGGCTGTCGCAGAACGGCGCGCAGGAAAAGCTGACCCGGCTGTGGATCGACCGCTGCCTGAAGCAGCTCGGCCGCCGCGAAGTGGTCGAGGCGGCGGAGTAGCGCCGCTGCGCTACCGCGCGCCGCCGACAGCCGGCGCGCCCGCCTCCATCCGCGCTGTCCTTGCCTCATGGCGGGCGCGCATCGGCCGTAACACGAACGGCGCCGCCAGCGCGGCAAGCGCGTTCATCACCGCCGCGACGAGAAACACCGCCTTCCAGCTCCCGGTCGCGGTGGCCAGCATGTTGCCGAACGGCACCAGCAGGGACGCAGTGCCTTTGGCCGTATAGAGCAGCCCGGCATTAGTCGTCGCGTATTTGGTGCCGTAGACGTCGGTGCAGGTCGACGGGAACAGGCTGTAGATCTCGCCCCAGGCGAAGAACACCACCCCGCTCAGGATCACGAAATGCACCGGGTCGTGGCCGAACATGCCCAGCATCCAGATGCCCACCGCCTCGATGCCGAACGCGATCAGCATCGTGTTTTCACGGCCGATCTGGTCGGACACCCAGCCGAAGAACGGCCGGGTGAGGCCGTTGAGGATGCGGTCGATCGACAGCGCAAAGGTCAACGCCGGCAGGGTGATCCCGATCAGGCTGACCGGGACGGTGTCGAGCTTGAAGTCTTTGGCGATCGGCGCCAGTTGCGCCGTCGCCATCAGCCCGCCGGCGCCGACCAGCACGAACATCGCGTAGAGCACCCAGAAGATCGGCGAGCGCACCACCTCGAGCGGGGTGTAGTCGCGTCCGATCTGGCGCAGGCGACTCGCCGCCGCCGTGACTTCGTTCGGCATCGGCGCCAGCAGCACCAGCGACACGACGATGACGACGAAGGCCTGGCCGATGCCGAAATAGAAGAAGGCGGACTCGTAGCCGTCAGCCGCGATCATCTTCTGGATCGGGATGATCGTCAGGGCTGAGCCGGCGCCGAACCCCGCCGCGGTCAATCCTGCCGCCAAGCCGCGGCGGTTGGGAAACCACTTGAGCGCGTTGCCGACGCAGGTGCCGTAAATCGCCCCGGCGCCGATGCCGCCCAGCGCCGCGGCAATGTAGAGCAGGGGTAGAGAGCTGGCGACCGAATTGAGCACCCAGGCGATGCCGATGAGAATGCCGCCGAGCAGCACGACGATCCGGGGTCCGAACTTGTCGACGAACCAGCCTTCGACCGGCACCAGCCAGGTCTCGGTCAGCACGAAGATGCTGAACGCCACCTGGATCGCCGCGCGGCCCCAGTGATATTTCGCGTCGATCGGGGTGACGAAGAGGGTCCAGCCGTATTGCAGGTTGGCGATCATCGTCATGCAGACAACGCCGGCAACCAGCTGAAACCACGGATTGCGGATGCCACCCGCCGACGGCGCGGTGCTTGTTTGCGCCATTACCACTCCTCCTCCCTCGCTGCACTATCGGCAGCGTAAGTTCCATTTAGTATCGCTGCTCGATTTGGTCAAATCCTAGGCATCGGGATCGCTCGTCGGCGCGTGGCGTCCGCCGCCGCACAACCGAAAACACCTCCCGCGGACGATCCCTCCGTCCGAGTGGCGCCGAGGCGATGCAGCGACGAAATACGCTTCGCTCTTCCGCGCTGGAGCGGCAACATGGCCTCATCTGCCGCAGGAGGCCGCCCCGATGAAGATCAGCACCGACCGCATCCTCACCACCCATGTCGGCAGCCCGCCGCGCCCCACCGACCTGCTGGCCCAGCTCGAGGCGCGCGAAGTGGGAGCCGGGCTCGACGCGGCCGCGTTCGACACCCGCCTCTCCACTGCCGTGCGCGACATCGTCAGGCAGCAGGTCGCCGCCGGCATCGACAGCGTCTGCGATGGCGAGCAGAGCAAGATTTCTTACACCTTCTACGTCCGCCACCGGTTGTCGGGGATCGGCTCGGGCGGCGGCGTCGACCTCGCCGCGCCGCCGCAGACCGCGGCGCATCGCGACATCCTCGACCATCCCGACTTTATGGAGCGGCTGCGCGCGGCGCGCGGCGGCACCTCGTGGTTTGCCAGCGCCGCGGTGCCCTACTGCACCGGCCCGGTGACCTATGAGAACCGCGAGCCGCTCGAAACCGACCTGAAGCACCTCGCCGCCGCTGTCGCCGCTGAGCAGCGGGGCGAGGCGTTCATGAACGCCGCGTCGCCCGGGGTGCTGACCAAGTTCGTTCCCGACCGCTATTACCGGAACGAGGACAAATACGTCGAAGCGCTGGCCGATGCGCTGAAGGAGGAATACGAGGCGATCCACCAAGCCGGCTTCATCCTGCAGATCGACGCACCCGATCTCGGCTCGGCCCGGCACAACCAGTACCAGCACCTCTCCGACGCCGAATTCCTGCGCATCGCCGAGCGCAACATCGCCGCGGCCAACCACGCGACCGCCAATATCCCGCCGGACCGCATGCGGCTTCACATCTGCTGGGGCAATTACGAGGGGCCGCACACCCACGACATCCCGTTCGCCACGATGTTCGACGTCGCCGTGAAGGCCCGTCCTCAGGCGATCTTGTTCGAGGCCGCGAACCCGCGCCACGCCCACGAATGGGAGGATTTGCAGGGCAAGAAAATCCCGGACGACACGATCCTGATGCCGGGCTGCCTCGACTCGACGACCAATTTTGTCGAGCACCCGAAGCTGGTGGCGCAGCGGATCGAGAATTACGCCCGGCTCGTCGGCCGCGAGCGCGTCGTCGCCGGCGCCGATTGCGGTTTCGCCACCTTCGCCGCGCAGCAGAACATGGTGGTGCCGTCGATCGTCTGGGCCAAGCTCGCCGCGCTCGCCGAAGGCGCGCGCATCGCCAGCGGCCGGCTGTGGAGTTAGTCGCCGGAGGGCGCTTCGTTTTCCGTCTACGCTGGGCCGGCGCTAACAGCGGCCGCGGCCGAACCCTCGCCGCAATGCGGCGTAGGCGGCGGATTTCGTCGTCGACCGCCAGAAGCACGCATAGTTCGGCTCGTTGCGCAGCTCCTTGTCGGCGAAGGCCAATTGCATGGCGAGCGGTGGGCAGCTTCGGGTGCCGGCCAGTTCATGCAGCCGCTGCAGCCGGGTTCCGCCCCACTGAAAGGTATAGCGAAGATCGCCGGGCCCGGCGATGCACGGGTGAAACCCGCTTTCGGCCTGGGCATGTTCGGCAAGCGCCTCGACCTGGAACCGCTGGTATCCCGCCGCCGAAAACCACCTGAAGATCTCGGCGTAAACCTGCCCGGGGGTCGCCGGCTCGGCGCGCGGGGCCGCCGGGACCCGCGGTAGGGGCGGCGCGGGCGCTGGCGGTGGCGGTGGGAATGTTATTGGCGGGACAATCGCTTCGAAGATCGAGCATCCCGACATCGACAGCATTGCGGTCATCCACACCGCAATCGCGGCGCAGGCTCGAACCCGGCGCATGCGGCAAAGTAGAGCACGAGGCAACGCCCCGCAATCTGCCGTCGTCTATGCGTTTCGGCAGAGGGTGACGTGGCCCCGCGGGTCAGCCTCGCGGGGAGGCGTCAGATTTAGTAGCCGCTTCACGGCAACAACAATTCGGCGATCTGCACCGCGTTGAGCGCGGCGCCTTTGCGCAACTGGTCGCCGGCGACGAACAGGGTCAGCGAATGCCCCGAAGGGTCGCTGAGGTCGCGGCGGATGCGCCCGACCAGGATGTCGTCCTGACCGGTGGCCTCCAGTGGCATCGGGAAGTGGTTTGCCGCCGGGTCGTCGACCAGCCGGCACCCTGGCGCTTCGGCGATCAGCGCGTGCGCCTCGTCTGGGTCGATCGACCGCTCGCATTCGAGCGTTACGGCCACCGCGTGCGCCCGCAGCACCGGCACGCGGATGCAGGTCACTCCGACCCGGATCTCCGGATCGCCAAAGATCTTGTGGGTCTCGGCGATGACCTTGGTCTCCTCGTCGTTATAGCCGGTCGCCGGGTCGATCGCGGTGTCGTGGCTGAACAGATTGAAGGCGTAAGGGTGCGGCAGCACCCGCGGCGTATGCCTCTCGCCGGCGAGATGGGCGCGGGTGGAGGCGACCAGCTCGTCCATCGCCGCTGCGCCCGCGCCCGACGCGGCCTGATAGGTCGCCAGGATCAGCCGGCGGATGCGGTTGCGGCGATGGATCGGCCACAGCGGGGTGATCGCGATGATCGCCGCGCAATTCGGATTGGCGATAATCCCGTCATGCCGGGCGAGCGTGGCCGCGTTGATCTCGGGCACCACCAGCGGCACTGCCGGGTTCATTCGGTAGGCTGAGGAGTTGTCGATGACGATCGCGCCTGCCCGCACCGCCGCCGCAGCATATTCCCGCGCCGCGCCGCTGCCGGCCGAGAACAGTGCCAAGTCGACGCCGGCGAAGCTTTCCGCGCTCAACGCTTCGATCCCGATGTCGTGATCGCGGAACGGCAAGGTCTTGCCCGCCGAGCGCGGCGAGGCGAGCAGCCGCAGCTCGCCAACGGGAAAGTCGCGTTCGGCGAGAATGCTCAGCAGCTCGGCGCCGACCGCACCGGTCGCGCCGACAATGGCGACAACAGGCGCTGAACGGCGCAGGCGATAGATAGCTTCGGCGGCAGGCATGCTCGTCTCCATCGCTTGGCCGGGAGGACGAGCGCCGGAAATGCAAAGGCCCCGTCCGTTCCCGGCGGGGCCTCGAAGGTGGTTATGTCGCCGCTCTCAGCGCGCAGGCACCCTCAACGCCCAACCGGGGGACGTCTTCATGGTCTTGCGCTTGAGTGCGACGAAAATCATGGGCCAACCCTAACGCGAGCGGAAAGCCGGAAGCAAGCCCATCTTCGGGCAGTATGACCCGCTATGATAAGGGCGCGCCACCCTGCTCGCGCCCGAGAATGGCCCTCACGTCCCGCCTGCCGTGAAGCACTCGCACGACGGCGAGTGGCTGGACCGCTGGATCGTAGACAATCAGATAGGAGAATACCGGCCAGAATTTTACCGGCAGGGAAGTCAAGTCTTGGCGCAGGTCCCGGCATCGGGGTGCGCCGCCAGCAATTTGAATGCCTGCGAAATCTCCTGCATACGTACCGTGCAAGGCGTCGACCGCCTTCCACTGCGAGATGGTCCCGTATCTCGCGCAGGTCTTCTTTGGCTTCAGGAGATAGGGTGTAGCGCGGCACTTAAGCGTGATTACGGCGTATCGAGCTCAGCCAACAGTTCGGCCATGACGGTCTCGCCATCTAGCCCCTTACCATGCCGCAGTGAGTTGAGGCCTTGCTCGATTTTGCTATGCACGTCGTCTTTGCGGAAATAACGCCGTTCCGACAGATACCGTTCGACCGCCTCACCGACGAGATCACGCGGTGAGCGACATTCTTCTTCGGCCGCGCTTTCTATCGCGGGCACCAAATCGATGGGGACAAGATCGGTGGAGGCGGATTTCATGGTTCACCGTAACACTTTGCCATCGAACTCGAAAGAGAGGGTCATTTTCATATGTTAAAGACTGTTTGCAGAAGCTGTTTTAGCCCTTCACCGCGCCCGAGGTCAGCCCGGCGACGTAATGTTCGACAAAGAACGAATAGATGATCGCCACCGGGATCGAGCCTAACAGGGCCGCGGCCATCAGCTGGCCCCAATAGAACACGTCGCCGCGGATCAGCTCGGAGATGACCCCGACCGGCACCGTGCGCACCGAGCTTTTGGTGAGAAAGATCAGCGCATAGAGAAATTCGTTCTGCGCCAGGGTGAAGGCGAAAATCCCGGCCGAGATAAAGCCCGGCGTGCACAGCGGCAGGAAAATCCGCCGCATCGTCTGCATCCGGCTGGCGCCGTCGATGCGCGCGGCCTCCTCGAGCTCCATCGGCACGGTCTTGAAGTATCCGAGCAGCAGCCAGGCGACAAACGGCACCAGCATCGTCGGATAGGTCAGGATCACTGCGGTCAGCGTGTTGCCGAGGTTGAGCTGGTTGATCATGTCGGCGAGCGGGATGAACAACAGCGGCTGCGGCACCAGGTACACCGCCGCGACCCCGATCGCGATCAGCCCGGCGCCGGGGAAATTGATCCGCGCCAGCGGGTAGGCCAGCATGATGCCGAGCACCAGCGAGATCGCGGTCGAGACCGTCGCGACCAGCATCGTGTTCCACGTCCACACCAGGAAGCTCGTGGTGTTGAACAGGTCGATGTAGTGCTTCAAGGTCGGCGCATGCACCAGCAGCGGCATCATGTTCTTGTTGTAGAGTTCGCTGTTCGGTTTGATCGAGGTGATCGCCATCCAGTAGAACGGGAACAGCGCCAGCACCAGAAAGAAGACCACCGGCAGCCATACCCGGACGGTGCGCTGGATCGGCCCGTACCCGGTGATCATGCTTTTTTCCGTAGATAGATCGTGATCGCCACGATCAGCAGCGCCAGCGCCGGCAGCATCGCCAAGGCGACCGCGGCGCCGAGGCCCAGCTGGCCGCCGCCCATGCCGATGTCGAACGCATAGGTCGCGAACAGATTGGTCGCGTTTTGCGGCCCGCCATGGGTCAGCACGTAGACCAGCTGAAAGTCGGCAAAGGTGAAGATGACCGAGAACAAGGTCACGATCAGGACGATCGGCTGGATTAGCGGCAGAGTGACATAGCGGAAGCGATGCCAGCTGCTGGCGCCGTCGATCGTTGCCGCTTCGTAAAGCTCGACCGGCACGGTCTGCAGCCCGGCCAACAGGGTGATCCCGTAGAACGGCAACCCTCTCCAGGTATTGATGACGATGATCGAGGCCATCGCCAGATACGGGTTGCCGAGCCATGAGGGCCCCGGCTTCGGCCAGCCCAGCGCGATCAGGAACCAGTTGAACACGCTGAAGGCGGGATCGAGGATCCACATCCAGGCAACCGTGCTCAGCACCGTCGGCACGATGAACGGCAGCAGCAGCAGGGCGCGGATGATGTTCTTGAACTTGAAATGCTGGTTCATCGCCAGCGCCAGGCACAGCCCGCCGATCATCTTCAGCACGGTGGCGACGGCGGTATAGATGAAGGTGTTGGCGACCACCTGCCAGAATACCGGGTCGTGCGCTTCCTTGATGAAGTTCGCCAGGCCGATAAAGGTGCCGGGCTTTGCCACCGGGCGGTCTTGCAGGCTGAGGTATATCCCGTAGCAGAACGGGTAGCCGACCATCGCCGCGATGAACAGGATCGGCGGCGCCATCATCAGCCAGCTGAAGACCGGGCCGCGATCCACCCATTCGCTCAGCACGAACGGGCGCCGCGGCGTGCGGCCGAGACTCGCGTAGGTCTCCGAGCGAATAGCCATGTCAAGCGCGCCGCAGCTGAAGCGTTACGCGGCGGATTTGTAGATCTCCTTCAGCTGCCCCTCGGCGGTCTTGATCACGTCCTTGGTCGCGGTGCCCGAGCAGGCCTTGGCGAACATGTCGACCACGACGTATTTGGCGACGCTTTCAGCCAGGTGGCGCGAGGCCGGCGCTGGCCAGCCGGGCAGGTGGGCGCTGCCGAGCGCGTCGCGATAAGGCTTGTTGCGCGGCTCGACATCCCACATCGGATGGTTGTCGTAGCCGTGCAGCAGCGGCTGGTAATAGCTGTCGGCCGAGGCGTACCACCCGCCGAGCTGCTTTTCGGCGGTCATCCATTTGAGGAAGGCGCGCGCCTCCTCCTTCGCCGGCGAGAAATCGTAGACCGAGTGGCTGACCGCGTTGAGCAGGTGGAAGCGGCCCTTGGGCCCTTGCGGGTTCATCGACTGCTCGGTGACCTTGGCGATCTCCGGGAAGTCGCGCTTGGCGAACCACAGGATGCTCTCGGCATTGTTGGTGCAGGAGATCTGGTCGGCCATCCACGCCTTGTTGTTGCTGACGTCGGTCCAGCCGAGGCAATCCTCCAGGCAGCAATCCTTGAAGAACTTGCGAGCGAAATCGATCGCCTTCGCCGTCTCCGACGAGTCGATCGACACCGTCTTGCCGTCGGGCTGCACCTCGGCGCCGCCGTAGGACCACAGCAGCGGATAAAGCCAGCCGTGGTTGTCGCCAAAGCCGTGGCCGAGCTCGAAGCCGAACGGGTGGTCCTTGGCTTTCAGCTTTTTGCCGACCTCGTAAAGCTCCTCCCAGGTGTCGGGGAATTTGGTGACGCCGATTTCTTTGAAGTAGTCGGTGCGCCAGTTCATCAGCTGGCCGATATTGGCGAACGGGACGCCCTTCCACTTGCCGTCGACGAACACCCCTTCCTTGCCGGCGTCGTACCAGCCGCCCTGGGCCTTGCCGGCTTCTTCGGCTATATCGCCGACATCGGCATATTTGTCGGCAAAGAGGAACGGCATCAGCGTGATGTTCATGGTGATGTCGGCGCCCGAGCCGGTCTCGGCGACCGTGGTGGCGCGGGTCGGCAGGCTGCCGACGCTGGTCACCTCATAGGTGACCTGAACTCCCGTCTCCTTTGCGTAGGCCGGGATCAGCGTCTTCTGCATGTATTCGTCGAAGGTTTTGATGAACGAGCTTTCGTGCAGCAGGGTGATCGGCTTGCCCGCGGCGAGCGCCGGCCGCGCCAGCGCCGCCCCCGCAGCGCCGGCAACGGCGATCTTGATAAAATCCCGACGCGATGCCCTGCTCATGGTTCGCTCCCCTCGAATGTCCTTGGCCGCTGCGGGCCGCATTGTCACGTCGGTGTAATGTTATTGCGTTTCGCGGCAAGCCGAAAGCCGCTCGGATGTTTCAATTTGCCGCGACCGCGATGTTGTCGATGAGGCGGGTGCGGCCAAGATGCACCGCCGCCAGCAGCCGGGCCGGCGCGTCGGGTGGGGCCGATAGCGGCGCCAGGCTCGCCGCGTCGCGTAATTCCAGATACTCGACCCTTAAGCCCAGCTGCGTCAGCTCGGCCACGGCGTGCTGCAATACCGGGACGGGCTCGGCCTTGCCGGCGATCTCGCCGGCAGCCCGCCGCATCACCCGATGCAGGTTCGGCGCGGCCCGGCGTTCCTCGGCCGACAAGTAGACGTTGCGCGACGACAGCGCGAGCCCATCCGCCTCGCGCACCGTCGGCACGCCGGCGATCTCGACCGGCAGGTCGAGGTCGCGGGCCATCCGCCGCACCACCAGCAGCTGCTGATAATCCTTCTCGCCGAAAAACGCGGCGTCGGGCGTCACCTGGATCAACAGCTTGGCGACCACGGTGGCGACCCCGTCGAAATGGCCCGGCCGCTGTGCTCCGCACAGCCCCTCGCTCGGGCCTCCGACCGAGATCGTCGTGGCAAAGCCGTCGGGATACATCTCCCCGACTGCCGGAATGAAGACGAGGTCGGCGGCGGCCGCGCTCAGCTTTTCGAGGTCCGCCCTCTCGGGCCGCGGATAGCTCGAAAAATCCTCGCGCGGGCCGAATTGTCTCGGGTTGACGAAGATCGACACCACCGTCCGCCGGCACTGCGCCTGCGCCGCCGCGACCAGCGCCAGATGGCCCGCATGCAGCGCCCCCATCGTCGGAACCAGCCCGATGCGCTCGCCCGCCGCGCGCCAGGCACTGACCGCCTGCCGCAACTCGCCAACCGACCGGGCGACGTCCATGGTCACCGTCCGCCGAGCACCCGGTCGACCATCGCCTGCGCGGCGCCCAGGTAATTGGCCGGGTCGGTCAGCGCCTTCAATTTCTCGGCGCCGAGCGGGCCGGCAACCTCCGGCGTCTCCAGCAGCACGTCGTAGAGCGGCCGGTCGTGCTCGATCGCGTCGCGGCACGCATCGTAGACGAGGTCGTGCGCCTCGTTGCGCCCGGTATGCGGCGCTAGCCCCATCATCACCGCCTCGGCGACGATGAGCCCGTGGGTCAGTGCCAAATTTTTGGCCATGCCGCCAGCGTCGACGATCAGCCCGCCGGCGAGGAAGACGCTCTGGTTCAGCGCGCCCGCAGCATAGCCGAACGCCTCCGGCACCGCGATCCATTCGAGGTGCCAGGCCGACGCCGTCCGCTCGAAGCTGCTGACCATCGCGTCCAGCGCCAGCCCCGCTTGCTGGCGCAACGCCCGCGCCGCGGCTATGATCAGGCCGCACGAGATCGGGTTGCGCTTTTGCGGCATTGTCGAGCTGGCGCCGCGCCCGACCGCGAACGGTTCGCCGGCCTCGCCGAATTCGGTCGCCGACATCAGCATCACGTCGTCGGCGATCTTGGCGAGGCTGCCGCCGACCAGCGCCAGGAATTGCACTGTCTCGGCGACGGTGTCGCGGGCGACGTGCCAAGTAATCGTCGGCTCGGCGAGGTCCAATTCCTTCGCCAACTCGCCGACGGTGCGCGACGCCGCGGCGCCGCTGCCAAGCGAGGCGAGGGTGCCGACCGCGCCGCCGAACTGCGCCTGCAGCACCCGTTTTCTCAACTCCGCCAGGCGCTCGACGTGGCGGTCGAACATCGACAGCCATACCGCCGCCTTGTAGCCGAAGGTGATCGGCAGCGCCTGCTGGAAAAAGGTGCGGCCGGGCATCGGCGTGTCGCGGTGCTTCTTCGCCAGCGCCGCGAGATGGCCGCGTAGGGCCTCCAGATCGGCCTCGATCAGCGCCAGCCCGTCGCGGATCTGTAAGACCGCGGCGCTGTCCATGATGTCTTGCGTCGTCGCGCCCCCATGCAGCCAGCGTCCGGCCTCGCCCGCGCGGTCGGCGAGTTGGCGCACCAGCGGCAGGATCGGGAACCCGACAGTGGCAGTCTCACGCCTCAGCCGCTCGAAATTGAGCGGCTCGCTCCCGGCAGCGATGGCGTCCGCCACCTTCGAGATCGCCGCCGCCGCGTCCTCGGGGATGATGCCGAGCCGCGCCTGCGCCCGCGCCAAGGCGGCCTCGACGATCGCGCAGTTGCGGAACAGTGCCGGCTCGCCGAAAACGTCGCGCATCGCTGCGGTGCCGAACAGATCGCCGAACACGGTCGATTGGAGCATGCCGATCGTCATCGCGGCCTCATGGAATTGGACCGCAGGGGTCTCGCCTGCATGCGGGCGGGACGCCCGCGTTCCTCATGCCGTCGCGGAAAGCGGCACCCAGCCCGCTGCCGACAAGCGCTCGACGGCCGGAAACCGCGCCTTGTAGGCCATCTTCGCGCTCTCAGCGATCCAGTATCCGAGATAGACGTGGGAGAGGCCCTGGCGCCGGCATTCCTCGACCAGCCACAGGATGCTCCAGGTGCCCAGGCTGCGCCGCGCGTCGCTCGGGTCGTAAAAGCTGTAGACCGCCGACACCCCGTCATCGAGCCGGTCGAGCAGTGACGCGGCGATCAGCGCGCCCGCGCCGTCGCGGAACTCGGCGACAATGGTGCGCAGCGGCGTGTCCTCGACCATGCTGCGGTAGTCGGTATAGCTCATCGTCGCCATGTCGCTGTTCTGGTGGCGCGAGCGCTGATAGGCGATAAACAGCTGGTATTGCTCCGGCGTGGCGCGGGCCGTGATCAGCCGCCCGGACAGCTCGCTATTGGCGTTGCGTACGCGCCGGGTCGAGCGGCTGTGGGTGAACTGCTCGACTGCGATTCGCACCGGCACGCAGGCCAGGCATTGCGGGCAGGCCGGGCGGTAGGCGAACCCCTGGCTGCGGCGAAACCCGGCGCGCGACAGCTCGTCGTAGAAATCGGCGGCGCCGGCCCCGGCCAGCTCGACGATCAGCTTGCGTTCGGCGCGGCCGCTGACATAGGGGCAGGCAACCGGCCCGGAGGTAAAGAATTGCCGCAACGGCGGCAGGCGATTGCCGCGACCCGGGGTGGTGCCGGGGATACTGCCGGCGACGTTGGCTGGGCTAGTGACCGAGCTTGGCTCGGGCCAGGACGGCTCCGCGATCGGCTTGCCATTCCCCGTTCCGATCTCCATCCCGACCTTTCCAACCGCGACCGCGCGGTTTTGGCTTGCGCGATGCAGCATGCCAGAGGCATTTGCCCCAGACAACGCCATGAACGCCGTGGGGCTACCGCGGACGGAAGGGAGAAGACGATGCCGGCCTATATCATCGCCGAGGTCGAGGTCACCAACCCGGCCGGATACGAGACCTACCGGCCGCTCGCCGGAGCCAGCGTCGCGCAATACGGCGGCAAGTTCGCCGTGCGCGGCGGCAAGACCGAGCTGCTCGAAGGCTCGCCCGACCCGGCGCGCATCGTCGTCATCGAGTTTCCCGACACCGCGGCGGCAAAGCGCTGGTACAACTCGCCGGAATATCAGGAGGCGCTGAAGATTCGCCTCGCCAACTCGCGCGGCCGGGTGCTTCTGGTCGAGGGCTAGGCGGGCTGGGCAAAGTGGGGTGAAACAGCACAGCGTATTCCGCCGATGACGTTTCCGGCGCAAGGCGACGATTGGGGCAGGGGACATCGTTCATGACCTATGTCAGCCGGGTGCTGCAGCCGGGCGAGGCCATCGTCCACGCCACGCGAATGCACCCGATCATCTTTCTGACGGCGTTGCTGTGGCTTGCCGCGGCGGTGGCGCTGTTTTTCATGGCGCTGTCGTTCACCGGCGACCTGCACATCGGCGCCGAGGCGCTGGCGGCGGCAGCCGCCTTGTTCGGCATCTTCAGCGGACTGCCGGCGCTGATCCGCTGGCTGACGACGGAGCTGGCGGTCACCGACCGGCGGGTGATCTACAAGGCCGGTTTCGTCTCGCGCCATACCTTAGAGATGAACCGCAGCAAGGTCGAAAGCGTCGATGTCGACCAGACGCTGCTCGGCCGCCTGCTCGGTTTCGGCACGATCACCGTGCGCGGCACCGGCGGCAGCCTCGAGCCGATTCCGATGATCGCCGATCCGCTGCGCTTCCGCAGTCACATCACCGCCGGCTAAAGCCGGCGATTCTCGTCTCGGCAAGGCGCGCCCATATTCGCGCGGATTACTGCCTGGCCCGAGATGGCCGAAAGGGTCGCGATCAACCGTCATCTATCCCGCGTGATGGAGTAATGCGAAAATAAGCGGAGGCGGGCAGGCTAGGCGATATGAGCGGCGGATCGGCAGCGGCGGTAAGGCGTCAACCGAACGGAGCGGCACCGCCCTCCGGCCGCGACGCGGCGCTGTCGCCGCGGAGCCTGTCAATCGGCCTCAGCGCGGTCATCGTCGCCGCCAGCGAGCACGAGCCGCGGGTGCTGACGGTCCGCCTCGGCGCATCAGGCGGCAGCCCGGTCGAGGCCTTGCCGGCGGGTCCGCTCGAAGCCGAGCACCGCACCCTGGAAATCGGCCTGCGAAGCTGGGTCGAGCGCCAGACCAGCCAGCGCCTCGGCTATGTCGAGCAGCTTTACACCTTCGGCGACCGCGACCGGCTCGCCGCCGCGGAAGCCGCCGACCCGGCTCCGGAAAACCCAGCACTGACCGTCGCGTATCTCGCGCTGGTGCGCGAGGTGCTGCCCGCCGGCTCCGCCGAGGCGGGGTGGCAAAGCTGGTACCGCTATTTCCCATGGGAGGATTGGCGCGGCGGCAGGCCGCTGCCGCTGACGCCGCTCGAGACCGGGCTCGCCGACTGGGCCGCCGCCGCGCCGAACGAGGCCGAGCGCCGGCTGCGCGAGGTGCGCATGCAGGTCGCCTTCGGCCTTCAATCAGCGTCGTGGAACGAGGAGCTGGTGCTCGAACGCTACGAGCTGCTCTACGAGGCCGGCCTCGTGTCGGAAACGGCGCGCGACCAGGGCCAGGAGCAGGCAGTTGGCGGGGCAGGGGCGGGAGTGGCCATGGCGGTCGACCACCGCCGCATCCTCGCCACCGCGGTCGGCCGGCTGCGCGGCAAGATCAAGTACCGCCCGGTGGTGTTCGAGCTGATGCCGCCTGCCTTTACCCTGTCGCAGCTGCAGCGCACCGTCGAGGCGCTCTCGGGCGTTCGCCTGCACAAGCAGAATTTTCGCCGCCTCGTCGAGCAGCAGGGTCTTGTCGAGGAGACCGGCGAGATCAGCGCCGCGACCGGCGGCCGTCCGGCGCGCCTCGTCCGCTTCCGCCGCGAGGTGCTGCTGGAGCGCCCCGCCCCCGGCCTTCGCCTGCGCGCCGGCCGGCGGATCACATAAGTCCTAGGTTAAGATTTCCCTTTCGATCCGCCGCGGCCCCTTACAACAGACCACCTTCAGCCACGCCGCGCGCGGAAAGATCCTTCATGCCGATCCTTTCCCGCACTTGTCGCCCCATACCCATACCCCGATACTCTTGAGCACGCTCATGTATTAGAGCTGAAGTCGATGGGCGGGGGCACAAGCGATGCAGACATATGATTACGTCGTTGTCGGCGCGGGCTCTGCCGGCGCGGCGGTTGCGCACCGGCTTTCGGCCAATCTGCGCAACCGCGTACTGCTGCTGGAAGCGGGTGCGGCCACCCACCCCTGGTCCTTCATTCCGGTCGGTTCCGCCCGGCTGATCACCAATCCCGCGGCCAACTGGCTCTATTCGTCGGAGCCCGAGACCAACACCAATGGCCGCCGGATCCCGGTGCCGCGCGGCAAACTGCTCGGCGGCTCCAGCTCGATCAACGGCATGGCCTTCGTGCGCGGCCAAGCGCAGGATTTTGACACCTGGGCGCAGATGGGCAACCAGGGCTGGAGCTACGACGACGTCCTGCCTTTTTTCAAGCGCATGGAAAGCTATGCCGACGGCGGCGACGATAATTTTCGCGGCCGGGAAGGACCGCTGCGCGTCACCAACCCCGAGCCGCGCGAGCCGATTTTCGCCACGCTGATCAAGGCCGCAACGGAGGTCGGGATTCCGCACAACCCCGACTACAACGGCGCCAGCCAGGAAGGCATCGCGATGAGCCAGGCGACGATCGCCGCCGGCCGCCGCATGAGTACGGCCCGCTGCTATCTCGACCCGATCCGCAACCGTCGGAACCTACACATCGAGACCGGCGCATTGACCGAGGCTCTCGTGCTCGATGGCAAGCGTTGCACCGGCGTGCGGTATTCCGTGGGCGGCGATTTGCGTGAAGCCGCGGTGGCGCGCGAGGTCGTGGTCAGCGCGGGCACGATCAACTCGCCCCAATTGCTGGAGTTGTCCGGCATCGGCCAGCCCGAACGGCTGCGCAATCTCGGGATCGAGGTCCGTCAAGCCTTGCCCGGCGTCGGCGAAAACCTGCGTGACCATTACGCGCCGCGGACGCGGTGGCTCGTCGGCAAGAAAGGGATCACTTACAACGACCGCGCCCGTGGTCTCGGCATGGTGCATCAGGCGCTGCGCTACGCGCTCTTTCGCAAGGGCTTTTTGGCTTCGGTCGGCGCGCCGATGCGTGCATTCGTCTGCTCACGCGACGGTCTGGAGGCGCCGGATCTGTTGCTCGGCTGGGTCCCGATGCTTACCGAACCCGGCCCCAAGGGCCCGAGGATAGCCCGTCAATCCGGCTTCACCTGCTACGCGCACCCTATGCGCCCCGAGAGCAAGGGCCACATCCATATCACCGCGGCCGACCCGCGCCGGCCGCCCGCAATCAATTTCAACTTCCTGTCATCGCCGCCCGATGCAGAGCTGACCGTGCGCGCCATCCGCATCGCCCGCAGCATCATGACCGCTCCGGCGATGGCGCCGCTGCAGGTAACGGAGTTCGCTCCTGGCGCCGACCGCACAACCGACGACGAGATCCTGGACTGGGTCAAAGGGGCGGCGGAAACGACCTACCACCCGGTCGGGACCTGCAAGATGGGCGCCGATCCGATGGCGGTCGTCGACGCTCAGCTCCGGGTTATCGGCGTCGAAGGGCTGCGCCTCGCCGACGCCTCGATCATGCCGACGCTGACCTCGGGCAACACCAACGCGCCGTCGATCATGATCGGCGAAAAGGCGGCGGATATGGTGTTGAAGCACGCCGCCGCCTGACCCTTTCGGCGTGATAGGATCTCGGCCTCACACCGGCTGGGGGCGTCGCGCGATGGAGGGTCCGGGCATGCATTTCGGCTATTTCACGCTGAGCGACAATCACTACAAAGACAACGCGCGCACCGCCAATGAGCTGATCGCCGACATCCTCGACGAGGCGGTTTATGCCGAGGAGGTCGGGCTCCATTCGGCATGGATCGGAGAACATCATTTCTCGACCCTGGGCGTGTTGTCCTGTCCCGATCTGGTGTTGGCGCAAGTCGCCGCGCGCACCAAGAAGATACGCCTCGCGCCGGCGGTGACGGTGCTGCCGCTGCACCACCCGATCCGCGTCGCCGAGCAATGGGCGACGCTCGACATGCTGTCGGGCGGGCGCGTCGATTTCGCTGCCGGGCGCGGCTACGACCGGCGGGAATACGGGCCGCTCGGCGCCTCGTTCGACGACAACCAGGCGATCTTCGAGGAGGGATTGGAGATCGTCCGTCGCCTGTGGGCGAGCGCCGCGCCGGTGACGCATCACGGCAAGCATTACAAGTTCGATGACGTATCGATCACGCCGCAGCCGGTGCAGCGGCCGATCCCTGCCTATGTCGCCTCGTTCTCGAAGCCGTCGATCGAGCTGGCGGCTCGGCTCGGCTGCAATCTGATCGTCGCCCCCTTCGCCGCGGCGATGACCTTTGGGGGGCTGAAGCAGGTCGCGGATGTCTATGCCGAGGCCTGCCACCGCCAGGGCAACCGGCCCGGTCGGCTGATGTGCAGCTATTTCCTGCATTTCGCCGACAATCCGGCAGAGGAAGCGGCGGCCCGCGCGCGCCAGGTGCGCTATTACCGTGAATGCGCGGTCTTCGCCTTTCCCGGTGACCCGAAGACCGCGCCGCCGAGCTATCGCTACTTTGCCGAGATCGTCGACCGGCTGCACAAGGTGCAACCGCAAGATCTGAGTGAGAACGCGGTGCTGCTCGGCTCGTCGCCGCAAATCATCGATACGTTAAAGAAGGTCGAGGCCGCCGGCATCGCTGAGGTCATCCTCTACGTCACCGTCGGCCTCAAGCCGCACGCCCAGGTCAAGCACGAGATGGCCCGCTTCATGGCGGAGGTGGCGCCGGCATTCGCGGGTTAGATTCGAAGCTACGCCCCCGGCGTAAAACGCTCTGCCGGCGGAGCGATCTCGGTGACGAGGTCGCGCACCACCTTCTTGTTAGCGAGAGGGGCGAGCCGCATTGCCCGCGCTTCGAGCCGCGCGGTGCAGGCGTAAACCGTCCTGCCGTCGAGTTCGATGATGCATTCCTTGCAGGCGTTCGCGTTGATGCACGAATAGCGTACCGCCAATGTGGGGTCGCGATGACTGCGCACCCAACGCAGCCCGTCGAGCACCGACTGTCCGGGCTCGAATGGAACCACAAAATTCTCCCACCGTCCGGCCTCCGCCCCCGCCTGGTCCCAGCCACGCCACACGACAAGTGTCGCTGTCTGGTTCATGGCGCTAGCGTCGCGCCGAGCCCATTGCGGCTGGCGAATTGACTTCGCTGCCATTCCGGCAACAGCTGCGGGAAGTCTTCGCGCTGGTGTGCGCCACGGCTCTCGCGGCGGGCAAGAGCGGCTTCGGCAACGGTGCGGGCGACCAGCAGCATGTTGCGCAGATCGAACCACTCCAGTCGCTGCATGTCGAAGGCTTTGTCGTCACCGCCGGGACGCTCGCCGAGCGCGGCGGTAAGATCGGCGATCGCCGTCAGCGCTAGTTTGAGCCGGCGCGCATCGCGCAGCGGCCCGACATTGTCGCTCATCGCGGCCTGCAATGTCTCGATCATCACCGCGGTATTGCGGTCGTCGTCTTTTGGTGCATCGGCGGTGACCAGAGCCGGCGCAGCGCCGGCCTCGCGCATGCTCACCTGCCGCGGTTTTACGCGTCGCGCCCGCTCGGCGGCGCTGTGCCCGGCGCGGCGGCCGAACACCAACGCCTCGGTAACGGCGTTGCCGGAGAGGCGGTTGGCGCCATTGCCCCCGCCGACCGCCTCGCCGGCAACGAACAGCCCCGGCACGTCGGTCTGCATCCGGGCATCGGCGACCACCCCGCCCATGTGGTAGTGCGCAATCGGCGCCACCTCAACCGGCATCCTCGTCAGGTCGATTTGGTTGGCCGCGAGCCGGTCGATGACCGGCCCGAAGGCGTCGCGCAATGCGGCCTCCGGACAATGCTCGAAGCTCAGATAGACCCCGCCATGCGGCGAGCCGCGGCCGGCCTCGATTTCCTTCAGGATGCCATAGGTGGCGACATCGCGGGTCTGCACGTAGGCGCCGTCCTCGGCGCTGCCGTAGTTCCCCGCAAATTCCTCGCCGGCATTGTTGAGGAGCCGGCCGCCAAGCTTGTAGCGGAACGGATCCCACATGATCGGGTCCATGCCGATGAGGCGGGGCGCAAGATGCCCGATGGGAAAGAACTGCACGAATTCCATGTCGGTCAACCGCGCGCCGGCGCGCAGCGCCAGCGCATAGCCGTCGCCGCCCATATTGGCCGATGCGCTGTTGCGGCGGTAGAGACGGGTGAGCCCGCCAGTGGCGACGATTGTCGCCTTGGCCGCGATGACGACCGGCGCGCCCGAGCCGAGATGCAGGGCAACCGCGCCGGCAACCTCATCTCCGATACATACGAGATCGATGATGCACAAATCGCCGGCCTTGCGGATGGCGCCGCTGCGGTTGACCACCGTGCGCAATGTCTTCGACACGGCGGGGCCGGTATTGAGAAAATCGACGAAGACGCAGCGCGGCCGATCGTGCCCAGGCGCCATCGCTTGCGTTATCCGACCGTCCTTGCGCGCCCAGCCGACGCCCCAATCATCCATCTGCCGGATGCAATCGGGCCCTTCTTCGCACAATAGCTGCGCGAGGTTTTGATCGCACAGCCCGCGGCCGGCGGCGATCGTGTCGTCAAAATGGTGGCGCCAGTGGTCGCGTACTTCCGCGCCAAGGGCCACCGCGACCGTCATTTGCGCCATTACCGTCGCGCCGCTGCGGCCGATCAGGCTGCGGTCGGCGAGCAGCACGGTGCAGCCAGCCCGCGCCGCCTCGATCGCCGCGTACATCCCGGCGGCGCCCGAACCAATCACCAGCACATCGGCCTCGGCCCGCAGCGGATCCGCGTTCATCCCTTGCTGCGCCACAGGTCGCCGAACTGGGTCGCGACCGCGTCCGCATACGGAACATCGCGCGTGAGAACGCCCATCCTGCGGCCGAAATCGGTGATGCCGGCAGCCGTCGCTTCGGAGATTGCTGCGTCGTAGAACGGCAAGTCGCGCTCGATGATGGCGGCGATCAGCCCCGCCTCGCGCGGTGGGAAGCGTCGCCCTCCCACTTCGGCCGCACGCGATGGCTCCTCCCTCAGGGCGGTCTGGCACGCGACCAGCGCGCGGACCGCGGCAGCCGCGGTGTCGGGGGAGCGCTCGATCAACCGGTCGGTCGTCACCAGGGCGGGCATCGTGTAGTCGAAGCAACCCGGCGGCCCGTCGCCGCGGCGCACGTCGAGCACAATCGAGCCGACCTCGCGGCTCACGGCGATTTCTGTCGCCATGCCATTGGCCCAGAACCCGTCGATCTCGCCCCGTTCGAGCGCCTCGGCCGCAGCCAGACCGAAATTGGTGCCGGCGCCGCCGGTATGCGGCAGAGGGCCGATGCTGATGTCGTCGCGCGTGGGGTCAAAGCCGGCCGCACCTAACAGACCTCGCAATCCCATCTCGACCCACGGCGCCGCGCCGATACGGCGTCCTCGCAGCGCGGCGAGATCGCCGCGCACGATGCCGAGATCCGCGCGCATCACCAGAAACCAGTACATGCCTTGCGCCAGTGAGCCGAGCAATTTGGCGCCGCGCCATTCGGGAAATGCAGACGGCACCGCATGCGCCGCTCCGCCGACAAAAGCGACCGCGCCGTCGCGCAGCGCCGCATAGGCGCGATCGACGGGGTAGATCAGTTCGACCGAGACGGCGAGCGCTTCGCGCTCAAAAAAACCCAGTTCGGCCGCCGCCAGCGCCGGAAAATAGGAGTTCGAGACCAGATCCGGTATAGCGAGCTTCATCACTGATCCGCATCCGGTGAGAGCGGGATTCCCTGGCGGGCGGGTCTTGCGGACGATAGTGGATGGCGTATGCGCGGAGGGTCAAGCCGCGCCGGAGGACGTTATGCGAGAGGTCAATGTTCTGAGTATCCAGCGAACCAGCCCGGCGGAACGGGCGCGGATCGAGGCAATGGATCCTTCTATCAAGCTGATCGATGCCGGCGGCTGGTTTGACGGTGAGGTTCGTGAGCCCTGGACCGACTACGCCGCCGCACGGTATCTCATCCCCGGCTCCGCCGGATCGGGAACCCGCGAGGAGCGCGACCGGTTGCTCGGCGAAGCAGAGGTGGTTCTAGGCGGCTGGCCGTTTCCCCGCGATCTGCGCGCCCGCGCGCCGCGGCTGAAATGGTTTCACCAACGTCAGGCCGGCGCCAGCAACCTTATCGGCAGCGATCTGTGGGCCAGCGATATCGTGGTGACGACTTCGCGAGGCGCGGCGAACCCCCTTCCGATCGCCGAATATGCGGTTACCGGCATTTTGTATTTCGCGATGGGTTTCAACCGTGCCTTGCTCGATCGCGCAGCTGGCGCCTTTGATCATCGCGCCTATCGACCGCTGCTGATCCAGGGCAAGACCGTATGTGTTGTCGGCGCCGGCGGGATCGGACAGGAAGTCGGGCGGCTCTGCGCGGCGCTCGGCATGCGGGTTGTCGGCACTCGCCGTCATCCGCAACCGGGGGCGCCATTGCCGCAAGGGTTCGCCGAGATCGGCGGTGCCGAAGCGCTAGACCTCTTTCTGCCGCAAAGCGATTTTGTGGTGATCTGCTGCCAGTGGACTCCGGAAACGACTCGGCTGTTCGACCACACCCGGTTCGCCGCGATGAAGCCGGGCAGCATTCTCGTCAATGTCGCCCGCGGCGAGATCATCGACGAAGACGCGCTTGTCGCTTCGCTCCGACGCGACCATTTGCGCGGCGCGGCGCTCGACGTCTTTGTCGGCGAATTCGAACGCCTCCCGGATGGACGGCTTTGGCAAGATCCCAGGGTCTTGATCACCCCGCATGTCTCCGGCGGCAGCGATGAGAACCGGCATGGCGGCATCGCGCTCTTTTGCGACAATCTGCGCGCCTATCTCGACGGCCAGCCGCTCAGGAACGTCATCGACTGGACGAGGGGATATTGATATGGACGGCGAACAAACTCGCCGTCGAGAATGAGCAACGACGCTTCTAAATCTGTATCCGAGCACCGTTTCCCGCGGGAATGACAAGAGCGCGCACCCGTTTGCTTTCGGCAATCAAGCCGCAAAGGATAGCGCGTGCCGGATCCGCTCATCATCACGATTTCCCACCGGCTGGGTCGCGATGAGGCCAAGCGCCGCCTCGACGAGGGGCTGGGGCATATTCGCGGTCAGCTCGCGGCATTCGTTAGCTCGCTCGACTATAGTTGGACGGTCTATCGGCTCGACTTCAGCCTGATGGCCATGCGGCAAAGCATCAAGGGGCGCATCGACGTTGAGGATGACGTCGTCCGCGTCGAAATCAATCTGCCGCTTTTGCTGCGCTTGCTTGCCAACCAAATCAGCGGCCGTGTCCGTAGCGAAGCGGCGGTACTTCTGGACAAGCCGCCAAGCCGATGATGCGCGGTGATGCAGACTCGCGCCTTTCGAACGTCATCCCCTGGGTGATGGCGATCTCAACCCGCCGCTTTAACCCGCCGCAGTGGATTGGCGGCACCAGCAGCGGAGGCTCGTGCAGAGTCATCTTGTGTTTAGCTAGGTTTTTCTAGGGATTTCGGGAGGTCTGGGGATTGCCGTAGAGATCAAGGTGGCGGATGGGGTGTCCGCAGCAGTGGGCCTATTTCGATAGTTATTCCAAAAAGATAGAATTTCCATAGATATTGTTCCCCCATTTGTTCCCCCACTACTGCCGCGCTTGGCCCATTTCGGCGACCAGGAAGAGCGGGCGTGATCGGCTTATGCGAGGGCGTTTCCGGCATGTTATCCTCCCCGGCATGAGTGACTAAGGGAAGCGATGACGGCCAGGTGGCGCAGCGTTTCGGTGCGCTGCTGCTGCGGCTGCTGAAGACGTCCCCCCAATCGCGCGCTGAGTTGGCTGAAGCCGTGCGACGCGCGGGACAGGGGCGGAAGCCTACTCGCAGGAAAGCTGAGAGTCAGGCGAAAGCGACTGTCGGAGACTGACTCTCGAATAGCCAACGGCTATCCTAGCGGGGGAACCAGCGCTGGGAGTTGGCCGATGGACTGGCTGCGTATAACGATCCCCGAGATGGAACTCCCTAGACAGGTAGGAATCGTAAACGCATTCGATCTAGCATTCCATTCGAGAGGTGGGCCGGCTAATGCCGCCATGTTCCAGCGTGCCGAGCCAGGGAAGGCGACAGAGTTTTATTTCTCTCCTGCCGCGGCCGCATTTTTTTCAGCTTTTCTCGCTCCACTAGGGGCCACTGCGGCTGCGGCCCCACCGCTCAAGGGAACAATATTGCTCGTTGGGGGGCTGACGCTCTTACGATTTTGTCTTGAAGAGACAGGAAAGGAAAATAATTTGAGACCAGGGCATCAGAAGAAAAACCTTCTGTGCGTCCGTTATCGTAGATCTTAAATTCATGCCCCGAGGCACGCTCAACGACCTTGAAAAGCAATCTCTCCATGACAAAACCTCTCCGTCCGACTAGAACTGACCCAGTCGAGGTGAGGCCGCTGACGGGCAAGACTGACGGGCGGGCTGCCATCCTTAGCCCGTCGCCTCGCGCATTATATCATTTTTGATTCTTCTGACGCCAGCGCAGGAAATGCCGCGTGAGTTGCTTAGGCGAAAACAGCAGATCGAACTCCAGCCGCTCCATCAGCTGGCGCTCCGAGCGGATCGAGTAGAACGCCTGCAACAGCATTGCTCGCAAAAGCATCTCGGGCGCGATCGACGGTCGCCCCAGCCCGGAATACAGCGCCGCGAAATCGCCCGACAACGCCTCCAGGGCCGTGTCCGTCAACGCCCGTATGGCGCGTA
>JBBRPG010000044.1:0-23817 GCA_038228485.1 Alphaproteobacteria bacterium
CGATGACGGTGTGGAACTCGTCGATGAACAGGATCGCGCCCACGGTCTGCTCGAGCTCGGAGAGCACCGCCTTCAGCCGCTCCTCGAAATCGCCGCGATAGCGCGTGCCGGCGAGCAGCGCGCCCATGTCGAGCGCAAAGATCGTCGCGTTGAGCAGCACCTCCGGCACCTCGCGCCCGACGATGCGGCGGGCGAGCCCCTCGGCGATCGCGGTCTTGCCGACCCCCGGGTCGCCGACATAGAGCGGATTGTTCTTCGACCGGCGGCAGAGGATCTGGATGGTCCGGTCGACCTCGGCCTCGCGCCCGATCAGCGGGTCGATCTTGCCGGTCTTGGCCTTTTTGTTGAGGTTGACGCAATAGGCGTCGAGTGCGTCGTGGCCGCGCTTCTGCCCGCCTTTTTCCGTGCGCTCGCCACCCTCTTCCTCCGCGCCCTGCACGCGGCGGGTCTCGGAGCGGCCCGGCGCCTTGGCGATGCCGTGCGAGATGTAGTTGACCGCGTCGAACCGGGTCATGTCCTGCTCTTGCACGAAATAGACGGCATGGCTCTCGCGCTCGGCGAACATCGCCACCAGCACGTTGGCGCCGGTCACCTCCTCGCGGCCGGAGGATTGCACATGGATCGCGGCGCGCTGCAGCACCCGCTGAAAGCTCGCGGTCGGCTTGGCGTCCTCGGTGTGGCTGGCGACCAAATTGCCGAGCTCGTTGTCGACATAGGTGAGGACCTCGCGGCGCAGCCGGTCGAGGTCGACGCTGCACGCGCGCAGCACGGCGATCGCATCCTGGTCCTCGGTCAGCGCCAACAGCAGATGCTCGAGCGTGGCGTATTCGTGCCGGCGCTCATTGGCGTAGGCGAGGGCCCGGTGCAGCGATTTTTCGAGGTTGCGTGAGAGCACTGCGCTCACCTTTCTGCCAATGAACCTGAATCGGTCTTCCGGTAGTCAGTCTTTTTCCAGCGTGCATTGCAGCGGGTGCTGGTGCTGCCGGGCGAAATCCATGACCTGGGTCACCTTGGTCTCGGCGACCTCGTAAGTGTATACGCCGCAAATGCCGACTCCGCGGCGGTGAACGTGCATCATGATGCGCGTCGCCTCTTGCCGGTTCTTGTTGAAAAACCGCTCGAGGGTGTGAACGACGAACTCCATCGGCGTATAGTCGTCGTTCAGCATCAAGACCTTGAACATCGCCGGCTTCTTCGTCTTCGGCTTAGCCTTGACGATAACGCCGGTGCCGGGTCCTTCCTCGTCGCCGCGTTTTCCGTTGTCGCTCATTCCGGCCTGCGCGTGACGCTGTTCGCTTCTCCTTATGATATTGGCTTTGTTCGGCTGCGGAAAAGTATTTTCCGGGATCGGGCCAGCGACAAAAATGGCCAAGGGCCGGTCAACAATTCGATAACTCATTCCGACCGGCGCGGGCGGGCGAGCAATTGCTCGATCATGGCGTCGATCGTCATGCCCCGGTGCAGCACCGCATCGACCGCCGCGACCACCGGCATCTCGACCCGGAGCTGGCCCGCCAGGGCGGCGATCGCGGCGGCGCTGGCCACCCCCTCGACCACCGCGCGGCGCCCCGACAGCGCGGCTTCCAGGCTCGTTCCCTGGCCGAGCGCGATGCCGAGCGCGTGGTTGCGCGACTGGGTCAGCACTAGGTCGCCGACGCCCGAGAGGCCGGCAAAGGTCTCGGCGCGGGCGCCCTTGGCGATGCCGAGCCGGGTCATCTCGGCAAGCCCGCGGGTGATCAGCGCGGCGTGGGCGTTGTCGCCGAGGCCGCGGCCCTGGACGATGCCGCCGGCGATCGACAGCACATTCTTGACCGCGCCGCCGAGCTCGACCCCAACGGGATCCTCGGACAAATACGGCCGGAATCTGGGGCTGCCGAGCGCCGCCGCAAAATCGCCGGCGACAGCCGGGCCGCGGCTGGCGATCACCACCGCGGTCGGCAGGTCGCGGGCAACCTCGGCGGCGAGGCTCGGGCCCGACAGCACCGCCAGCGGCCGGCCGGGGCATAGCTCGGCCGTCAGCTCCGACATCGTCTTCAACGAGACGATCTCGATGCCCTTGGCGCAGAGCAGCAGCGGCATTCCCGCCGGCAAATGCAGCGCCAGATCGGCCAGCACGTCGCGCAGAAATTGCGCCGGCACCGCGAGCAGCGCCGCCTCGGCCTCCGCGACGGCCAAGCCGAAATCGGTGGTGGCGGCGATCGCCGGGTCGAGCGCGATGCCGGGCAGATAGACCGGGTTCTCGTGCCGCTCGGCGATGGCGGCAGCGATCGCCGGGTCGCGCGCCCAGACGATGGCCGCGCTGCCGGCGCGGCGCGCGGCCAGGGCCAGCGCCGTGCCCCAGGCGCCGGCGCCGATGATCGCGAGCCGCTTCATCGGATTTTTGCTTCCGGGTCGAGCGGCCAGCGCGGCCGCACCGGCGCGTCGAGCGGGTCGTTAAACCCGCAGCGCAACCGCTCGATCCCGGCCCAGGCGATCATCGCGCCGTTGTCGGTGCACAGCGCCGGCGGCGGCGCGACGAAACCGAGCCCGGTATCCTCGGCCAGAGCCGCGAGGCGAGCGCGCAGCCGCGCATTGGCCGCGACCCCGCCGGCGGCGACGAGGCTGGTCCCCTGCGGATGATGGCGGCGGATGCAGCGCACCGCCTGCGCGGTGCGGTCGATCAGCGCATCGCAGATCGCCAGCTCGATCGCCGCGGCAAGATCGGCGACGGTTGTGGGGTCAGTCGGATCGGCGGCGACGATGCGCTCGCGGATCGCCGTCTTGAGCCCGGAGAATGAGAAATCGCAGCCCTCGCGGCCCTTGAGGGGCCGCGGCAGCGAAAATCGTCGCGGGTTGCCGCCGCGCGCCGCCTGCTCGATCGCCGGCCCCCCGGGTTGGGCAAGCCCAAGCAGCTTGGCGCTCTTGTCGAAGGCTTCGCCGGCGGCATCGTCGAGGGTGGTGCCGAGCTGGCGGTACGCGCCGACCCCGGCGCAGACCAGCAATTGCGAATGCCCGCCCGAGACCAGCAGCAGCAGGTAGGGGAACGCAACCTCGTCCGACAACCGCGCGGTCAGTGCATGCGCTTCGAGGTGGTTGACCGCGGCGAACGGCTTCCGCGCGGCCCAGGCAATGCCTTTGGCCGCCATCGTCCCGACGATCAGCCCGCCGATCAGCCCCGGCCCGGCAGCCGCAGCGACGCCGTCGAGCTCGCCGAAGCCAATCTCGGCCTCGACGAGCGCGGCACGGATCAGCCGGTCGAGGTGGTCGAGATGGGCGCGCGCGGCGATTTCCGGCACCACCCCGCCATAGGGCGCGTGCTCGGCCAATTGCGACTGCACCAGATTGGCGCGGATGACCGGCCGGCCGGCCCCGCCGGTCACCACCGCCACCGCGGTCTCGTCGCAGCTGGTCTCGATGCCGAGGACGGTCAGGTTTTCGGGCATGCGACGGAGATGGCAGCTATCGCAGGAACTCGCAAGCGGCGCTTAACCCGTCATTGCGAGCGAAGCGAAGCAATCTCGTGCCGGCGAAGTCCGCCCGTCGAGATTGTCGCGTCGCCTTCGGTACCTCGCAATGACGGATAAACCCTACTTCGCCTCGCCGGCCTCGTAGGTCTTGAGCACCTGGTCGGTCGCCGCCTCGATCTCCAACAGCTTGACCGAATAGCCCCATAGGAGGGCGGTGTGGCGCAGCACGGCGCGGCAGCTCTTTTCGTCGAGCAGCACGCCCTCATGGACGAAATGCGCCAGGACCAGGCAGCGATCGCCGGTGAGGTCGACATCGACCACCTGAATATCCGGCTCGCGCCGCGCGAAATCGTATTGCCGCGACAGCCCGCTGCGAATTTTGCGATAGCCGAGCTCGTCATGGATCGCGTCGACGCGCAGCGACGGCTTCGCCGCATCGTCGCTGATCTGGAACAGGCGGAACTGCCGGATGATCCGCGGGCTCATGTATTGCAGGATAAAGCTCTCGTCGCGGTAATTGGCCCAGGCATGGCGCAGCACGCCGAACGGATCCTGGTTGCCGGCGATGTCGGCGAACCACTCGCGGTCTTCCTCGGTCGGGTTGGTGCAGATGCGCTTGATGTCGTCCATCATGGAAAAGCCGAGCGCATAGGGGTTAAGCCCGCCGTAGCGCGGGTCGTCGAACCCCGGCTGGAAAATCACGCTCGAATGCGAATGGAGGAATTCGAGCATCGCGCCTTCGGTGATCAGGCCGCGGTCGTGCAGCCGGTTCATGATCTCGTAGTGGACAAAGGTCGCGCAGCCCTCGTTCATCACCTGCGTCTGGCGCTGCGGGTAGAAATACTGCGAGACGTTGCGGACGATGCGGACCAGCTCGCGCTGCCAGTCCTCGAGCCGCGGCGCGCGCTTTTCGATGAAATATAAGAGGTTCTCCTCGGGCAAGCCGAGATGGCGCTTGGTGTCGAGGCGCTTGTCTTCGGCCTCCAACTCGTCCTCGTCCCTCTCCGGGGCCGGCACCGTGCGCCAGAGGTCGTTGAAGGTCGCCTCGGCATGGGCCAGCCGCTCGGTCATGCGGCGGCGCTCCTCGGCGAGGTTGGGCCGCGAGCGCCTTGCATAGCGGTTGACCCCGTGGTCCTTCAGCGCATGGGCGGCGTCGAGCACGCGCTCGACCGCCTCGTAGCCGTATTTCTCCTCGCACTTGGCGACGTAGTCGCGGGCAAAGCTGAGGTAATCCATGATGCCGTCGGCATCGGTCCACTGCCGGTAGAAATAATTGTTCTTGAAGAAGTGGTTGTGGCCGAACCCGGCATGCGCGATGACCAGGGTCTGCATGGTCATGGAGTTCTCCTCCATGATGTAGCAGATCACCGGGTTGGAATTGATGACGATCTCGTAGGCGAGGCCGGCGAGGCCCTTGCGATAGAGCGTCTCGTGATAGGCAAAGCGCTTGCCGAAGCTCCAATGCCCGTACATCAGCGGCAGGCCGATCGAGGCATAGGCGTCGAGCATCTGTTCCGAGGTGATCACCTCGATTTGCAGCGGATAGATGTCGAGGCCCAATTCGTCGAACGCGATCCGCTCGATCGCGTCATGCACCTTGCGCAGCCCGCCGAAATCCCAGTTCGGGCCGGTGAACAGCGGCGTGCCGCCGCCTGCGCCTAGGATCTTGGATTTCGGTTTGGCCGCGGCGCGCGTGTCAGGCACGGACGCCCCCTTTGGCGAAGAGTTCGTGGAAGACGGAGAATATCTGGGCTGGATCGCCGACCCGCCGCATCGCGAAATGCGCGTGCGCCGGAGCGACCTCGCTGTAAGCGCGCCACAGATCGCTGTCGCGCGCGAGGCCGGTAAGACTGCCGCTGGTGCCGTCGCCGACCTCGATGTACGAGAAATACTGGCAGAGCGGCAGCACCTCGCCGCCGAGCAGCGACACGCAACGGCTGCTGTCCGCGCCGTAATTGTCGCCGTCCGACGCCTGCGCGCCATAGATGTTCCAGCGGTCGGTCGGATACCGTGCGCGGGCGATCTCCAGCATCTTTTCCAGCGCGGTCGAGACCACGGTGCCGCCGGTCTCGCGGCTGTAGAAGAACGTCTCCTCGTCGACCTCTTCGGCGGTCGAGGTGTGGCGGACGAACACCACGTCGACATGCCGGTAGCGGCGGATGAGGAAGACGTGCAGCAGCATGAAGAACCGCTTGGCCAAGTCCTTCATCGCCTCGGTCATCGAGCCCGACACGTCCATCAGGCAGAACATGACGGCTTCGGTGTTGGGCTTCGGCACTCGCTCGAAGCGGCGGTAGCGCACGTCGAGTGGATCGATGTAAGGGATGATCTTGCTGCGCCGCTCGTTGCGTTCGAGCAGCAGTGTCAGCCGCTCCACTTCCTCGTCGGCGCCGCGCGCTTTGGCCTTCTCGATCTCTTCACGCAACGCGTCGAGCTCGCTCAGCTTGGGCCGATGCAGCGAGATGCGCCGGGCCATGCTCTGGCGCATGGTGCGCGGAATGCTGAGGTTGGACGGCGAGCCGGTGACGGTATAGCCGGCGCGGTGCAGATCGACCGCGGTGGTGTCCTTGAGCGACTTTTTGATGAGGTCGGGCAGTTCGAGATCCTCGAAGAACATGTCGAGGAACTCGTCCTTGGTCAGGGTGAATTCGAACGAATCGTCGCCTCCGCCGTCGGGACTGCCTTCCGAGCCGCCGCCTCCGCCGCCGCCCTGCGGCCGCGGGATCTCGTCGCCGCGCACATACTCTTTGTTGCCGGGGACGACATGGTCCGACCGCCCGGTGCGGTGATTGTGATGAAAGGTCGGTTCGGTGATGCCGCGGGTCGGGATGGAGATTTTCTCGCCATGCGCGACATCGGCCACCTTCCGCTTGCGCAAGGCGTCCTGCACCGCGCCTTTAACCTCGGCCCGGGCCCGCTCCAGAAACCGCTGGCGGTTGCTGAGGCTCTTGCCTTTCGGGTTCTGGCGGCGATCGACGACATTCATCAACGCATCCTTATACCGCCCACACCCGGATCGGCAGGCCCTGCTAACCGGCCTTGTTCACGCGCATGTACCACTCGACGAGGCGGCGCACCTGCCGTTCAGTGTACCCGCGCGAGACCATCCGCTCCAGGAAGTCGGCGTGCTTCTTCTCGGTGTCGGTATCCTTCTTGCTGCCGAAGCTGATCACCGGCAGCAAATCCTCGACCTGGCTGAACATGCGGCGCTCGATGACTTCGCGCAGCTTTTCATAGGATTGCCACGACGGGTTGCGGCCGCTGTTGTTGGCCCGCGCCCGCAGCGCGAACTTAACCACCTCGTTGCGGAAATCCTTGGGGTTGGCGATTCCCGCCGGCTTCTCGATCTTCGACAGCTCCTGGTTCAGCAGCTCGCGGTTCATCAGCTGACCGGTGTCGGGGTCCTTGTAGTCCGAGTCCTCGATCCAGGCATCGGCATAGGAGACGTAGCGGTCGAACAGGTTCTGCCCGTAATCGGAATACGATTCGAGATAGGCCTTCTGAATCTCGTTGCCGATATATTCGGCGTAGCGCGGGGCCAACTCCGCCTTGATGAAGTTGAGGTATTTCTTCTCGACCGCATCCGGGAACTGCTCGCGCCAGATCGCCTGCTCCAGCACATACATCATGTGGACCGGGTCGGCGGCGACCTCCTGGGTGTCGAAGTTGAACGTCCCCGACAGCACCTTGAAGGCGAAGCGGGTCGAGATCCCGTCCATCCCTTCGTCGACACCGGCGGCGTCGCGGTATTCCTGCACCGATTTGGCGCGCGGGTCGGTGTCCTTGAGGCTCTCGCCGTCATAGACCCGCATCTTCGAATGCAGGTTCGAGTTCTCGTGCGGCTTTACCCGCGACAGCACCGAGAAGCGCGACAGGATGTCGAGCGTCGACGGCGCGCAGGGCGCATTGGCCAGCTCGCTGTGCTGCAGCAGCTTTTCGTAGATTTTGCGTTCCTCGGTGGAGCGCAGGCAGTACGGAACCTTGATGACCGAGATGCGGTCGATGAAGGCTTCGTTGTTCTTGTTGTTGCGGAAAGTCTGCCACTCGGCCTCGTTCGAGTGGGCGAGGATGATGCCCTGATAGGGGATGCCGCCGATATTCTCGGTGCCGGCGTAGTTGCCCTCCTGCGTCGCGGTCAAGAGCGGGTGCAGCATCTTGATCGGCGCCTTGAACATCTCGACGAATTCCATCAGCCCTTGCGTCGTGCGGTTGAGACCGCCCGAGAAGGAATAGGCGTCGGGATCGTTCTGGCTGAACATCTCGAGCTTGCGGATGTCGACCTTGCCGACGAGGCTCGAGACGTCCTGGTTGTTCTCGTCGCCCGGCTCGGTCTTGGCGACGCAGATCTGCTTCAGCCGCGAGGGCTGCAGGCGGACCACCGAGAATTTCGTGATGTCGCCGCCGAATTCGTCGAGGCGCTTTACCGCCCAGGGCGAGATCGTTCCGGTCAGGCGCCGCCTGGGGATGCCGTAGCGGGCCTCGATCTCGGCGCCGAGCGTGTTAGGATCGAAGAGACCGAGCGGGCTCTCGAAAATCGGGCTGACCTCGTCGCCGGCCTTCAACACATAAATGGCCTCTTTCTCCATCAGGAGCTTCAGCCTCTCGGCGAGCGAGGATTTGCCGCCGCCGACCGGGCCGAGCAGGTAGAGCACCTGCTTGCGCTCCTCCAGGCCCTGCGCGGCGTGGCGGAAGAAGCCGACGATCCGCTCGATCGTCTCCTCCATGCCGTAAAAATCCTCGAACTCCGGATAGACCTTCATGGTCCGGTTCATAAAGATCCGGCCCATCCGCGGGTCTTGACTGGTGTCGACCATGACCGGCTCGCCGATCGCGGCGAGCAACCTCTCGGCCGCCCCGGCATAGAACGAGGCATTGTCGGAGCAGGCCCGCAGATAATCCTCCAGCGAGTACTCTACCTCGCGGCGGTTCTCGTACAGGCGCGAGTACAGTCCGAAAATCCCGTCATTCGCTGGCCGTTCTGACCGCATTGCTCTCACCTCAATCGGCAGATGCCGATCCCAATGGTTGCCGTTGCCGGTTTACGCATGATGAACGGCGCGCCGCGATAAAAATTCGCGCCGTCCGTCGCTCGTTATCTAAACCCAGAGTCTCCACGCCGCCCTCGGTTGCGCCCCGCCCCTGCGTTCCCGGCGCCCGAACGCTCCGGCGTCGCAGACGCAAGCCAATGCCAAGGCTTTGTGGCAATACTGGGGTCGCTTCACAGCGGCACCACCGCGTATGCCGCTCCGCGGATCGCAAAGGCGTGATGGCTGTTTAGATATGGTGATCGAGGAGGACATCAACAACATCTTGTGGGTGCCCTATCGGAAGCAATCAGGATATATGAATCCGTCCGGAAACCAAAACTGTTTCTACCGGAACGTTCGCGGGCAGTGGGGGTTCCCGCATGTGATCAGTCAGTTAGCAGGCATCGCGTCGTTTCGCCGCATGCGCGAGCCGCTGCCGTCCCGGGTCACGGCACTCCGAGCAAGGGCGGCAACCCCGCTATCGCATCAGTGCCGGTGTGATCGCGGCCGGCAAGTTTTCCCTCGGCGCGCCAGTTGGCCTCGAGCGCCCTGGCCAGCTCGGCGGCCAGGCAACCATACCCGGCATCGGTCATGTGCAGCCCGTCGGCGCCGATCATCGCCGGCGCGCCGGCGGCGTGGGCGCGCTGCCAATAGCGCATCAGAGCGAAGCGGCGGAACAGCCCGATTTGGGTTTGATCCGCGGTCTCGGCGATCAGATCCTGCATCATCGCGTAAGCCGGGCGGTCCAGCACGCGCGGGGCGTATTGCAGATCCATCAGCACCACGTCGATGCCGTTTCTTTTCAGCAGGTTGATGCCCTCGCGCATCCACTCGCCGTCGGCAGCAAGGTCGTCGCGGCGCAGCACCGCGTTGGTGCCGACCTGCCAGATCGCCAAGTCCGGATGCAGCGCGACGACGTCGGTGGCGAGCCGGGCCAGTTCTTCCGGCGCGTCCTCGCCGCCCTTGCCGCGATTGACGACATGGATGTCGATCCGTGGAAACTGCGCGTGCAATTCGGCTTCGAGGCGGCTCGGATAGGTCATCGCCGGGGCGGTCGCGCCGATCCCCGAGGTCGATGACGAGCCGACCGCAACGATGTTGAGCGGGCCGCCCTCGTTGATGCGGGCGGCGACGCGCTCCAGCGGCGGAATGATCGCGGCCCAACCCGCGGGCGCGGCGCACGGCAGGAGCGCGGCGACAACGGCAGCCGCGAGCAAGTCGAGACGGATGTTCATCGGACGGCGCGCCGGATCACTTCGGCCAGCTTTTGTCCGAGACAGTCGTAGACTCGCGCTGCGAGCTTGGCTCGATCCTCGGCGGCGACATCATCGAAATTGAACACTTTCTGCTCGCTCCAATAGCGCATCATCGCAAAGCGCGGCAGCACATAGACGTCGCCAAGCTCGCCGACCCGGTGCAGCGCTTTCATATATTTGTCGAAATCGATCACCGTCGTCGAGCTTCGCGAGAATTGCATGTCGACCAACATCACATCGATCGACCGATTCTTGAGCTGCTCGATGCCGCTTTGCAGCGTCTGGGCGAAATCCTCGATGTCGGTGCCGCGCACCGCGTCGTTGATCCCGGTCTCCCAGATCACCATGACCGGGTCTTCGGCAAAGACGTCGGTCGGAAAGCGCTCGAGCATCTGTTTGGCCGACTGGCGTGCGACCCCCTTGTTGACGACGGTGATCGGCGTGTCGGGGAAATCATGCGCGAGGATCCGTTCGAGCCGATGCGGATAGGCCAGCTCGGTCGAGCCCGCTGCCTGGCCGACAGTGGAGGCGCCGCCGATCGCGACAACCACCACCGGCTGGTGCGCCTTGAGGCGCAGGCTCAGCCGCGTCAGGCTGGCCTCGGCCTCCAGCATGTCGCTTGGGACCGCGCATTCCTCGGGCTCGGCGACGGCCGGCGTAGGCACTGCCGTCAGGCCGGCGAGAAGACCCGCCAGCACCGCGATCAACGGGCCGGCGGGAAACCGCCTCGGCGTCATCACTCCCCCCCGCCGCTTCGCTCGTTTTTTGCCACCGACGCCGAGATCACCGGCATTTGCTGCATCACCCTATACCAATCGAACGTCCACGCCGACAAACACATGACGGCAATCCCGACCGCGTTGACCGCCAGCTGGATGGTGACCCCGGTGGCGAACTCGGACAGCAGAAAATGCCCGAGTGCCGACAATAAAATGCTAAGGCAGAAAACCTCCAGCGAATGGGCGCCGCACAGCACCACCGGCCGCGCCGCGGCGCTGCGCAGAAATGCCGCCTGCGGCGATATCCAACGCGCGGCCAGGATGACCAGCGCGAAAAAGGAAATGAGCCGGATCGGCGCCAGATTGGTCTTGTTGACGGGCCACAGCTGACGCAGGAACAGCGCCGGAAACCCTTCCCACATGCCGTGAAACGCCCAAGAAAGGCGAACCAGCAGCGCTACCGCGGCGATCGCCAGCGCCGGCCACACCAGGAGCTGCAGCAGGTGCGACGCCCTGCGGCTCGGCGCGCCAGCCTGGCCGAGCGCCGCCCCGACGACGAAAAGGAACTGCCAGGCGAGCGGGTTGAAGGTCCAGATGTGCCCCTCGGGATAGGCCGGCACGTCGATCCCGAAGATCTGCACCTCGAGGTAGATCAGCGCCGACGGGACGAGCACCAGCCAAGGAAGCCGGCGCAGGCCGAGCAGCACCGGCGGGAAGATCAGCAGCAGCACGATGTAGAGCGGCAGGATGTCGAGAAAGGTCGGCTGGAGCTGCAGGAACAGCGCTTGGATCACGGCCATGTGCGGGTCGCTGAGAAAATCGCCGACCCCCATTTCCTCGTTGTACATCGGGTTTTTGAAGGTCATCACCGTGTAGGACACCTCGGCGATGAAGATCATGAACAGAAAGATGTGGGCGACGTAGAGTTGCCAGGCGCGGCGCAGCACCTGCGCGGTCGACCACAGCACGCCGCGCTGCGTCATCGCCCGGCCATAGACCAGCGCCGCGGTGTAGCCGGAGATGAAGATGAACACCTCGGCCGCGTCGGAAAAGCCGACCGCCGACAGGGTGAAATAGTTGAGATAGTTTTCCGGGATGTGGTCGATGAAGATGCAGATCAGCGCCACGCCCCGAAAGAAATCGAGCCGCAAGTCGCGGGCCGGCGAGGCGGTAGGGGAGGATCCGGCGGTTCTCATTATCTTGGCGTGGGAACGGCTGGCGAAATCTAGTGCAATTTTCGCGGGCGCGGTATCGGCTGCCGGTGCGAGGGAGGGGTTGGCATGACGCAGACTGCGATCCGCCGGGTGGCGGTGATCGGCGCCGGCACGATCGGGGCGAGCTGGGCGGCGGTGTTCCTGGCCCACGGGCTGACGGTGCGGGCGAGCGATCCGGCGCCGGGGGCCGAGGCGTTTCTGCGGGGCTTTGTCGCGTCGGCCTGGCCGAGCCTCGCGCGGCTCAGCCCGCTTCCGGCCGAGCCGCCCTGGGCGGCGCTGTCGTTCCATGCCGAGCCCGAGGCGGCGCTCGCCGGCGTCGAATTCGTCCAGGAAAGCGCGCCCGAACGCGAAGATGTGAAACGCGCGCTGTTGGCCCGGCTCGACGCCGCGCTCGACCCGGCGATCGTGATTGCCTCAAGCTCGTCCGGCTTGCTCATGAGCCGCATCCAGGTCGATTGCCGCCATCCCGAGCGCTGCGTCATCGGCCATCCGTTCAACCCGCCGCACCTGGTGCCGCTGGTCGAGGTGGTCGGCGGCGACCAGACCGGCCCCGCCGCCATCGAGCAGGCACTTGCCTTCTACGCCGCCGTCGGCAAGCAGCCGATCCATATTCGCCGCGAGGTCAAGGGCCACGTCGCCAACCGGTTGCAGGCGGCGCTGTGGCGCGAGGCGGTGCATCTGGCCGCCGAAGGGGTGGCCAGCGTCGCCGATATCGACACCGCGATCAGCGCCGGGCCGGGGCTGCGCTGGGCGCTGATGGGGCCGCATCTGACCTTTCACCTCGCCGGCGGGGTCGGCGGCATCGGCCATTTTCTCGACCAATTTTCCGCGCCGATGACGGAGTGGTGGGAGAGCCTGGGCAATCCCACATTGACGTCTCAGCTGAGGGAGCAGCTGGCCGACGGCATTGCCAGCGAAACCGCCGGGCGCGACATCGCCGAGTTGGAAGCACGGCGCGACCGGTTCCTCGTCGATCTGTTGGCGTTGAAGGCGGCACAAGACGCGTGAGCGAGCCAGCGCCGCCGCCGCGCGCCGGCCCGCGTGTATGGGCCGGGTTCACCGCCATGAGCATCGGCATGTTCATGGCGGTGCTCGACATCCAGATCGTCGCCAGCTCGCTGCCGGAAATTCAGAAGGGGCTGGGCATTGGCCTCGACCGTCTGAGCTGGGTGCAGACCGCCTATCTGATGGCGGAGATCGTCTCGATCCCGCTGACCGGCTGGCTCACCCGGATGATGTCGACGCGCTGGGCGTTCGTCGCCTGCGTCTGGGGCTTCACGGTGGCGAGCGCGGGTTGCGCCGCGTCGACCGGCTTCTGGACCCTGATCCCGGCGCGGGTGATCCAGGGGTTTTGCGGCGGCGCGATGATCCCGCTGGTGTTCTCGGCCGGGTTCGTGATGTTCGACGGGCAGGAGCGGTTGCGCGCGACGATCGTCGCCGGCCTCCTGGCGATGATCGCGCCGACCCTCGGGCCCACGGTCGGCGGTTTCGTCACCGACAGCTTGTCGTGGCACTGGCTGTTTCTGATCAACGTGGCGCCGGGCATCGCCGTCGGGCTGGTGGTGATGCGCACGGTTGGCGTCAACCGCCCCTATTGGCGCTTTGTCCGCTCGGTCGATCTGATGGCGGTCCCGCTGCTGGCGGTCTTTCTCGCCACCCTGCAAGTGGTGTTGAAGGAGGCGCCGCATCGCGGTTGGGGCGATCCGCTGATCGTGTCGCTGGTCGCGGTCTGCATCGTGGGCGGCGGCGGCACCTTATGGCGCTGCGCGCGGCACCCGGCGCCGCTTGTCGATCTGGCTGCGTTCCGCCAGCGCAATTTCGTCTTCGGCTGCTGGTTCAGCTTTGTGCTCGGGGTCGGGCTGTACGGCGCCAGCTATCTGCTGCCGCTGTTTCTCGGACTGGTGCGGGGCCATAGCGCGCTCGAGATCGGCGAGATCATGATCGTCGCGGGCGCAGTGCAGCTGATGGCGACCCCCGCCGCGAGCCTGCTCGATGCGCGCCTCGATGCCCGCATCGTGACCGCGATCGGATATGTGCTGCTGGCGGCGGGTTGCATCGGCAACGGCTTTATGACGCCGGCGACCGATTTCTGGGGCCTGTTCTGGCCGCAGGTGGGCCGCGGCATGGCGCTGATGTTCTGCGTGCTGCCGACGACGACCCTGGCGCTCGGAGCCTTTGCGCCGGACGATGTGCCCAACGCCAGCGGCCTCTTCAACCTGATGCGCAACCTCGGCGGTGCGATCGGGCTGGCGCTGATCGACACTGTCGTCGAGAACCGCGCCCAGGTGCATGGCAATGCGCTGGCCGCGCGGCTCCAGGCCGGCGCCGCCGATGCGGCGAGCTTTATCGGGGTGCCGGCGCAATACCTGTCGGCGAGGGCGCAGGGCGCGATCGATCCGCAGACCCAGGAGATGCTGGCGCAGCTGATCCGCCGCGGCGGCCTGACCGAGGCCTTTAACGACGCATGGCTGCTGATCGGCGCGCTGATCGTGGTATCGCTGGCGCTGTTGCCGCTGCTGCGGCCGACCCGCGGCGAGTCGATGCTGACCGCCCCCTCAATCGAGCATGGGCCACAAGCGCTCGACCGCGGCGGCGATGGCGGCGGGTGCGCGGGCAAGGCACAGCCGCGAATAGCTCTCCCCATCTTGGAAAGCGGGCGTCTCGCCCGCTCTTAGGGACTGCAGGGCGGGCGGGACGCCCGCGGTCTATCACCCGATGCCGTTGCCGAACGCAAATTTGCCTTCGGTCTTGCCCTGGATTTCCTGGAGCGACACCTCGGGCGCCAGTTCGAGGAGGGTCATGCCGCTGCCCTTGCGGTCGATCTGGAAGACGCCGAGATCGGTGATCACCATGTCGACCACTCCCGCGCCGGTCAGCGGCAGGGTGCAGCGATGCAGCAGCTTGGGTTCGTCCTTGGCGGTGTGTTCCATCAGCACGACGACGCGCTTCACTCCGGCGACGAGGTCCATCGCCCCGCCCATCCCCTTGACCATGCGGCCGGGGATCATCCAGTTGGCGAGGTCGCCGTTCTCGGCCACCTGCATCGCGCCGAGGATCGACAGGTCGATATGCCCGCCGCGCACCATGCCGAACGATTGCGCGCTGTCGAAATAGCTCGTCGTCGGCAGCTCGGTGATAGTCTGCTTGCCGGCGTTGATCAGGTCGGGGTCCTCATCGCCCTCATAGGGGAACGGCCCCATGCCGAGCATGCCGTTCTCGCTCTGCAGCTGCACCGTCATCCCGGCGGGGATGTAGTTCGACACCAGAGTCGGGATGCCGATGCCGAGATTGACGTAGAACCCGTCTTTCAACTCATGGGCGGCGCGTTGCGCCATCTGATCGCGTGTCCAGGGCATGAGGCGGCTCCTATAAGTCAGGCGCGCTGGCGCACGGTGCGCTGCTCGATGCGCTTTTCGTACTGGTCGTAGTGGACGATGCGCTGCACGAAGATGCCGGGGGTGTGGATCTGGTCGGGCTCGATCTGCCCGGCTTCGACCAGCTGCTCGACCTCGACCACCGTCGCCTTGCCCGCCGTCGCCATGACCGGGTTGAAGTTGCGCGCGGTCTTGCGGAAAACGAGGTTGCCTTCGGTGTCGGCCTTCCAGGCGTGGACGATCGCCAGGTCGGCGACCAGGCCGCGCTCCATGACATAGGTCTGGCCGTCGAAGTCGCGGGTCTCCTTGCCCTCGGCCACCAAGGTGCCGACACCGGTCTTGGTGAAAAAGGCCGGGACTCCGGCGCCCCCGGCGCGGATGCGCTCGGCGAGCGTGCCCTGGGGGTTGAACTCAAGCTCCAGCTCGCCCTTGAGGTAAAGCTCGGCGAACAATTTGTTCTCGCCGACATAGGACGAGATCATCTTCTTGATCTGGCGGGTTTCGAGCAGCAGGCCAAGCCCGGCGCCGTCGACCCCGGCATTGTTCGAGATCACGGTCAGACCCTTGACCCCGGAATCGCGAATTTCGGCGATCAGCTTCTCGGGGATGCCGGAAAGGCCGAAGCCGCCGGCCATGATCGTCATGCCGTCATGCAGCAAGCCCGCCAGGGCCGCCTTGGCGTCGGGATAGGTCTTGTTCATCGCGCGCGCTCCTGCTGGGAGCGGTGATAGTTCCCGCGATGCCCGGCTGTCAATTTTTCGGGGCGGCGGATTTCCCCGGGCCTGGCGTCGCCGAGGCCGGCGGTGGCGGCGCCGGCGGCGGCTTGATCCCGAGCTTGTCGCGGGTCGCGGCATCGACGACCCCGTCGACGTTGAGCCCGGCCTGCTTTTGGAAGCGGGCGACGGCGAGCGCGGTCGGCCCGTCGTAGACGCCATCGGCGAATGGCGCATCCCGCGGCGCCGGCAGCTTTTTCTGCACCGCGCGGATGTCGTCGCCGTTCATCGGCGGGTCCGTGAGGTGCAACGTCCGCAGCCCCAGGCTGCTCGAGGTCGAACTGTCGAGCCAGGCGGCGAGGTTGCTGTCGTTGACGGTGAGCGGCTTGCCCATCGCCGAAGCGACGTGGAACTTGACGACCGGCGTGCCGTCGGCCGCGGTCTCGGCGGCGCCGATCAGCTTGAGCAGCGGCAGTTGCGCACGGGCGAGCCAACCGGTGACGATTTCCGGCAGCGCGTCGAACCCGCGCACGCGGACATCACCGGTGGCGGCGTAGCCGATCGGCGCCGGCGGCGCCCGCTTGGCTTCGCCGGAGGCGTCGATGCCGACATGCTTGAAATCCGCCGCCGCGTCATAGACGCGGAGCACCGGGTTCAGCGACACGCCCACAGCGATGAACTGCTGCATCGCCTTTTGCTTGTCGGCGTCGGTCGCGCCCGGGCCGGCCAGGCTGGCGGCCTCGGCGAGGCTGCGCAGCGCGCCGGTGGCGATGTCCTCCAGCCCGAAATCGACGATGGCACGGCGCGGCACCTGGTTCTCGGGCATCAGCGAGGGGTCGATGACGAGGCCGTCATGGCCGATCACCATGCGGAACCCGGCCTTCTCGCCGTCGAGGCCGGTGAAGCCGCCGCCGAGCTTGGCCTTGGCCAAGGTCACCAAAGTGTCGCCGTCGGGCCGCTTCGCCATCATTTTTTCGACCACCAGCTCGCCGCGCGAATTGCTGAAGATGGTCAGCAGATCGGGCAGCAGGCTGGCCCAGGCCTCGATTTTCTTGTCGGGGTTGCCCTGCGCCTGTTCCTTCAGCTCGTTGGCGTGGTCCCGCCAGGCATCGAACTTGGCCAGGTTCGGACCGGCGGCGGTCGCGGCATAGACGATGCGGTCGACGGTCCCGGCAAGCGGCGCCTCGGCGGACAGGAAGTCGAGCTGCTTGAGTTCGATGTCGACCGGCGCCGTCCAGCCGCCATTGTCGGCGCGGACGATTTTCCAGTTGCCGGTCACCGGGCCGAAGCCGAGATGCCCCTTGCCGCCTTTGTCCTCGATCCGGCCGCCACCAAGGGTCAGGGTCGCGGCGCGCTGTCGCTCGCCCGGGTTTTCGACCAGCGCGGTGACGCGCGCGTCGGTCAGCGACAGGCCGATCTCGGTCCCGTCGCCGGTGGTCATTGTCGATGTCGCCGGCAGGGTCACCGCGAATTCGGTCAGCTTGCCGTCGCCGCCCGCGGCTTTGTGGCGGATTTCCATCCGGTCGAGGGTGACCGAGGCCTCCGGTTTCGCGTCGCCGCCGTCCTTGCGAAACGAAAACCGCAGATTGACGAGGGTTGCGGCGTCGCCGCCGGGGCTTACCTCGAAGGTATCGGCGCCCTCCCAATGCAGCCGTCCGTCGAACGCGGTCTCGGTGCGGTGGATAAAGGCTTCGATCTCAGCCTTCAGATCGGCGTCGGAGGCCGCAGCGGCATTCGCGCCCCCAACGCCGCAGGCGACGGCAACGACGACAGCCTTGAGTGCCGCTCGCAACATTTTGCGCCACCTATCGGTTTGCCCGATCATAGCCCCGCTAGGCGCTTCCGCCGAGAGCGCAAAAAAAAGGCCGCCGGTAAAGGCGGCCTGAAGGCTGAGGGGAGGATGCCCATGCGGGCAGCGCGCATCCAAAGACGCGCGTCGTCGTCGAGAATGCCTCAACAAACATCACCGAAACGTTAATCGCGGCGGATCGGTTCCACCGTTGCGGCTTGAATCGAAAAAAACCTTGCATCGCCTTCGCCCCGGTCCAAAATTGCCGTTGAGGCTGGGGTGCTGTCCGGCGCGCGGATGTCCGCGAGCGCCGAGGCGGCTGAGAGCAGACCCACTGAACCTGGCCGGGCCAGTCCCGGTGGAGGGAGTCCGTTATCACCGCGACCGTTGTTTCTTTAGATCGACCGAAAACCGTCGTCATCGGTGCCGGCGTCATCGGGCTGGGCATCGCTTGGCGACTGGCGCAGGCGGGGTGTCGGGTCATCGTCTACGACCGCGGCGAGGCCGGGCGCGGCGCCAGCTGGGCCGCGGCCGGGATGCTGGCCGCGGCGGTCGAGACCGAGCCGGGCGAGGAGCCGCTGCTGCCGCTGACACTCGAGAGCCAGCGCCTGTGGCCCGATTTCGCCCGCGAACTCCTGGCGGCGACCGGAATCTCCGTCGAGTACCGCGACGAAGGCACCTTGGTCGTCGCGCTCAATCGCGACGACGCCGAGACCTTGCGTCATTCCTACGACTTCCAGAAAAGCCTCGGGCTCGAACTCGAATGGCTCAACGCGATGGAGGCCCGGCGGCTGGAGCCACATCTGAAGCCGGGCATCGCCGCCGCCGTCCTCAGCCGCGCCGATCATCAGGTCGAGAACCGCGCGGTCGCCCGCGCGCTGATCGCCGCCTGCCGCGGCGCCGGGGTCGAGATCGTCGAGCATTGCCCGGTCAAGGAAGTCGTCATCGCCGCCGGCAGCGCCCGCGGGGTCGAGACCGAGCGCGGCCGTGTCGACGCCGATGTCGTGGTGCTCGCCGCCGGGGCCTGGTCCCGCGAAATCGGCGGCATCCCCGCGCCCTATCTGCCACCGGTGCGGCCGATCAAGGGACAGATGCTGGCGGTGCAGATGGACCCGGCGGCGCCGATCCTGCGTCATGTCGTATGGCTGCCGCGCGGCTATCTGGTGCCGCGCAACGACGGGCGGCTGATCATCGGCGGCACGGTCGAGGAGCGCGGCTTCGACACCTCGATCACCGCAGGCGGGCTTCTCGCGCTGATCGAGGGCGCCTGGCGCGCGGTGCCGACGATCGAGGAGTTGGCGGTGGTCGAGACCTGGGTCGGGTTCCGCCCCGGCTCGCGCGACGACGCGCCGATGCTGGGGCCAAGCGGCATCGACGGTCTGGTGGTCGCCACCGGCCATCACCGCAACGGCATCCTCCTGACCCCGGTCAGCGCCGCCGTCATCAGCGCCTATATCCTCAGCGGCAAGCTGCCCGAAACGGCGCTGCCGTTCGCGCCGCAGCGCTTCAACAAGGCCGCACCGCGCCCGGTTGCCGAGGCGGCGCAATGACCAGGCTCACGGTCAACGGCATCGACGAGGAGGTCGCCGCGACCACGGTCGCGCAGCTGCTTGCCGATCGCGGCATCGATCCGGGCGCGCGGTTTCTCGCGGTTGCGCTCAACGGCGCGGTGGTGCGCCGGACGGAATGGCCGGCGGCGGCGCTCAAGTCCGGCGACGCGGTGGAGATCGTCCGCCCTTTGCAGGGCGGCTGAGGGCTGTCATTGCGAGCGCAGCGAAGCAATCTCCGTCTGCTTGAGGCTCATGGGCGGGGGATTGCTTCGTCGCTTTGCTCCTCGCAATGACGGGTTTCTTTTGGGTAGGATAGTCTGCATGAGCGACGACCCGTTTCTGATCGCCGGCACGCCGCTGAGGTCGCGGCTGTTCATCGGCACTGCCGGCTACCCCAACCAGCAGGTGATGCTCGACTCGCTGGAGGCGAGCGGCGCCGAGCTGGTGACGATGTCGATCCGCCGCATCAGCCTCGACGGCTACAGCGGCAGCCTCGTCGATGTGCTGAGCCCGCGCTGCCGGCTGCTGCCCAATACCTCAGGCTGCGTCACCGCGCGCGACGCGATCCTCACCGCCGAGCTGGCGCGCGAGGCGCTGGAGACCGACTGGCTCAAGCTCGAACTGATCGGCGACCGCGAGACGCTCTACCCCGATGTCGAGCAGCTCGTGCATGCCGCCGAAGAACTGGTGCGCAAGGGCTTTATCGTCCTGCCCTATTGCAATGACGATCCGGTCGCCTGCCAAAAGCTCGCCGATGTCGGCTGTGCCGCGGTAATGCCGCTGGGCTCGCTGATCGGGTCGGGGCGCGGCATCGCCAACCCGGCGGCGATCGAGCTGATCTGCACCAGGAGCCCGGTGCCGGTGGTGCTCGACGCCGGCATCGGCACCGCGTCGGACGCCGCCCTGGCGATGGAGCTGGGCTGCGACGCGGTGCTGGTCAACACCGCGATCTCGAAGGCGCACGACCCGATCGCGATGGCCGCGGCGATGAAGGCTGGGGTGGAGGCCGGGCGCCTGGCCCGGCTCGCCGGGCGCATCCCGCAGCGCACCTTTGCCGAGCCGTCGAGCCCGCAGCTGGGTCTCGTCGGGACTTAACGCGCCGCCGCGATCCCTGAATCGCCGCGGCCCGCCGGGCTGGCAGATCACAGAAGGGTGTGGACGATCTCCTTGTACGGTCGGGCATCGACAAAATGCCGCTCGCGCGTCGCCCGCTCGATGTAGAGGAAAACCTGGACGACAAAGATCATGTTTACCGTGGTCTCGTCGGGCGAGAGCGGCATGAACAGCACCTTGGTATGGCGCTCGGGGTCGCGCCGCGCCGGGGAAAAGAACAGGCATTCGAAGTAGAGCGCGCGCCGCGTCTCGACGCATTTGTCGTAGAGGGCGAGAACATGCGCGCGATATTCCGGCCCCGGCAGCACCTCGTCGAGATAGCGCCCGGTGGCGTTGATACCCTGCGCGCGCTGGTGTTCGGTGCCGATCAACCGGTAGCGGTAGCGGCGGTCGTCGAGCCGCTCGACCAGCATCACGTCGGGCAGGAGCTTGACGATCTCAATCGGGTCGATATCGGCACGGCTCGGCAGCATCCGCCCGGCGGCCTTGCCGCGCCAGTAAGCGTACGCTTCGTCCATCCGCGCATCGGTGAAGGGCGACGGGCTTGTCGCCCCCGGGCCGTTGCCGCGGCCTGCGATCGCCGTGTCGCCGATAACCTGTCTCCTAGCGGCGAAGGCCGATGAGCCCTCCCCACTTGGTTATCGTCGCCCAAAGTGAACATTTGATTGAGATTTGTTCGCGGAATGAGTCTCGCCGCCCGCTGTTAGCGATCAGGTGACGCCGGCGGCCCAAAGAGCGACAGCTCAAAAAGGCCTATGGCGGAGCCGCATTTCACATGGCATTTTCGCCGCGATATAGTTCCCCCCGCTGGGGTCCGAAAGGTACCTTCTTGGGCGCAATCACGGGATTTCTGCGCGGCGTGGCGCAGCTGATCTTCGTCGTCGGCATTATCGTCGCCATCGTCGGCGGCGGTGCGGTGGCGCTGGCGATCGCGCATTTCAGCCGCGACCTGCCCGACCATCAGCAGCTGCTCACCTATCAGCCGGCGACCGGCTCGCGGGTCTATGCCGGCGACGGCACCTACATGGCGGAATTCGCCACCGAGCACCGCACCATCATCCCGATCAAGGAAATTCCGCAGCTGGTGGTGCGTGCTTTCCTCGCCGCTGAGGACCGCGACTTCTACAACCATAGCGGGATCAACCCGCTCGCTATCTTCCACGCCGCGGTGGTCGATGTCGTCCGCTTCGGCCACGGTCAGCGCCCGCTCGGCGCCTCGACGATCACCCAGCAGCTGGTGCGTCATTTCCTGCTCACCAACGAGGTCTCGGTCTCGCGCAAGATCAAGGAGGCGCTGTTGGCCTACCGGATCGAAAGCGCGCTCAGCAAAGACCGCATCCTCGAAATCTATCTGAACGAGATCTATCTCGGCGCCGGCGCTTACGGAGTGGCCGCCGCGTCCGACACCTATTTCGGCAAGAAGCTCAACCAGCTCACCATCCCGGAGATGGCGTTCCTCGCGGCGCTGCCCAAGGCGCCCAACAACTACAATCCGGTGAAACACCACGAGGCCGCAAAAAACCGCCGCGACTGGGTGATCGACGGCATGGCCGACAACGGCTGGATCACCGAGGCGCAGGCTCAGGCGGCCAAGGCCACTCCACTCGACGCGCGCCCCCACAGCGAGCCGGACCAGGGCCAGCCCGGATACTTCACCGAGGAGGTGCGGCGCGAGCTGATCGACCGCTTCGGCGAGAAGCTGGTGTACGAGGGTGGCCTTAGCGTGCGCACGAGCTATGTGCCCGTGTATCAGTCGATGGCCGAGAAGGCGTTCCGCAACGGCCTTATCGAATACGACCGGCGGCACGGCTGGCGCGGCGCGGTGACGCATTTGCCGACCGTGGCGGCGGCGCAGACCGCGCTCGCCACCACCGCCGAACCGGCGGCGATGCCGAACTGGCGGATCGCCGCGGTAACCGCGGTGGAGGCCAGCGGCGCGCAGATCGTGCTAAAAGGCGGATACGCTGGCCGCATCTCACTTGATGAGCTGCGCTGGGCGCGGCGCTCGCGCGCGCAGGACGTGCTGAGCCCCGGCGATCTCGTCTACGTCGAACCGCTTGGCAATTCCCAGCAAGCCGCCTCCCCGTCGGCCAAGCGGGCGCCGGCAACGGGTCTTTACGGTTTGCGCCAGGTGCCGGAGGTCAGCGGCGGCTTTACCGCGCTCGACCCCAAAACCGGCCGGGTGTACGCGCTGGTCGGCGGCTGGGATTATCGTGACAGCCAGTTCGACCGCGCCGTCCAGGCCAAGCGTCAGCCGGGCTCGGCGATCAAGCCGTTCGTCTATCTCACGGCGCTGCAAGGGGACTACACCCCTTCGAGCGTGATCCAGGACGCGCCGATCTCGCTGCCCCAGGGTCCGGGTCTCCCGGACTGGAGTCCGGCCAATTACGAGGGCAACTATGTCGGCTCGACCACGTTACGCCAAGCGCTGGTGCACTCGCGCAACCTGGCGACGGCGCGGCTGGCGTCGCTGATCGGCCTGCCGGCGATCGCCAAGACGGTCGAGAAGTTCGGCATCATGGACAAGATGCCGCTCTATTATTCGATGGCGCTGGGCGCCGGCGACACCACCTTGCTGCGGCTGACCGCCGCTTACGGGATGATCGACAATGGCGGGCACTGGGTGCTGCCGTCGGTCATCGATCTGGTGCAGGACCGCCAGGGCCGCATCATCTATCAGAAAGGCACGCGCGACTGCGCCGCCTGCTTCATCATCGCCGGCGTGCGGCCCGACCGTCCGGAAACCGACCAAGGGTACAGCGCGATCGGGGTGGCCGACCTCTCCGCGGTCTATCTGCCGGGCGCGAAATTCGCCGACAAGGCGCTGATCTATAAGCCGACCCGTCTCGACAATTTGGTCGATCCGATCGCCGACAAGCAGATCGTTTCGATGATGGAGGGGGTGGTTAAACAAGGCACCGGCATCAAGGTGGCCGCGGTCGGCAAGCCGATCGCCGGCAAGACCGGCACGTCGAGCGAATGGTTCGACGCCTGGTTTGTCGGCTTCTCGCCCGATATCGCCGCCGGCGCCTATGTCGGCTTCGACACGCCGCGCACCTTGGGCGACGGAGAGACCGGCGGCAACGTCGCGGCCCCGATCTTCCGCGACTTCATGGCGGATGCGCTGAAGGATGCGCCGGCGGTACCGTTCCCCGATCCGCCGGGGGCGGACATGGTGCTGGTCAATTCGATCACCGGCCAGCCGACCGGCTCCTACGATAAGGACGCGGTGCTCGAAGCCTTCCGCCCGGGCACCGGGCCGGGCAGCGGCTACGGCAACCCGTCGACCACGCCGTCGGCGAGCGACCCCAATGCGCCGGTGGTCAGCGCCAATGACGGACTGCCCCTGGGCACCATCGTCCCGCCGCCCCCGCCCTTTGCTATGCCCCCGGGTATGGCGCCGCGGCCCTCGTCGGGGATCGTGCTGACCGGCACCGGCGGGCTTTACTAGAGCATGCTGTTGTTTGACGGAATCGGGATTGAACGAACCCGCTGTCGCGGGAGTGTAGAGAGCGATTAGAGGGAAGGCCTCCTGTCTGGGAGGATTGCGGTTGTCGAAGCCCAATCCTCAAGACAGGAGCCCCCGATGGCCGAGTTGAGCCCTCTGCGCCGCCGC
>JBBRPG010000045.1:0-23534 GCA_038228485.1 Alphaproteobacteria bacterium
CCCAAATCCGACATGCCGGTGACCCAGTTCAACATGAAATGGGTGGAGCCGGCGGGGCTGGTCAAATTCGACTTTCTCGGCCTCAAGACCTTGACCGTGCTGGCGCGCTGCACCGAATTGCTGGCAGCGCGCGGCGTTGCGCTCGATCTCACTAACCTGCCGCTCGATGACCGCAAGACCTTTGAGCTTTTGACTCGCGCCGACACGGTCGGGGTGTTCCAGGTTGAAGGCGCCGGCGTGCGCGATATGCTCAAGAAGCTGCGGCCCGACCGGTTCGAGGACATCATCGCGGTTGTCTCGCTCTACCGGCCGGGGCCGATGGAGAACATCCCGCGCTACATCGCGGTCAAGCATGGGCTGGAACAGCCCGACTACTTGCACCCGGAGCTCGAGGGGATTCTGAAGGAAACCCACGGGATCATGATCTACCAGGAACAGGTCATGCAGATCGCCCAGGTGCTGGCGGGCTATACGCTGGGCGGCGCCGACCTGCTGCGCCGGGCGATGGGCAAGAAGATCCAGGCGGAGATGGACGCGCAGCGGGCGCTGTTCGTCAAAGGCGCGCTGGAGCGCAAAGTCGACCAGCGCCGCGCCGAGCTGATCTTCGACCAGATGGCCAAGTTCGCCGGCTATGGCTTCAATAAGTCGCACGCGGCGGCTTACGCGTTGGTCGCCTATCAGACGGCGTATCTGAAAGCGAATTACCCGGTCGAGTTTCTCGCGGCGTCGATGACCCTCGACATGGGCAATACCGACAAGCTGAACCAGTTCCGCGCCGAATTGGGCCGCCTCGACATCGCGTTGCTGCCGCCAGACATCAACCGCTCCGAGGTCGCGTTCGCGGTTGAGCCCGAGCCCCCACCCTTACCGTCCCCCGCAAGCGGGGGAGGGAAGAGTGGGGGCAAGCCGGCGATCCGCTATGCCCTCGCCGCGGTCAAGGGGGTCGGCGCTCAGGCCATGCGCGAAATCATCGCTGAGCGCGCCGCCAAAGGCGCGTTCAAGGATCTGTTCGATTTCGCCGGCCGGCTCGACACCAAGAGCTTCAACCGGCGGCAGTTCGAAAGCCTGGTCAAGGCCGGCGCCTTCGTGTCACTGAACCCCAACCGGGCGCAATGCCTGGCGGCAGTCGATCTGCTCTTGCGCCAGGCGAGCCGGGCCGCCGAAGACCGAGTCAGCAAGCAGGAGAGCCTGTTCGGCGGCATCGATGGCGTGGGCCATGGGGGTTTCGCCGAGCGCCCGCCCTTGCCAGTGGTCGAGGACTGGCCGCCGGTCGAGAAGCTGCAGCACGAATTCGACGCAATCGGTTTCTACCTGTCGAGCCACCCGCTCGACCCGTATGGCAAAAGCCTGGAGCGGGCCGGTATCATGTCGTTCGCCGAGCTGCCGGCGGCGCTGGCGGCGCGCAACTCGACCCGTTTCCGGCTCGCCGGCATCGTCGTCGGCCGCAAGGAGCGCACCTCGGCGCGCGGCAACCGCTTTGCGTTTGTCCAGCTCTCGGACATGAGCGGCGTGTTCGAGGTCACTGTGTTCTCCGACGTGCTGGCGACGGCGCGGCCTTTGTTCGATAGCGGCCAGCCGCTGATCGTCACCGTCGATGTAAGAAGCGAGGAGCAGAGCCTGCGGCTTACGGCGCAGAAGATCGAGCCCTTGGACAATGTGGTGGCTCATGCCGCTGCGGGGCTGCGCGTCTTCGTCGGCGCGGAAGAGGCGCTGGCGCGGCTCAAGGGCCTGTTCCAGCGCGAGGCGGTCGGCGGCCGCGGCCGCGTCACGGTGGTGCTCGACCTGCCGCAAAGCGAGGTCGAGATCGCCCTGCCCGGCGGGTTTCGCGTCGACCCGCGCATCCGCGCCGCGGTCAAGTCGTTGCCGGGGATTGTGGATGTGCACGATATTTGAGGTGATGCGATGAGCGATCCGGCAATCAGCCCCCGACGATCGCGGATCGCGGCGGCGATTCTTATCGGCTTGGCGCTGCTGGCGGTGACGGGGGTCTGGTGGTTTTTCTATTATTCGCAATACAACGGTTGGTTTAACGAGCTGGCGCTCAAGACGCCGTGCCTCGCGACGACGACCGACGAGTGCCTGGAAATGCAAAAGCGATTGGCCGGGTCGATGATACCGGCCTATCAGCCGGTATTGTTCTGGGCTGGGGCCGCCATTCTCGGGCTCGGCATCGCCCAGCAGCTCAGTCGGCGGGGGTAGGTATCGGCGGACGCTGGGAAACTTGTCGCTCGCCCGCTATTCTGCAGCCATGACCTTAAACCGAATAACCGTTGATCCCGCCATATGCACCGGAAAGCCCTGCATTAGGGGACTGAGGTTCCCCGTTGCTCGATTGCTGGGGTTGCTTGCGGCGGGTGAGACGCGTGAGAAAATCCTCGCCGACTATCCGTATCTCGAGCCTGGGGACATTGACCAGGCACTGCGATATGCCGCGATGCTGGCCGAGGACGAGACGGTCGAATTGGCCCGGTGAAATTTCTCGTCGACATGCCCTTGTCGCCGGTTTTGGCAACGTGGCTTGGAGCGAAGGGGCATGACGCTGTTCACGCGTCCGAACTCGGCCTTGAGCGAGCAACGGATGAAGAGATCATTGACCGCGCCAAAAACGATGGCCGCACGGTGATTACTGCCGATCTCGATTATCCGCGCTTGCTTGCTCTTGCCGCGGCAACGGGACCGAGTCTGATCTTGTTTCGTGGCGGTGACTGGAGCGAAGCCGAGATCATCGCTCGGATGGCTCAGGTTTTTTCCGCTCTCGAAGAGGCCGACCTCGCGGACAGCATTGTTACTGTCGATCGCAATCGGATGCGTCGCCGGCGTTTGCCGATAGTCTGATGCCTTGCGCGCGGCGCTTGCCAAATCGTCCGGTGCGGCTTACCTAACGCCAGCAAACCTCACGCAGGGTCGCGATGCCGTCGGTGACGGCGTTCGCTCCGGTGTCGCCGAAGGGAAATTCCCTGCGGCGATTACTCCTGCGGCGGCCTAACCGGAAAAGGACACCACAATGGCTCTACCCGAGTACTCGATGCGCCAGCTGTTGGAGGCTGGCGTTCATTTCGGTCATCATACCCGGCGCTGGAACCCGAAGATGGCGCCTTACATCTTCGGCGTGCGCAACGGCATCCACATCATCGACCTCGAGCAGAGCGTACCGCTGCTGCGGCAGGGGCTGGAGGCGATCCGCGAGGTCGTCGCCGGCGGCGGGCGGGTGCTGCTGGTCGGCACCAAGCGGCAGGCGCAGGACGCCATCGCGGACGCCGCCAAGCGCTGCGGCCAGTATTACGTCAATTACCGCTGGCTCGGCGGCATGCTCACCAACTTCAAGACCATCTCGGCTTCGATCAAGCGGCTGCGCGAGGTCGAGGAGCGCGTCGCCGCGCAAGAGGCAGGGCTCACCAAGCGTGAACTCCTTGAGTTGACCCGCGATCACGGCAAGCTCGAACGCGCGCTCGGCGGGATCAAGGATATGGGCGGGCTGCCCGACATTCTGTTCGTGATCGACACTAACAAGGAGGCGATCGCGGTTGCCGAGGCGAACAAGCTGCGCATCCCGGTGGTGGCAGTGCTGGACTCGAATTCGACGCCGGACGGGATCGCCTATCCGATCCCTGGCAACGACGACGCCATGCGCGCGATCCACATGTATTGCGATCTCGTCGCCAGCTCGGTGCTGGACGGGCTGCAGGCCGAGCTCGCCGCCTCGGGCATCGACGTCGGCGCGCGGGCGGAGCTGGCGCTGGAGCCAATCGCAGCCGATGAGGACGAGCCGGTAGCGGAGGCGGCGGTTGCCGACGAGGTCGAGCCCGCGGTCGACGAAGCCGCCGAGGCCACGGCCAACGAGATCGAAGGCGAGGCGCAAGGCGCAAGCGCCTGAGCGCTGCCGCCACAAGAATTAAGAGGATGATGCGATGGCTGAGATAACTGCCGCGCTGGTGAAGGAGCTACGCGACAAGACCGGCGCCGGGATGATGGACTGCAAACGCGCGCTGGGCGACACCGGTGGGGATATCGAGGCCGCGGTCGATTGGCTGCGCAAAAAGGGCCTCGCTGCGGCCGCGAAGAAGGCCGGGCGCATCGCCGCCGACGGCTTGATCGCAGTGGCGACGGCGGGCAATGCCGGCGCCGTCGTCGAGGTCAATTCGGAAACCGATTTTGTCGCCCGCAACGAGCTGTTCCAGGAGTTTGCCCGCTCGGTCAGCAAGCTCGCGGTCGGCGCCGACCGCGATGCGGAGGCGCTGAAATCGGCGTCGTTCGCCGGCAACGGCAAAACCGTCGAGGGCGAACTCACCGACCTTATCGCTCGGATCGGGGAGAATTTGGTGTTGCGCCGGGTTGCGCGGCTCGAGGCAAAGCAGGGCGTGGTCGCTTCTTACGTGCACAATTCGATCTCGCCGGGCCTCGGCAAGATCGGCGTGCTGGTGGCGCTGGAATCGGCGGCAAGCGCCGAGGTGCTGACCCCGCTCGGCCGGCAGCTGGCGATGCACGTCGCGGCGGCGAACCCGCAATACCTCGATGTCGCTTCGGTCCCGGCTGCGGCGCTCGACCGCGAGCGCGCGGTGCTGCGCGACCAGGCCGGCACCACCGGCAAGTCCGCCGATATCGTCGAGCGCATGGTCGAAGGCCGGCTGCGCAAGTTCTACGAGGACTCGGTGCTGCTCGATCAGGTCTACGTGATCGACGGCGAAAGCCGGATCAGCAAGGTCGTCGAGGCGGCGGCGAAAAGCGCCGGATCGCCGATCCAGATCACCGGCTTTGTCCGGTTCGCCTTGGGCGAGGGGGTCGAGCGAACCCCGGAGGCCGAATAGCCGATCCTGCCGCCCAGGGGCCGACATCGAAAGCCGGTGCGGCCTCAGCGGTTTGGTGTATCTTATGAGGGCTCGCGGACGGGCCGCGAAAGCCGTATGAGCGCAGGCCCATGTCAGCCGATCTGAAGTATCGCCGCGTCCTCCTGAAAGTGTCCGGTGAGGCGCTGATGGGCGAGCGCGACTACGGCCTCGACCCGACCGTGGTGGCGCGCATCGGCGAAGAAATCGGCTCCGTCCATGAGCTTGGCGTCGAGGTTTGCGCGGTCATCGGCGGCGGCAATATCTTCCGCGGAGTCTCGGGCGCCGCGGCCGGCATGGAGCGCGCCTCGGCCGACTACATGGGCATGCTCGCCACGGTCATCAATTCGCTGGCCATGCAGAATGAATTGGAGCGGCGCGGCATCGCCACCCGCGTCCAGTCGGCGATCTCGATGCAGTCGATCTGCGAGCCTTATATCCGCCGGCGCGCCATCCGGCATCTCGAAAAGGGCCGTGTCGTGATCTTCGGCGCCGGCACCGGAAACCCGTTCTTCACCACCGATACGGCGGCGGCGCTGCGCGCGTCGGAGATGGGGTGTGACGCCTTGCTCAAGGCGACCAAGGTCGACGGCGTCTACGACGCCGACCCGCTTCGTGTGCCGGATGCGAAACGGTTCGAGCGGCTGACTTACCACGACGTGCTGGCGCGCGATCTTCAGGTCATGGACGCAGCGGCGATTTCACTGGCGCGGGAGAACCGGATACCGATTCTGGTCTTCTCGATCTTTGAGAACGGCGGGTTTGCCCAGGTGGTGCAGGGCAAGGGCCGCTTTACCATCGTCGAGGACGCGATTAAGGATCGCCAGTAGAACGGGAACTGTAGGGAAGGGCGAAGCCATGGCAGACGAGGCATTGCTCAAGGATATCCAGCGCCGCATGGATGGGGCGCTCGAGGCGTTGCGCAAGGAATTCGGCGGATTGCGCACCGGCCGGGCCTCGGTGAGCCTGTTGGAGCCGGTGATGGTCAACGCCTATGGCGGCATGGCGCCGCTCAACACGCTCGCTAACATCAATGTGCCCGAGCCGCGGCTGATTTCCGTGCAGGTATGGGACCGCGGGCTGGTCAAGGCCGTCGACAAGGCTATTCGCGAGGCCGGGCTGGGGCTCAATCCCCAGACCGAGGGACAGACCGTGCGGGTGCCGATCCCCGACCTCAACGAGGAACGCCGGCGCGAACTGACACGGGTCGCGGCAAAATATGCCGAGGCGGCGCGAATTTCGGTGCGCAACGTCCGCCGCGACGGGATCGAGAGCTTGCGCAAGCAGGAGAAGGACGGCGACATCTCGCAGGACGAACAGAAGAGGTTCGAGCGCGAAATCCAGCACCTGACCGACGACCACATCAAGAAGGTCGACGAGACGTTGGCGCAAAAAGACAAGGAAATCCTTCAGGTCTGATGAGCCCGGACAGTTCCGCGCCGCGCGCGACGCCGCGGCATATCGCGATCATCATGGATGGGAACGGCCGTTGGGCGCAGGCCCGCGGGCTGCCGCGCATTGCCGGGCACCGGCGCGGCGCAGAGGCTGTGCGGCGTACGGTGACCGCGGCCGGCGAGCTCGGCATCCCCTATCTGACCCTGTTCGGGTTTTCCTCGGAGAACTGGAAGCGGCCGCTCGAAGAGGTCGACGATCTGATGGGGCTGCTGCGCCACTACCTGCGCGGCGAGATCGCCGAGCTCCACCGCAACGGCGTGCGGCTGCGGGTAATCGGCGACCGCGCGCGGCTCGCCCACGACATCGTCACCCTGATTGCCAACGCCGAGGCGCTGACCCGCGGCAATACGGGGGTCAACCTGACCATCGCCCTATCCTATGGCGGACGCGCCGAGATCGTCGCCGCGGTGCGTGCGCTCGCCGGCAAGGCGGCTGACGGCACGCTGACCCCCGACGGGATCGACGAGACGGCGATCTCGCAGCACCTGTTCACCGCCGAGATCCCCGACCCCGATTTGCTGATTCGCACCAGCGGCGAGCAGCGCATCAGCAATTTCCTATTGTGGCAGTGCGCCTATTCCGAGCTGATCTTCACCAAGACGCTGTGGCCGGATTTCGGCCGCGGCGACCTCGAACGAGCGATCGAGGATTTCGGCGGCCGAGAGCGGCGCTACGGTGCCACGATCAGTTCCCGCTAGGGCAGCTCCCGCTAGGGCGACTCCCGGTGGGGCGGCTTCCGCTGGGGCGGGCACGCTGCGGCTGCGCATTTTATCGGCGGTGGTTCTAGCGCCGCTGCCGCTGGTCGCGATCTGGTTCGGCGGCGTGTTCCTGCAGCTCCTGACGGCTTTGGCGGCGAGCATGATGGCCTGGGAATGGGGGCGGCTGTGCGGCGGCGGACGCTCGGCGATGGCCGCGCCCGTGCTGGTCGCGGTCGTCCTTGCGTCTGTCGCCGGGGAAACGGCGGCAGGGGTCTGGCTCGGCGTCGCGATCGCCTTGGGCGGAGCTGCGGCGGTGTGGGCGCTTGCCTTACGCGAGCCGGACACCGCGCCGTTATGGATGGCCGCGGGCAGCCTGTGGGTGGCGCTGCCCTGCGGAATCCTTTTATGGCTGGCGGATAGCGCAAGCGCGGGGAGGGCGACGCTGCTGTGGGTCTTCGCGGTGGTATGGGCGACCGATATCGGCGCCTACGTTGCGGGGCGGGTCCTCGGCGGGCCGCGGCTTGCGCCGCGATGGAGCCCCGGCAAGACCTGGGCCGGGCTCGGCGGGGGCATGGTTTGCGCCGCGCTGGCCGGCTGGGCGACGGCGGTGGTGCTCGGCACGGCGCCGGCGCCGTTGTTGGTGCTGGCGAGCGCGGGGCTTGCGATTGTCGGGCAGTTCGGCGATCTTGCGGAGTCCGTGGTCAAGCGAAGGTTTGGGGTGAAGGACGCGAGCAGCCTTATCCCGGGACATGGCGGCCTGCTTGACCGGCTCGACGGGCTGCTGGCCGTGATCCCGGTCGTGGCGTTGCTGACTTTCATTGGCGGCGGAAGCGTGCTGACATGGCGGTGACGGCATTGAGCCGGCCAAATGGCTCTTTGGCGACCGGCGCACCGACGCAGCCGCGCCGGGTGTCGATCCTGGGTTCCACCGGCTCGGTCGGGCGCAGCACGGTCGACCTGCTGGCGCGCAACCGGGATGCGTTCACGGTCGAGGCGCTGACCGCGAACCGTAACGCGGCGCTATTGGCCGAGCAGGCGCGGCGGCTCAACGCCCGCTTCGCCGCGGTCGTCGACCCCGCCGCCTATCCGGCGCTCAAGGAAGCACTGGCCGGTTCGGGCATCGAGGCGGGGGCTGGCCCCGAGGCGCTGATCGAGGCCGCCGAGCGGCCGGCCGATTGGGTGATGGCCGGGATCGTCGGCTCCGCCGGGCTTGCGCCGACCTTGGCCGCGGTCCGGCGCGGGCGCATCGTCGCCTTCGCCAACAAGGAAGTGCTGGTCTGCGCCGGCCACCTTTTCCTGCAGGAAGTGGCCGCGCACGGGGCGACCCTGCTGCCGGTCGACAGCGAGCACAACGCGATCTGGCAATGCTTCGATTTCGAGCAGGTCGAGTGCATCGAGAAGATCACCTTGACCTGTAGCGGCGGCCCGTTTCGCGAGCGCAGCGTCGAAGAGATGCGCAACGCGACGGTGAAACAGGCGGTGAACCACCCCACCTGGAACATGGGCGCAAAGATTTCAATCGATTCAGCGACGTTGATGAACAAAGGACTTGAGGTCATCGAGGCGCATCATTTGTTCCGTCTGCCGTCCGAGCAGATCGATGTGGTGATCCATCCGCAATCGGTGATCCACGGGCTGGTGACCTATCACGACGGGTCGGTGCTGGCGCATCTCGGCACTCCCGACATGCGCACGCCGATCGCCTATGCGCTCGGCTGGCCTGCGCGTACCGCCGCGCCGATGGAGCGGCTCGATCTTGCCAAGGTGGCGCAGCTCACCTTTGCAGCGCCCGACGAGCGCCAGTTCCCGGCCCTGCGGCTGGCGCGCGCGGCGCTGGTCGAAGGCGGCGGCATGCCGACCGTGCTCAACGCCGCCAACGAGACGGCGGTGCATGCCTTTATCGACGGGCGCATCGGCTTTCTCGACATCGCCGCGACGGTCGAGGAGACGCTGACGGCGCTGCCGGTCGGGAAACTCGACACCCTCGACGATGTTTACGCTGTCGACCGCGAGGCGCGCGCGGTGGCGTCCGAAATGGCCGCGCGGCGCGCGCGCAACCACCCTGCTACCCCTGTGCAACGGCCATGAGCTACCTGGCACCGTTTCTCCACGGCGGCGTGTGGTATATCGGCATCTTCCTGGTGGTGCTGACGGTGCTGGTGTTCGTACACGAGCTCGGCCACTACCTGATCGCGCGGCGCAACGGCGTCCGCATCGAGGTGTTCTCGATCGGCTTCGGCCCGGAGATCTTCGGCTGGAACGACCGCGCCGGGACGCGGTGGAAGTTCAGCGCGATCCCGTTGGGCGGCTACGTCAAGATGTTCGGCGATAGCGACGGCTCCTCGGCCTTGCCGGTGGCAGGAATCGCCGAGATGAGTCCGGCCGAGCGCGAGGTCTCGTTCCACTACAAGCGGCTCGGGCAGCGCGCAGCCATCGTCGCCGGGGGCCCGGTCGCGAATTTTGTCTTTGCCGTCGTCGTGTTGGCAGTGCTGTTTGCCACCTATGGGCAGCCATTCACCCCGGCGGAAGTGGGCCAGGTGCTGGCAGGGAGCGCAGCTGAAACGGGTGGCGTCAAAGTCGGCGATACCATCGTCGAGATCGACGGCCGCTCGATCGCCCGGTTCGAGGACGTGCAACAGCTCGTCCGCCTCAACAGCGGCGAGCCGATGGCGATCACCGTGCGCCGTGACGGCGAACTGGTGAAGCTGACGGCGACGCCGGTCATGAAGATGCAGTCCGACCGTTTCGGCCACAAGCACGAGTTCGGACAGCTCGGCATCGGGCGCAGCGGCGTCGAATACGTCAAGCGCAACCCCGCGACCGCCGTCTTTCAGGCGGTGAGCGAGACCTGGAACCTGTCGACCGCGACGCTCGAAGCGATGTGGCAGATCGTCATCGGCACGCGTGCGAGCGACGAGCTCGGCGGGCCGTTGCTGATCGGTAAAATGGCCGGCGAGGTTGCCGAAACCGGATTGGTGCCGCTGCTCTGGTTCATGGCGGTATTGTCGATCAACCTCGGACTGATCAACCTGTTTCCGGTTCCCGTGCTTGACGGGGGACACCTGCTGTTCTATGCCGCTGAGGCGATCCGCGGAAAGCCGTTGGGCCAACGCGCGCAGGAGTACGGGTTTCGCATCGGGCTGGCGCTGGTCTTGACCTTGATGGTCTTCGCCACCTGGAACGATCTCGTCCACCTTAGGATCGTCGAGTTCGTCAAGGGGCTCGTGACCTGATGCTGCCGTCGATCATGAGATAAAGCGCGCTGGGGTGGGGGTCTTGCAGTATCGTCGGGTGAGGAGAAAGCGTTGGCTGATGCCGGTTGCCGCCGCGGTGTTCGCGGTCGCCTGGCTGGTGCCTGCCATCGCGCAAGTCGGTTCGCCGCCGCTAAGCCCGGGCTCGTCGCCAATTGCCCCGACCTCGCCGCTGAACGAGCCGGCGGCGCCGAAAGCGAAGGCGAAAAGGGCCGCGCCGGCGCTTCCCGCCGAGCCCGTCCGGCCGGCCACGCGGCCGGTCGCCGCGCCGGGCCAGGCGACGATCTCCGATGTGCGCATCGAGGGCATCCAGCGCATCGAGCCGGAGACGGTTCGCTCCTACCTGCTGCTGCAGGCGGGCGATCCCTGGGACCCCGAGCGGGTCGACAGCTCGCTGAAGGCGCTGTTCGCGACCGGTCTCTTCGCCGACGTCAAGCTGACGCGGGAAGGCAATTCCCTGGTCATCCGCGTGGTCGAGAACCCGATCATCAACCGCATCGCCTTCGAGGGTAACTCCAAGCTTTCCGACAAGGACCTCAACGGCGAAATCCAGCTGCGCCCACGCGTCGTCTATACCCGGACCCGGGTGCAGAACGACGTGAAGCGCATCATCGATCTGTACCGGCGGCATTCCCGCTTCGCCGCGACGGTCGAGCCCAAGATCATCCAGCTGGCCGAGAACCGCGTCGACCTGGTGTTTGAGATCAACGAAGGCCCGACGACCGGCGTACGCAGCATCAATTTTGTCGGCAACAGGGAATTCAGCGACGGCACCTTACGCGGCATCGTCGACACCAAGGAAAGCCGCTGGTACCGCTTTCTGTCGAACAGCGACACCTACGATCCGGATCGGATCACCTACGACCGCGAGTTGCTGCGTAAATACTACCTGTCGGAAGGGTACGCCGATTTCCGCGTCGTTTCGGCGGTGGCCGAGCTGACCCCCGACCGCGACGGGTTTGTCGTTACGTATACGATCGATGAAGGCGAGCGCTATCACTTCGGCAAGGTCGACGTCGACATCAAGCTCAAGGATCTGCCCAAGGAAGCGGTGCTGCCGCTGCTCGGGGTGCAGGGGGGTGATTGGTACGACGCCGACGCGGTCGAGCACTCGATCGCGACCTTGACCGACCAGCTGGGCAACCGCGGCTACGCCTTTGTCGAGATCAAGCCGCAGATCCAGCGCAATCGCGAAGACCATTCCATCGATATCACCTTCAACGTCCAGGAAGGGCCGCAGGTCTATGTCGAGCGCATCGACATCGTCGGCAACGTGCGCACGCTCGACAAGGTAATCCGCCGCGAGATGCGCCTCGTCGAAGGCGACGCGTTCAACACCAACAAGCTGCAGCGTTCCAAGGAGCGCATCAAGAACCTCGGCTTCTTCAAAAAGGTCGAAACCGCCAACAACCAGGGCTCGGCTCCCGATAAGACCGTGGTCACGGTCGAGATCGAAGAGCAATCGACTGGCGAATTGTCGCTCGGCGTCGGGTTTTCGACCAGCGACGGCCCGCTCGCCGACATCACCCTGCGCGAGCGCAATTTCCTCGGCAAAGGACAGGATATGCGCATCGGCACGGTGGTGTCGTTCCGCTCGCAACAAATCGATTTGAGCTTTACTGAACCGTATTTCCTGGATTCGAACATCGCCGCAGGCTTCGACCTCTTCGAGATCAAAACCAGCCCAACCGCTTCGTTCTTCTCTGGCACGACTCCGGCCTACCAGCAATTCTCGTATGGCGGATCGGTGCGCGCCGGCTACCAGCTGACCGAAAACCTGCGTCAGACCCTCAAATACACGGTCCGTTCGGACGACATCACCAATATCCAAAGCGACGCGGCGCTGTTCATCCAGCTGCAGGGTGGAACGCACCTCACCTCGTCGGTCGGCCAAGTCTTGCTCTACGACCGCCGCGACAACCGGATCGATCCGACCAGCGGCTGGTATGCCTCGCTCGGCAACGACTTCGCCGGCGTCGGGTTCGGCGTCCAGTACGTGCGCAACAAGATCAACGCCGGCTATTACTATTCCGTCGCGCCGGGCTGGGTTCTGGGTGTCACAGGTGAAGTGGGGGATGTCTTTGGCTGGGGCGGCCAGCAGGTGCTGATCCAGGACCGTTTCTTTGTCGGCGGTGACAATCTGCGCGGCTTTGCCCCCGCTGGTATCGGGCCGCGCGACAACGTCTCGCAGGACGCCTTGGGCGGCAACAAGTACTACGTGGGCTCGGTCACGCTCGGCGTGCCGCTTGGCCTGCCGAAGGAATTGGGCATCACCGGACGGATCTGGACAGACTTCGGGACCTTGTACGGCAACGACCAGAAGAACCTGGTGCTGACGCCGGCACAACTCGCCTCGCAGCCGGGTGGGTTGGCGCCGCAGATCATCGACACTCCGGCATTGCGCGTGGCCTCGGGCGTCGGCTTATCGTGGGCTTCGCCGGTGGGGCCGGTGCGGGTCGATATGGGGCTGCCGATCAAGCGCGAGAGCTTTGACAAGACCCAGTTCTTCCGGGTGAGTTTCGGTACCAAATTTTGATGCTGCCCCGTTTGTTTAAAGAGGTCGCGATGGTGATGGTGCGCGCCGTACTGGCTTGCCTCTTCGTGGGATGCTTCGGCATTGGGACCGCACTGGCGCAGCAGCCGGCAACGACCCCGCCCGCGGCGCTGCCGACGACGCTGTCGGTGATGGTGGTCGATGTCCAGACTCTGGCGCAGAACTCGAAATCGGCCAAAATGGTCCGCCAACAAATCGAGGGAAAGCGAGCCGAATACCAGAAGGAGCTGACCCACGAGGAAGACGAACTGCGCAAGGAGAGCGAGGCGCTGCAGAAACAGCAGGCCACGCTGGCGGCCGATGCCTTCAAGGCGAAAGGCCGAGAGCTTCAGGGCAAGGTTAATCAGTACGAGCGCGACCTGCAAAGCAAGCGCCAGGCGCTGGAACGCTCGAACGCCGAGGCGCTCAAGCAGATCGACGACGTCGTGAAGAAGATCATCTACGACATCGCCAAGGACCGGAAGATCAACCTGGTGCTGCAGCGCTCCGAGCTGCTGCTTTACGACCCGGCCTTCGACGTGACCGACCAGATCCTGCAAAAGCTGGACGAGCAACTCCCGACCTTGACAGTCAATTTTGTCGCGCCGGTCGCGGTTGCCGCACCGGAGCAGTCGGCACCCGGCGCGCCGAAGACGCCGGCGGCGCCACCCAAGAAGAAATAGGCGGCTCGGCTTCGGCCCGTGGTGCGCGATCTATGGCAGATCCTCGCTTCTTCAAACGCGCCGGGCCGTTTTCGCTCGACGCGCTGGCGGCGCTGAGCGGCGCGCAGCTGCTCGATCCGGCGGCGAGCGGCCGGATCATCGAAGATGTCGCGCCGCTGGAAACCGCCGGGCCGACCGACGTAACCTTTCTCGCCAACCGGAAATATACTGAGGCTTTTGAAAAGTCGCGCGCCGGCGCCGCGTTCGTCGCCGCGGGGCTGGCCGATCACGCGCCAGCCGGAATGGCGGTGCTGGCGGCAGCGGACTCTTACAAGGCCTTCGCCCGCGCGGTGCAGGCGTTCTACCCTCAAACCCCACTTACTCCTGGCAGGGCGGCTTCCGCGGTCATCGATGCGACAGCGGTGATCCCAGTCGATTGCGTCATCGGCGCCAATGCGGTGATCGAGGCGGAAGTGCGGCTCGGCGCGCGTTGCGAGGTCGGGGCCAATACCGTGATCAGCGCCGGGGTCGAGATCGGCGACGATTGCCGCATCGCCGCCAATGTGACGCTCAGCCATTGCCTGATCGGCGCGCGTGTGGTGCTGCATCCGGGCGTGCGGATCGGTCAGCCCGGGTTCGGATTTGCTCCTGATGTGGGTGCGGCGGTCAAGATCCCGCAACTCGGCCGCGTCGTCATCGGGGATGATGTCGATATCGGCGCCAATACCACGATCGACCGCGGCTCTGGACACGACACGGTAGTCGGGCCCGGAACGATGATCGATAATCTGGTGCAGATCGGGCATAACGTCGTGCTGGGTCGGGGCTGCATCCTTGCCGCCCAGGTCGGCATATCGGGCAGCACCAAGCTTGGGGATTTCGTGATGGCCGGCGGCCAGGTCGGAATGTCAGGACATTTGAATGTCGGCGCCGGCGCGCGGATCGCCGGCAAGGCCGGGGTGATGCGGGATGTGGAGCCGGGGGCGACCCTTGTGGGCAGTCCGGCAATTCCCACGGCCGCATTCTGGCGGCAGGTCGCCGTGCTAAAACGCCTGACCACGAAGAAGGGCGAAGGATGACCGAGCGGGCAGCCGCCGTGGGGGAAACGGCCGATATCGACCGCGAGCGGATAATGGAGATGATCCCGCATCGCGATCCGTTTCTGATGATCGACCGGGTGGTCGACATCGTCAAAAACGAGCGCGCAACCGGGATCAAGGACGTAACGGCCGATGACTATTATTTCCGCGGGCACTTTCCGGCGCGGCCGGTGATGCCCGGCGTCCTGATTATCGAGGCGATGGCGCAGACCGCTGCGGTGCTGGTGGTGCACACGCTGGGTCCGGAATCGGAAGGGAAGCTGGTTTATTTCATGAGCGTCGACAACGCCCGCTTTCGCCGTCCGGTGCTTCCCGGCGCGTCCTTGCGCATTCATGTCACCAAGAAGCGCAACCGCGGCAATGTCTGGAAATTCTCGGGCGAGGCCAAGGTCAACGAGCAGCTCGCGGCGGAAGCCGTGTTTGCCGCGATGATCCTCGACGATTAGGCGGTCAATGACTCAGGTTCACCCAACGGCGATTGTGGCGCCCGGTGCGCAGCTGGCGGGCGATGTCGTCGTCGGCCCGTATTGCGTGATCGGCGAACGTGTCGTGCTGTTGGACGGCGTCGATCTGAAATCGCATGTCGTAATTGACGGCCGCACGACCGTCGGCGAGCGGACCCGGATCTTCCCGTTCGCCTCGATCGGCTTCGAGACGCAGGATCTGAAATACAAGGGCGAGCCGTCGTCGCTCGCGATCGGGCACGACAACACGATCCGCGAGCACGTGACGATCAATCCCGGCACCGAGGGCGGCGGCATGGTCACGCGCGTCGGCAACCATTGCCTGTTTATGGTTGGCGCGCACGTCGCCCATGACTGCCAAATCGGCGATCACGTCATACTGGTCAACAACGCGACACTCGGCGGCCATGTCGTCGTCGAGGATTACGCGATCCTGGGCGGGCTGTCGGCGGTACATCAGTTCGTGCGGATCGGCCGCCATGCGATGATCGGCGGCATGTCGGGGGTCGAGCGCGATGTCATCCCCTATGGCCAGGTGATGGGCGACCGCGCGCGGCTCAACGGCCTCAACATCATCGGCATGCAGCGCCGGGGCTTCAGCCGCGACGACATCCAGGCGCTGCGCAGCGCCTACAATTGCCTCTTCGGCGATTCCGGTACGCTGAGCGAGCGTGTCGATGAAATGGCCAAGCGTTTCGGCGGGATCGGACCGGTCGATGATTTGATCGCCTTTATCCGCGCCGATTCGAGCCGCGCCATCTGTCAGCCGAAAGGGGCGAATGGCGGATAACGGCCCCGGTTCTCAAACAGCCGCGGCCGGAACGCTTGGCATTATCGCCGGCAGCGGCCCGCTGCCGCGCCGGCTGATTGACAGCTGTCGGGCCAAAGGACGAGATGTCTTTGTGGTCGCAATGCGCGGCGCGGCCGAGCCGGAGACCGTAAAAAACGTTGCTCATGCCTGGTGCCGGATCGGCGCGGCGGCGGCGGCGCTCGAATTGCTGCGCAGTAACGGTGTCACCGATCTCGTGCTGGCCGGCGGCATCCGCCGCCCGAGCATGGCGTCTATCCGGCCCGACTGGCGCGCGGCCAAGTTCTTCGCCAAGGTCGGATATCGCATGCTCGGCGATGACGGGCTGCTCTCCGCGGTGGTCAAGGAACTGGAGATCGAGGGGTTTCGTCTGATCGGCGCGCATGAGCTGCTCGACGATGGCGCCGCTGTTGCCGAGGGGGCGCTAGGGCAAGTCGCGCCGTCCGCGGAGGCTGCAGCCGATATCGAGCGCGGCATCCGCATTGCCCGGGCGATCGGGGGTCTCGATATCGGGCAGGCGGTCGTGGTGCAGCAGGGGCTGGTGCTCGGGGTCGAGGCGATCGAGGGCACCGATGCGTTGCTGCGCCGCTGCGCCGGGCTGCGCCGCGAGGGACCCGGAGGGGTGCTGATCAAACTGCAAAAGCCGGGGCAGGAAGGCCGCATCGACCGCCCGACCATCGGCGCGCAAACAGTGACGCTCGCCGCCGAGGCCGGGCTGCAGGGCATCGCGGTCGAGGCCGGCGCAACTTTGCTGCTCGAGCGCGACGAGGTCATCCGCGCCGCCGACCAGGCCGGGCTGTTTGTCGTCGGCGTGCGCCCGGCGTGATCCGGATCGCGTGAGTGTGGACGCACCGTTCATCTTCATCGTCACCGGGGAGCCTTCGGGCGACGCGCTCGGCGCCGGGTTGATCGCGGCGCTGCGCGAGCGGGTCGGCCCCGGGCTGCGGATCGCCGGAATCGGCGGCGAGCGCATGCGCGAGCAGGGGATGGACAGCCTCGTTCCGCTCGCCGACCTCGCCGTCGCCGGAATTGCCGAGGTGTTGCCGCGGGTGCCGGTGATCCTGCGCCATGTGCGCCGTGCGGTCGCAGCGATCCGCGCGCAGCGTCCCGACGCGGTGGTGACGATCGACAGCTCCGGGTTCAGCTGGCGGGTGGCGCACGCGCTGCGCCGCCGCGGCGAGCGCCTGCCGCTGATCCATTACGTCGCGCCGATGGTATGGGTGTGGCGCGCCGGAAGGGCGCGGCGGATCGCGCGCTGGTACGATCATCTGCTGACGTTGCTGCCGTTCGAGCCGCCCTATTTCGAGCGCGTCGGCCTCGCCAGCACCTATGTCGGCCACCCGGTCATCGACGGCGGGGCCGGGCAGGGGGACGCCGCCCGCTTTCGTGCTGCGCACGGAATTGCTGCGGACGAACTGGTGCTGTCCGTGCTTCCCGGCAGCCGCGGTGGTGAGGTGCGGCGGTTGGTGCCGATCTTTGGCGACGCACTGCGCCGGCTGGAACCGATGGTCGGGCCGTTTCGCCTCGCGGTGCCCACGGTCGAGAACGTCGTCGAGGCTGTTGCCTCCGGAGTGCGCGATTGGCCGGGGCGGCCGATCGTCTTGCGCGGCGACGACGTGAAATACGACGCCTTTGCCGCGAGCCGCGCGGCGTTGGCGGCGTCGGGGACCGTAGCGTTGGAATTGGCGATGGCGCGGCTGCCGATGACGATCGCTTATCGCCTCACCCCGCTGACCGAGACGCTGCTCGACAGGATCGTCAAGGTGCGGCAGGTCAACCTGATAAACCTGATCCTCGGGCGGGTGCTGGTCACCGAGCATCTCGGCGTCGCCGATTGCACGCCGGAGCGCCTCGCTGCGAGCCTGGCCGAACTGATCCGGGACGAACAGGTTCGCGCCGCGCACCGGGAGGGTTATGATGAGGCGATGCAGCTATTGGGGCTGGGCGGCGCTTCGCCGAGCCTCAAGGCCGCCGACACGATATTGGAGATTATCGCCTCACGCCGGCAACAGGCTGGTTAGACAGGCCATTGGATAGGAGATTCCCACCATGCCCGATACCGACAAGTTCCGCTTTCTGCATACGATGCTTCGGGTCAAGGACCTCGACAAGTCGCTGGCCTTTTACACCGATCAGCTCGGCATGAACCTGATCCGCAAACGCGACTACCCGACCGGCAAGTTCACCCTCGCCTTTGTCGGCTACGGCGACGAGGAGCACAACACGGTGGTCGAGCTCACCCATAATTGGGATCAGGCGGAGCCCTACGCGCTGGGCTCCGGCTTTGGTCATCTCGCGGTCGGCGTGCCCGACGTCTACGCAACCTGCGAGAAGCTCGCCAAGGCCGGGGTCAAAATCCCCCGCCCCGCGGGCCCGATGGCGCATGGCGGTTCAGTGATCGCCTTTATCGAAGACCCCGACGGCTACAAGATCGAGCTGGTCGAGCGGAAGTAGACCCTCACCCGCCTCGCTGTGCTCGGCACCCTCTCCCGCAAGCGGGAGAGGGGTAAAAAACGCCGACGGAAACCCCTCTCCCGTGGCACGGGAGAGGGAGGGGCCCCATCGCGATAGCGATGGGAGGGTGAGGGTTTAGCGCCGCTCGGCCATCGGCACGTAGTGGCGCTCGTCGGAGCCGATGAAGAGCTGGCGCGGCCGCATTAGCTTGGCCTCGGCGTCTTCGATCATCTCGGTCCATTGCGCGATCCAGCCGACCGTGCGCGCGATCGCGAACAGCACCGTGAACATCGAGGTCGGGAAGCCCATCGCCTTCAAGATGATGCCCGAATAGAAATCGACGTTCGGGTAGAGCTTGCGGCTGATGAAGTAGTCGTCGTTGAGCGCGATCTTTTCGAGCTCCATCGCCAGGTCGAGCAACGGGTCGTCCTTGATGCCGAGCTCGACCAGCACGTCGTGGCAGCTCTCGCGCAGCACATGGGCGCGCGGATCGTAGTTCTTGTAGACCCGGTGGCCGAAGCCGAACAGGATCTCGTGGTTATGCTTGTCCTTGACCTGGCTGATGAACTCCGGGATGCCGGATTTGTCGCCGATCTTGGCGAGCATCTTCAGCACCGCCTCGTTGGCGCCGCCATGCGCCGGGCCCCATAGCGAGGCGATGCCGGCGGCGATGCATGCGAAGGGGTTGGCGCCCGACGAGCCGGCGTTGCGCACCGTCGCGGTCGAGGCGTTCTGCTCGTGGTCGGCGTGGAGAATGAATATCCGGTCCATCGCCTTCGCCAGGATCGGATTGACCTTGTACTCCTCGCACGGCACGGCAAAGGTCATGTGGAGGAAGTTCTCGGCGTAGCCGAGCGAGTTCTTCGGATAGATGAAGGGTTGGCCGAGCGAATATTTGTAGGCCATCGCGCCGATCGTCGGCAGCTTGGCGATCAGCCGGTGCGAGGCGACCATCCGCTGGTACGGGTCGTTGATGTCGGTCGAGTCGTGATAAAAGGCCGACAGCGCCCCGACCACGCCGCACAGCACCGCCATCGGGTGCGCATCGCGGCGGAAGCCGCGGAAGAACGTGGCGATCTGCTCGTGCACCATCGTGTGGTGGGTGATGTCGGAGACGAACTGCGTCTTCTGGTCGCCGGTCGGCAATTCGCCGTTCAGCAACAAATAAGCGACTTCAAGGAAGTCGCTTTTGTCGGCCAGCTCCTGGATCGGGTAACCCCGATACATCAGGATGCCTTCGTCGCCGTCGATGTAGGTGATGCTCGAGCGGCAGGCGGCGGTCGCCATAAAGCCGGGGTCGTAAGTGAAGTACCCAGTCTTTGCATAAAGCGCGCGTACGTCGATGACCTTGGGGCCGACCGAACCGCCGATCACCGGCAGATCGATCGACTTGCCGGTGCTGTTGTCGGTGAGCGTCATCGTGCCGTCTGTTGCGCCTGCGTTTGGTTTGTTGCCGTCCATCGTCCCACCTCGTGCGATGCGCCCGCCGGCGCTTGTCAAGCCCTAGCGCGAAGAATAGGCCGGTATTGGGGCATTATCAAACGACGACACAATATTGCAATGCAATATCGCACTTGCGAGATCATTTTGCGACTGAGCGTTGCCGGGCGGCATCGCCGATCCGCCCCAGCGTCTCGTCGCGGCCGAGCACCTCCATCACCTCAAATATCCCCGGCGAGGCGAGCGAGCCGGTTAAGGCGGCGCGCAGCGGCTGCGCTACCGCGCCAAGCTTGACGCCTTTCTCGGCGACAAAATGTCGTAGCCGCGCCTCGAGCGCTGCGGTCTCCCACGCGGCGCCGGCGAGCCCCCAACCGAGCTCGCCGAGCAGCAGGCGCGCCTCGGGCGTAAGCAGCTTTGCGGCGTCGGCGGCGGTTTCGATGGGCCGCACGGCGACGTAAAAGCGGGCGTTCTCGGCGAGTTCGACGATTGTCTTGGCGCGCGGCTTCAAGCCCGGCATGGCCTTGGCGATGCGTTCGCGTTCGGTGGGCGACAGAGCGCGGCCGAACTCCGCGAAAAGCCGGCTGGCAACCATGTCGACCAGACGCGCGTCGTCGGCTTCGCGGATGTAATGCGCGTTGACGCTGTCGAGCTTGGCAAAATCGAATTGCGCCGGGGCGCGGCCGATGCCGGCAAGGTCGAACCACTCGATCGCCTGCTCGGTCGAGATGATCTCGTCGTCGCCGTGGCTCCAGCCGAGCCGCAGCAGGTAGTTGCGCAGCGCCTCGGGCAGGTAGCCCATGTCGCGATAGGCCTCGACCCCGAGCGCGCCGTGCCGCTTCGACATCTTGGCGCCGTCCGCGCCGTGGATCAGCGGAATATGAGCAAATTCCGGGATCGGCCAGTCGAGCGCGCGGTAGATCTGCACCTGCCGAAACGCATTGCGGAAATGCTCGTTGCCGCGGATCACGTGGGTGATATCCATTTCGTGATCGTCGACGACGACCGAGAAATTGTAGGTCGGGGTGCCGTCCGAGCGCAGGATGATCAGGTCGTCGAGTTCCTGGTTCTCGACCGTTACCTCGCCCATCACATGGTCGCGAATTGTCGTCGCGCCCTCGCGCGGCGCCTTGAGACGGATCGACGGAAGCACGCCGGGCGGCGCCTCCGTCGGGTCGCGGTCGCGCCAGGTGCCGTCATAGCCGATCGAGCGCTTCTCGGCCTTGGCCCGCTCGCGCATCGCCTCCAGTTCTTGCGGTGTGCAATAGCAGCGATAGGCACGGCCCGCGGCGAGCAGACGCTGCGCGATCTCGGCGTGATGCGGGGCGCCGGCGAACTGGTAGACGATATCGCCGTCCCACTCGATACCGAGCCAGGCGAGGCCGTCGACGATGGCCTTGGTTGCCTCCGGGGTCGAGCGCTCGCGGTCGGTGTCCTCGATGCGCAGGCGGAACGTGCCGCCGTCCCCATAAAGCCGATGGTGGCGCGCGAACAGCCAGTTGAAGAGCGCCGTGCGCGCGCCGCCGATGTGCAGGAACCCGGTCGGCGAGGGGGCAAAACGAACGGTAACGGTCATGTGCCTAATATCGTATCGATCTCGTAGGGCGGAAGAGCGCAGCGACTTCGCCGCTCTTATTGTGGCCAATCGGCGGAGGACGCTTCGCTTATCCGCCCTACGACGTGATCGGCGAACATCTCGCGCAGCTTGGTCTTCATGATCTTGCCGGTGGCGGTGTGCGGCAGCTCCGCGATGACCACCACGTCGTCGGGCAGCATCCAGCGCGGGAACTGCTGGGCGAGGCGGGCGATCAGGCGGTCGCGCTCGGGCATGCAGCCGGCGCGGGGGGTGACGATCAGCAGCGGCCGCTCCATCCATTTTGGATGCGGGATCGCAATCACCGCCGCTTCGGCGACCGTCTCATCGGCCAGCGCCGCGTTTTCGAGGTCGATCGAGCTGATCCATTCGCCGCCGGATTTGATCACATCCTTGCGACGGTCGGTCAGCTGGACATAGCCATCGCGGTCGATCGAGGCGACGTCGCCGGTGTGGAACCAGCCGTCGGGCTCGACGGCGGCGGCCGTCGCCTCCTCGTCCTCGAAATAACCGCTGGCGATCCACGGCCCGCGCACCAGGAGTTCGCCGACCGATTTGCCATCGTGTGGGAGGGTGCTGCCGGCCTCGTCGACAAGCCTCATCTCGACGCCGAAGACCGGGCGGCCCTGCTTGAGCTTGACCGCGGTCTGCGCCGCCTTGTCGAGTCCCGCGTGCTTAGCCTTCAGCGCGGCGGTGGTGCCGAGCGGGCTCATCTCGGTCATGCCCCAGCCTTGCAAAATCTGGATGCCGCGGGCTTCGAACGCCTCCAGCAGCGATTGCGCCACCGCCGAGCCGCCGCACAGAACCCAGCGCAGGCTCACGCAGTCTTGCCGGCTGTCGCGCAGATAATTCTCAAAATTCAGCCACACGGTCGGCACGCCGAGCCCGATCGTCACCCCTTCGGCCTCGAACAGCTCATGGAGGCTCTCGCCGTCCAGCTTTGGGCCGGGATAGACCAGCTTCGCCCCGTTCATCGGCGCGGTGTACGGCGTCGACCAGCCGCAGGCGTGAAACAGCGGCACCACCGGGCAGATGGTATCGCTGGCAGAAAAGGCGATCGCGCCCGGCAGCGAAGCGCCGAGCGCATGCAGCACCGTCGAGCGGTGACTATAGAGCACGCCCTTGGGTTTGCCCGTGGTGCCGGAGGTGTAGCAGAGCGCGCAGGCGCTGCGTTCGTCGAATTCCGGCCAATCGAACGCGTCGGTTTCGGCCGCGACCAGCTCGTCATAGGTCGCGAGCACCGGCAGCGAGGTCTCGGCCTCGCCGAGCAGCACGATCCGGCAATCATTGGGGAATTGCGGCAACAGGCGCTCGAGCAGCGGGACGAAGCTGGTGTCGACGAAGAGGATACGGTCCTGCGCGTGGTTGACGATGTAGACGATCTGCTCGTCGAACAGGCGCGGGTTGATCGTGTGGCACACCGCGCCGATGCCCGAAATCCCGTAATAGAGCTCGAAATGCCGCCAGGTGTTCCAGGCGAGCGTGCCGACGCGGTCGCCGGGTCGAATGCCGAGTCGGGTCAGCGCGCGGGCGAGGCGGCGGGCGTTGCGCTCCGCCTCGCCATAAGTAGTGCGGTGGATCGGCCCTTCGACGCTGCGGCTGACGATCTCGGTGTCGGAATGATAGTTCGCGGCGTGCTGGAGACATGCCGTTACCAAGAGCGGCCGCTCTCCCATCAAACCGCGCATCGCCGGTTCCTCCCGCTGAAACGTTCGTATCGAGCGGAAGTAGACCCGCAGCGCCTTGCGATTCAAGTGCGAAGCGTGTCAGGGCCGCCGCGCCGGTCACGGCGGCGCGAGTTGCGCCTTGAAAAACGCGACGAGGGCCTCGTTAAGCTCTTTATGGAACGCGGTGCGGTCGAACCCGTCGGCGTCCTTGCAGATTTCCGGCGCGATCGTGGCCAGCGCCTCGCTGCACGGCGCGAGAAAAGCGAAATGTCCGGCGTGCGGCACCAGATGATCTTCGGGTGGTTTGGGCAGCCTCGCCTTGACGATGTCGGCGTTCGTCGGGTTGAGCGTGATCTGGTCGTTCTCGGCGCGCCAAAGCTGGATCGGCGCCGTTACCGGGGCCAGCCCGTCCCTGGTGAAGACGTAGCCGATAGCGGGAGCGGCGATCGCTGCCGCCTTGAGCCGCGGCTCGTGCGACCATTTCGGTTCTTCCGCCGGAGCGGGCGCGGGATCGGATTGACCGCGCTCCTTGATCCGCATGCAGTCCCAGGCTTCGGGGTGCTCGCGGCAATACTGGGCGGTGCGTTC
>JBBRPG010000046.1:0-23461 GCA_038228485.1 Alphaproteobacteria bacterium
AAATTCGCCAACCCGTTCGTCGCCGCCAGCCGTGGCTTTATCGACGACGTGATCCAGCCGGCGACCACCCGCCGCCGCCTCGCCCGCGCGCTCCACATGCTGCGCAACAAGCAACTCGCCAACCCGTGGAAGAAGCACGATAACATTCCGCTGTGATGCTCGCCTTCTCACTAAGCTGCCCTTGCCCGGACTTGATCCGGGCATCCACGTCTTTGGGTTTCAACCAAGCCGGACAAGCAAGACGTGGATGGCCGGGACAAGCCCGGCCGAGGGGGCCGAACCGCTTGTAGTCCCGTGTTCTCTAAAATCCTGATCGCCAATCGCGGCGAGATCGCCTGCCGGGTGATCCGCACCGCGCGGCGCATGGGCATCGCCACCGTCGCGGTCTATTCCGACGCCGACGCCGACGCGCTGCATGTGCGCGAGGCCAATGAAGCGGTCGCGATCGGCCCGGCGCCGGCGGCGGATAGCTATCTGCGCATCGACCGCATCGTCGCCGCGTGCAAGGAAACGGGCGCCGAGGCGGTGCATCCCGGCTATGGTTTTCTGTCGGAGCGCCCCGCGTTTGCGACAGCGCTTGCCGAAGCCGGCATTGCCTTCATCGGCCCGACCCCGGACGCCATCGCCGCGATGGGCGACAAGATCGAGTCGAAAAAACTCGCGGCGGCAGCCGGGGTTTCGACCGTGCCAGGCTATCTCGGGGTCATCGCCGATGCCGGCGAGGCGGCGCGGGTCGCGGGCGACATCGGCTACCCGGTGATGGTCAAGGCCTCGGCCGGCGGCGGCGGCAAGGGCATGCGCATCGCCCACGACGATGCCGAACTGCGCGAGGGCTTTTCCAGTGCGCAGCACGAGGCCAAGTCGAGCTTTGGCGACGACCGCGTCTTTCTCGAAAAATACATCGAGGAGCCGCGCCACATCGAAATCCAGGTGCTCGGCGACGCGCACGGCAATGTCGTGCATCTGGGCGAGCGCGAATGCTCGATCCAGCGCCGGCACCAGAAAATCATCGAGGAATCGCCAAGCCCATTCCTCGATCCCGCGACTCGCGCGGCGATGGGGGCGCAGGCGGTGGCATTGGCCCGGGCGGTCGGCTACCGTTCGGCCGGCACGGTGGAGTTCATCGTCGACCGCAACAAAAACTTCTACGTCCTTGAAATGAATACGCGGCTGCAGGTCGAGCACCCGGTGACCGAGCTGGTGACTGGGCTCGATCTGGTCGAATTGATGATCCGGGTGGCGGCTGGGGAAAAGCTGCCATTCGCGCAGCAGGACGTGAAGCAGACCGGCTGGGCGATCGAGGCGCGGGTCTATGCCGAGGACCCGCTGCGCAACTTCCTGCCGTCGATCGGGCGGCTGACCCGGTATCTGCCGCCCTCGGGGGAAGGCCTGCGCCTCGACAGCGGCGTCAGCGAAGGCGCCGAAATCTCGGTTTATTACGACCCGATGATCGCCAAATTGTGCGCCTACGGCGCCGACCGCGATCAGGCGGCCGCGCGGCTGGTGGATGCGCTCGACCGGTTCTATGTCGCGGGAGTGCGCCACAACATCGCGTTTCTTGCCGCGATCAGCGGCAGCGAGCGGTTTCGCCGCGGCGCCCTATCCACCGATTTCATCGCGCAAGAGTTTCCCGACGGGTTCGCGCCGCCTGCCGGGTTCACCGCGGCCGACCGCACCCTCGTGGTCGCGGCGGCGATCGCCGAGCGCCGCCTCGCCGACAGCGAAGCCGGGCCGGCGCCGGATGCGCTGACCGTGCTGCTCGACGGCGCCCCGCACACCGTGACGCTGCGCGCCGAGCCGGGCGGCTATGCGGTCGAGAGCGGCGGCGAGACCTGTCTCGCGGCGAGCGACTGGAACCCCGCCGACCGGCTGCTGCACCTGCGCACCGAAGACCGGGTCGCGACAGTGCAGATCGAGCGTCTGCGCGGCCGCGCGTTCCGCCTGACCCATCGCGGGATCACTCGCCGCGCCCAGGTGCTCGGCCGGCGCGCGGCCGAGCTGTTGCAGATGATGCCGGTAAAGGTCGCCGCCGACACCTCGCGGCTGGTGCTGTCGCCGATGCCGGGGCTGCTGACCGCGCTGGCCGTCAAGGAAGGCCAGGAGGTCAAGGCCGGCGAGGCGCTCGCCGTCGTCGAGGCGATGAAAATGGAGAACGTGCTGCGCGCCGAGCGTGACGGCACGGTCGCCAAGCTCCGCGCCGCGGCCGGCGACAGCCTCGCGGTCGACCAGGTGATTCTGGAATTTGCGTGATGCGCAGCGTCCGGCTGACCATCACCGGCCGGGTGCAAGGCGTCGGCTACCGGATATGGGCGGAGCGGACGGGCGTGGCGCTAGGTCTGCGCGGCTGGGTGCGCAACCGGATGGACGGCAGCGTCGAGCTGCAGGCGACTGGCGATGAGGCGGTCATCGCCAAATTGATCGAGGCCTGCCAACACGGCCCGCGCGCGGCGGTGGTGACCGATGTAACGGTCAGCAATGTCGAAGACGACGGCAGCATCGGATTTTCAGCTCGGCCGACGGTTTGGGACTGACTGCTGTCGGCCCCTCACCCTCCCAGCCCATGGGCTGGGCCCTCCCTCTCCCCGTAAACGGGGCGAGGGTTAAGGACGCCGACGCGCTCCCTCGCCCCGCTTGCGGGGAGAGGGTTGGGGTGAGGGCCGCACCGAAGGCTCAGCCGATTTCCATCGGCAAGTCCGGGTCCACCGCCCATTCCGACATGGAGGCGTCGTAGAGCCGCACGTCAGGGTGGCCGAGCATGACCAGCGCATGCGCGGTCGCGCTGGCGGCGATGCCGCCGCCGCAATAGGTGATCACCTTCTTATCGAAGGCCTGCACCGCATCGAACTTCGCCCGCATCTGCGCCGGCGGCAGGAAGGTGTTGTCGGCGGGATCGACGAGGCCGGCCGTCGGTACGTTGACGCTGCCCGCAATCCGGCCCGGCCTGCCATAAGTGTTGCCGCCGCTGCCGGCATGCTGCAGCGCCTGCAGCGCGTTGATCGTGCACACCGCGCCGTCGCCGATCGCCGCCAGCACATCATTCTTGTCGGCCATCAGCGGCTTGGGCGCGCGCTCGGTGAAGCTACCGGCAGACCGGCCCTTGCCCGCGCCGGTCTCGACCGCGCGGTCTTCCTTGGCCCATTTCTGGAACCCGCCGTTGAGCACCGCGGCATTGTCGAAGCCATAGACCCGCAGCACCCACCACACCCGCGTCGCCCATTGCGGGTTGGCGGTGCTGTAGGTGACGATCCGGCTGTTGTCGCTGACGCCGAAGCGTCGCATCGCCGCGGCGAATTCGTGGGGCGGCGGCAGCATGAAGCGCAATTTCGTGCCGCTGTTGTCCGACAGGTCGGACTGGAGGTCGAGGAACTGCGCGCCGGGAATGTGTCCCTTTTCAAAGTCTTCGCGGCCGGACTTGACCGTGTAGGTGATCTTCGGATCGGGGATCAGGTGCACCGTGCAATCCAGCACAACAAGGTCGGGATCGCCGAGACGCGCGGCGAGCCAATCGGTCTCGACCAGATATTCGGGGTGGACGTAGCCGCCGTCTGCCATTCGCTTCTCCCGTTTAGTCCGCTCACGTTAAACAGGTTGTAGTAGATTCGCCTTAGTTTTCTCGGGCCATTCCCGCCTTCTAAATTAGAAAGCGACCAACTAATGAAATACCTTATCTCAAGCGCATTGCTTATAATATTCAGTGCTACCGACACTCTGTCCGATAATAGGCAAAATATCGCAATTCATATCACTAGCGGCACTATTACCAGACCTAAAATTCCTCAGTATCTAACACGCTGCGCATTGGCGGCACGCATCGCCAACGAATCAACCAGTGACGTTGATTTTATGAAAATAAAAATCCGAGAACACATTGAGGAGATAAGCGACCTTAAATCGAACACTTCTCAATCTATTTTTCTAGCAGGCTTTTTCGGAGAATGTAAAAATATCATAGATACACTAGAACCTCAGGTGATTACCTGCCGTGTGGGGCAATCCGGTGTCTACAAGGATTGCCGGGATATCGTCAAATTCGTCGTTGAGCCGGCAGTAGCCCTGCCACGGTCAAACTGATTTGTGATTCCTCGCCGCACCGCCTCGAACACCTCCGCGGCCAGGGCGCTGAGGCGCTCAGGAACGGTCGCGGTGGAACCAGGAGGGCTAGCGATGTTCGGGGCCGAGCGGCCGCAACCTTATGCCGGGCCGCAGATGCTGGTACGGCATCTCGACCGGGTCGCTGACATGCGCGCCGGGCGACAACACGCACAGCACCGTCTCCGCGATCGGCTGGAAGTCGGCGCGGAAATGCACGGTCGATTTAAGCGCGAGGATCGGCACGCGGCTGGGCTCGACCCCGACGTGCCGAAACATCTCCTGGTCGGCGGCCTGGATGCGTTTGGCGGCGAGCACCGCCGACACGCCGCTGTCCTCGTCGGTGACGAGGGCCATCGGGCCGATCTCGAACTTTGCGCCGCCGTAAAACGGCCCGGTCCCGGTGAACCGGCCGCTGCCGAGCCGCATCACCCGCCACTTGGCCTCGACCGGAGTCTCGCCGGCATAGCCGACCTTGGCGCCGATGCCGCAGGGTAGCAGCGCCCCCTCCCCCACCGCCTCGGCGGCCTCGGCGGCTTCGGGGTCGACGATCATGCCGATCACCGCGCCGGTCGCGTTGTGCGCGATCAGCGCGCGCAAGAGGCCCACCGTGTCGGAGGTGCCGCCGGCGCCGCGATTGTCCTGGATGTCCGCCAGCACGACCGGCTTGGTCGCGGTCTTGGCGAGGCGGATCGCCTCGATGGCGGCCTCGTCGGCGGTGTACAGCCGGCCGGCGAACTCGGCCTCCTTGGCGTTGATTGCGGCGAGGATGCGGTCGGCCGCGGCGTCGGCGGCCTCCTGGTCGTGGCCGTAGACCACCAGCGCCGGGCCGCACTGGGCGATGTCGGCCGGCGGAAACCCCGGCGTATGGGTGATGCCGATGATGCCCTGGTTGTGGGAGGCGCCACCCCGTTCTACTTCGTCGATCAGCGCGAACACGCCCTTGGTCGGCTCGTTGAGGGTGCATTGCCAGACCAGCGGGATGAGGAAATCGACCTGGCGGTAGGCCTTGTAGAGCGGCCGGCGCTCCTTCAAGAGCCGGTCAAGCAGTTCCGCCGCGCGGCTGCCGGTCTCGGCCATGTCGATATGCGGATAGGTGCGGTAGCCGACCATCGCGCTCGAATAGCGCACCATTTCCGGGGTCATGTTGGTGTGGAAATCTAGGCTGGCGACGATGGGGATACGGTCGCCGACCAGGGCGCGGATGCGGCGCAACAGCTCGCCCTCGCCGTCTTCCAAATGCGCCGCGACCATTGCGCCGTGCAGGTCGAGGTAGATGCCGTCGAGCGGGCCCGCGCCGTCGCCCATTGCGGCGGCAAGATCTTCGAGCATGCCGCCGACGACCCGCTCGTAGGCGTCCTCGTCGACATAGGACGACGGCGGTGCCGAGCACCACGACAGCGGCACCATCTCGTGCCCAAGCCCGCGCAACGTCTCGACCGCCCCGGCGATCGGGATGTTGTACCCGGCCACCGCCTCGAACAGCTCTGCCCCGCGGACATAGCCGGGCCACGCGTCGGCGCGCGCGAAATCGTCCCAGGTCGCGCGTTGCGGCGCAAAGGTGTTGGTCTCGTGCTGGAACCCGCCGACCGCAATGCGCGACATCAGTCGTTCCTCAATTCGGCGCCGCGGCGGGCGAGCGCAGTCGGCGAATGTTGTCGATTGTCGCCGCGCACGCTGCAGCCGCCTCGCTGCCCTTGATCACGAAATGATCGAGGAAGAACTTGCGGTGATCCTCGTGCTCGTGGAAGTGCTGCGGCGTCAACACCGCCGAGATCACCGGCACCCCCGTATCCAGCTGCACGCGCATCAAGCCGCCGATCACCGCCTCGGCGACGAACTCGTGCCGGTAGATGCCGCCATCGACGACAAAGCCGGCAGCGACGATGGCGGCGTAGCGCCCGCTCTTCGCCAGCAGCGAGGCATGGAGCGGGATTTCGAACGAGCCGGGGACTTCAAAGAAGTCGATGTCGTCCTCGGTAAAGCCGCGCTTGGCGATTTCCTGCGTGAACGAGACGCGGCAGCGGTCGACGATCTCCCTGTGCCAGCAGGCTTGCACAAAGGCAACGCGGCGCGCGCCCATGTCGTCGGCTCGGTCGGAGGGTTCGTTGCGGCGCTGATTCATCGGGCTCCTCATCGTTAGAGACCACGGAATCAGGGCGTACGGGCCTCAGAGGACGCCACGCGCGGCGCTTCGTCCTACGCTTCCCGCTCTCTTCCATCCGGACTGTGACCGTCGGCTTCGGAGTTGCACCGAATCTGCTGACCCCGCTCCTTGCAAAGCGAGCGCTCGCGGGCTGAGGCGAAAACTCGCCATCACCGCCGGTGGGGACTTTCACCCCGCCCTGAGAACGTGGGCCGGGAAACCGCCCCGGCCGCCAATATTAGGTGCACATTCGCGCATCGCGTGCAACGGGATTGGCTGTCCGGGCGACGCTCAAATTCACGCGTCCAAAGAGGGCGCCACGGGTGGCGGCTCTGAGCAAGATGGTTCGATAATAAGCCGATCACCCTCCTTTCGGATGGTCACGCTGTCGCTCGGCAGCTCGAACTCAGGCGGAATCTCGACCACTTGGTCGGCGCCGATCCGAAAGAGTTTGACAAGTCGTTCGGAGCGCATAACACCTCGATAGGCTATTTTCCCCTGATAGTCGCGGGCCTCGTGCCCGCTGTCCAGCGAGGGGTTAGGCATGGAAACGCGCGCGGCGGTGGCTCATGAGGCGGGGAAGCCGCTGACCATCGAGATGGTGCATCTCGACGGGCCGAAGGCGGGTGAGGTGCTGGTCGAAGTCAAGGCGACCGGCATCTGTCATACCGACGCGTTCACCTTGTCTGGCGGCGATCCCGAGGGGCTGTTCCCGGCGATCCTGGGCCATGAAGGCGCCGGCATTGTCGTCGATGTCGGGCCGGGGGTGACGACGCTGAAGAAGGGCGACCACGTCATCCCGCTCTACACGCCGGAATGCCGGCAATGCGAGGCATGTCTGTCGCGCAAGACCAATCTGTGCACCGCGATCCGCGGGACCCAAGGCCAGGGGCTGATGCCCGACGGCACCAGCCGGTTCTCGCTCGGCGGCAAGCCGATCCACCACTACATGGGCACCTCGACCTTTGCGAACTTCACCGTGCTGCCGGAGATCGCGGTGGCGAAAATCCGCGAGGACGCGCCGTTCGACAAGGTCTGCTACATCGGCTGCGGCGTCACCACCGGGATCGGCGCGGTGATCAACACCGCGCGGGTCGAGGCCGGCGCCAAAGTGGTGGTGTTCGGGCTCGGCGGGATCGGGCTCAACGTCGTCCAGGGCGCGCGCATGGTCGGGGCCGAGATGATCGTCGGGGTCGACCTCAACCCCGACCGCCGCGCGCTCGCCGAGAAGTTCGGCATGACCCATTTCGTCAACCCGAAGGAGGTCGCGGGCGACCTCGTGCCTTATCTGGTCGATTTGACCAAGGGCGGCGCCGATTACAGCTTCGAGTGCATCGGCAATGTGACGACGATGCGCCAGGCGCTCGAATGCACGCATCGCGGCTGGGGGGTCAGCGTCATCATCGGCGTTGCCGGCGCGGGACAGGAGATTTCGACCCGGCCGTTCCAACTCGTCACCGGGCGCATCTGGAAGGGCACCGCGTTTGGCGGCGCACGCGGCCGCACGGACGTGCCGCGGATCGTCGACTGGTACATGGATGGCAAGATCAACATCGACGATTTGATCACCCACAAGCTCGCCCTCGCCGACATCAACGAGGGCTTTCACCTAATGCACGAAGGCGAGTCGATCCGCAGCGTCGTGGTGTATTAGCACCGGTTTCGCCAACCTTGAATCGTTGTCATTGCGAGCGCAGCGAAGCAATCTCGTGCGGTGCAAATGCAGGCCGCACAAGATTGCCGCGTCGCCCCTTGGGGCTCCTCGCAGTGACAATTTCAAGTCGACCGGAATCCGCTCTTTCCCGCCGCTGGATTATCGCGGCGGCGCGACCTTGCGGCCGACGAGGCCGGCCCACCAGCGTTCCTTGGGCGCCGCGTTCAAGTGTTCGAGCGAACTGCCGGCGGCGGCGCGCTCCGCCGCGCCGCTGATCGCATCGAGCAGCGTGGTGGCGCCGACCGCGCCGACCGACTCGCCGCGCCAGGTCACCAGATAGCGCAGAAAGGCGATCTGGCTCGCGCTCGGATCGATGAAACGGCCGCTCGAACGCGACGGGTTGGCATAGATGATCCGAGCCTTGAGCTCGGTGCCGACCTCGATCCCGTCGATCACCAGGCGCAAGGTCACCGGCGCCGTGGTGTTGGCGGCGACCGCCGGGAGGCCGGTCGCGGCAAACCCGCCGACCGACACGTCGATCAGGCTACACGGCGCCCCGTCAACCTCCAGTTCTGCCGCCAGCTGGACGCGCCGGTAGAGCCGGCGGTTGCGCGGCACATGCTCCCGTCCCGCGCGGTCGACTGCCGAAATCGCGGCGGGCGCCACCGCCATGACCGGCGGCGTTCCCGGTTGGGGAGCGGCGGGTTGCTGCGCAGCGGGCTGTTGGGCTGTCGGGGATTGTTCCGCTGGCGGGTGCGGCGACGCAGGGGAGAGCGGACTCGGCGGCTCGACCGGCGCCTGCGGCTCGGGCGCTGGCGGCGGCGCGATTTCGGCGTCGAGCACGGAGATCGGCACTGGCGCCAGCGGCGCCAGCGCGGCGAGATCCTCGGTCTTGGGAACGAAGGGCTCGATCGGCGGCGCGACGCTCACGGCCGTTGCGACTGGAGCTTCGACGGGCTCGAACCCTATTGTCTGCGGCGGCTCGGCCGGCGGAAGTTCAGGGGTCGCCACGGAAGGCGCCTCGGCGGGCCGCGTGCGGGCAACCGGGGCCGGCGGCGCGCTCGCTAACCGGCGAAAGACGGCCGATAGCGCGGTCGGTTGGGTTGCGGGTGAGGCTGCCGGAGCGAAGCCGGGATTATTCGCGGACACGGGAGCGTTACGGTTATTGCGGCGCGGCGCGCCGATCGGTGGTCATCATATCGAACGCGCCGGCCGACGCCAGGAACGATTGGCGGTTGTTTAGCCACTCGGCGCTTTAGCCTTTTTGCGCGGGCCCGCGCGCACCAGCCTGTCCCTGCGGCCCGCGTTCTGCTGCAATAAAGTACCGCAAGCGAAAGGGCGGCCCGAGGGACGGCGATGAAGGCGGATTATCTGCGGGTAGTCGACAAGAAAGTGGAATGTATATTCCGCATAATAATCAATAACATAAATAGCAACTATCCGATTTATCTATGGATTTGCAGCGCCACGCCTAGCGCTGTATCAGCATTCAGCCAGTGAATACACGGGTAGCGGCGCGGTGACCTGGTTCATTGGCTCGATCTTCGAAAGGAATTTTTTAAGCGACAGTCGCGCCGAACGGGGAAGGCGCTCTTTTTCGATATGTTCCTGCAAAAAAGCGACGAGCGCATCGCGCTCCTCGTCCGATATGCCGACCTGCATATTCGGTCTCCTAACGTTGGGGGACGTTAACCTTAACGTCGGTATAGTGGTTATATGGTGTCCGAACTGTGGCTTACTAGACACCGAACCTTCATCTACCCGCGCTTCGGTGCGCGGGTAGTGATTGCCCCTTCCCCCAAAGGCAAGCCGTCAGAGAACCAGTCACTGGCCGGCGAGAATCGCCGGCCAGATTGATTCCCAGCTAGCGCCTACCACCAACGATGTTCCCACCGGCCGTGCCAGCCACGATGGAAGAACCACGGCGCGGGACCTGGAGCAGCCGTGTAGAAAATCGGAGCCGCAGGGGGTGGCGGTTGGCGGTGGCGGCTGGTAGTAGACGGGCGTAGGCACCGGCACTTCTACCTCTCGGACGTAGGAAGAGTAGGAGCGTACCGACGAATACTGGCTGCCGTGGTGCACGCGGGCGCGATAATGGTGCGTTGCCGCTGCTTGCCGATGCACTGGCGGGCAGACGGGGCTTGCGGCGAGTGCGGGCGGGTTCGTCGGCGTCACCGCTTGCGCCGGTTGGGGGAGATTTGTTATCGGAGCCGTAGCGACCGGTGTATCGGCGGCCCTTGCGGTGCCGACTGCCAAACCGACAGCCGTCAACGTCACTGCCGCGCCATAGGCGAGATGCTTCATGCCCTTGCCTCTCAATGGATGTTCAACGAGCGATGCCGCGAGGGAACCCTCCCCGGCACGTTCTTAACAACGGATTATGATGCGATAAATTGCCGGGTGCGACATTCAGTACCAGCGTCCTCTATCATGCGATACCGGTTGGGCGATTCGAGGGGAAGAGCGTGTTGTCGTCGGTAGCCGAGATACCGCCTTGATTCTCGCGATCGACCAAGGCACCACCAGCACCCGCGCGATCCTGTTCGATGCGGCGGGCGCGATCCACCACATCGCCCGCCGTGAGCTGCGCCAGATCTATCCGCAGCCCGGCTGGGTCGAGCATGACCCCGAAGAAATCTGGCAGGCAGTGGTCGCCACCTGCCGCGAGGCGATCGCGGCATCGCCCGCGCCCGTCGCGGCGATCGGCATCACCAACCAGCGGGAGACAACGGTGTTGTGGGAGCGCGGCGGCGGCAAGCCAGTGCACAACGCCATCGTCTGGCAGGACCGCCGCACCGCGCCGATCTGCGAGCGCTGGCGCGCGGAGGGATTCACCCAGCCGGTCGCCGAGCGCACGGGCCTCGTCATCGACCCCTATTTTTCGGCATCGAAAATCCGCTGGCTGCTCGACACCGTTCCGGGGCTGAGCGAGCGCGCGGTCGCCGGCGACATCGCCTTCGGCACGATCGACACGTTCCTCTTGTGGCGGCTGACCGGCGGTGCGCGGCACCGGACCGACGTCACCAACGCATCGCGCACGATGCTGTTCGACCTGCACCGCCTCGAATGGGATGCGGAGCTACTCACCGGGTTGGACATTCCGCGGGCGCTGCTGCCCGAGGCATGCGACACGGCCGCCGATTTCGGAGAGACGGCAGCCGAGCTGTTCGGCGCGCCGATCCCGATCGCCGGGATCGCCGGCGACCAGCAGGCGGCCCTCATCGGTCAGGCCTGCTTTCGCCCCGGCATGGTCAAATCGACTTACGGCACCGGCGCGTTCGCCTTGGTGCATACCGGCGCGAAGCCGGCTGCCTCCGCCCACAAGCTGCTGACCACGATCGCCTACCGGATCGGCGGCGAAACCGCCTATGCGCTCGAAGGCAGCATCTTCATCGCCGGCGCGGCGGTGCAATGGCTGCGCGACCGGCTCGGTATCATCGCCGCGGCGGCGGAGACGCAGGCGCTCGCCGAGAAGGCCGATCCGCGTCAGCGCGTCTATTTCGTGCCCGCGTTTTCCGGGCTCGGCGCGCCCTATTGGCGCCCCGAGACGCGCGGCGCGATCAGCGGGCTCACCGCCGATTGCGGCGTCTCCGAGCTGGCCCGCGCCACCCTGGAAGCGGTCGGCTACCAGACCCGCGACCTGATCGCGGCGATGAAGGCCGACAGCGGCCTGAGCATCGACACGCTGCGCGTCGACGGCGGCATGGCGGCGAGCGACTGGACGATGCAGTTCCTCGCCGACATCCTGCCGGGGCGAATCGAGCGGCCGCCCTCGGTCGAGACCACCGCCTGGGGCGCGGCCTATGTCGCCGGCTTGCAGCGCGGAGTCTGTCCGCCGCCCGAGCAGATGACCGCGCGCTGGCGGGCCGAGTGCGTCTTCACCCCGGCGATCCCGGACGACGAGCGCGAGACGCGCTATGCCGGCTGGCAGCGCGCCGTCGACAGCGTGCTGATGACCGAGTGAGGTGGACATGGCGAACCAACTGCCCGGTCCGGGCGAGGTGTTTCTCGACCACACCGCCTTCTTCGTGGCCGAGATCGACGCGGCGGCGACGGCGCTGGAGCGCTGCGGGTTTCGCCTGACGCCGTTCAGCGTCCAGACCAACACGGTCGACGGCAAAACAGTGCCGGCCGGCACCGGCAACCGGCTGGCGATGCTGCGAAACGGCTATCTCGAGCTGCTGACTGCGACTCATGACACCCCGCTCGCGGCGCAATTGCGCGAGCGGATCGCCCACCATGCGGGGCTGCATTTGGCCGCCTTCGCCTCCGCCGACGCCGCGGCCGAGCACCACCGGCTCGAAGAGTTGGGGTACGAGACCCTGCCGCTGGTCGATATGCGCCGGCCGGTGGGCGACGCGTTCGCCCGCTTCTCGATCGCGCGCATCGCCCACGGGACGATGCCGGAGGGCCGCGCCCAGTTCCTGACCCATCGCACCGACCATCTGGTGTGGCTGCCCGAGATGCTCGACCACCCGAACGGGGCCGAGGCGCTGACTGCGCTATGGATCGCGGCGGACGACATCGCCGAAGTAGCCGAGCGCTACGCCCGCTTCACCGGCCGCCGGGCGGCAAGCGACGGCGCGGTAACGAAAATTCCGCTGGACCGCGGCGCGCTCAACATCGCCACGACTGCCTATCTGGCTGAGACACTGGGGATTGTGCCGGCCGGGCCGCTGCCCTGTCTTGTGGCCGCCTCGGTGGCCGTCAACAGCATCGGAGAGCTCGAAGCCTGCTTGACCGCAACCGGCCTTAGTTATCGCCGGACCGCAGCCGGCATCGCCGTCGCGCTGCCGCCCGCGCTCGGCGACACGCTGATGTTCGAGAAGCGTGTAGCGCCGTAGGGTGGGTTAGCGCAGCGTAACCCACCAACGCAGGCAAGCGGTGGATGACGCGGCGCTAACCCACCCTACATTTCGCTACAACGGCCTCATCAGGAACGCGTCGCGCAGCACCCGGTTCAGATAGCGCGCGGTTTCGAGCGGCAGCATGTCGAACGGCCGCCCAGCGGCGATCCAGCCGTCGAAATTGCCCGGCCCCCAATTGTAAGCCCCGATCGCATCGGGCCAGTTGCCGTAGCGCGCAAAGAGCCGCGCCAAGTAGGCGCGGCCGAGCAGCCGGTTCTGCCGCATGTCGAAGCGGTCGCCGCCGCCGACATCCAGCGCCGCCGCGGCGCTGACCTGCATCGGCCCCTGCGGCCCGTCGAGCTCCGGCCGCCACATCGCCAAATTCGCGCCGTGCCCCGATTCCGCGCCGTCGACGGCAAAAGCGACGCGGTCGAGCTCACCGGCACTGGCCGCGCCGAACAGCCCGATGGCCGCTTGGCGCCCACTGTCACGCCCGGGGTCACGCCCAGGATCGCGCCCCGGATCGCGACTGCCAGCGCCGCGCACGATGTAGACTTGCGGCAGTTTGGAATTGAAGAAGCGCACGGTCTCGACCCGACCGCGAGCGAAAGCCGCCGCCAGGGGGCTGGAACCGACGGCGGGCGATACGTTGATGCCGCGTACCACCGCCACCCTCGTGGCGCGACCTTGACCGAAGCTGACGATCTCGGTGTCGGCAGTGCTCGCACTGAAGAGGGTTTGCGCAGGCGCCGACATGGCTGTCCGGCTCGCAGCGTGGATCACCCGCACTGCCGGCAGGCGCGGATCGGCGAAGCGGACCGTCTCGACCCGGTCAGCCGCCGCTTGATCCGGTGGTTTCGCAGGGTTCTCGTCTGCACCTCGCCTCGTCTCCGCAGCCAGGCTCAGCAGATCGTCGGAGCCCATCGGTCCGAACTGGCTCGGCGGCCCTTCACCTTGCGGTTTCACAACATTCTGAGCCGGGCCGCGCACCACCCGCACCGACGGCCGACGCGGGTCGCCAAACTTGACGGTTTCGACCTGGTTCGCCGCAGCCGCTGTCCCAAATGGCGCCGGTCTTCGCAATGTCCCCGCCGATGCCGCAATCGGCTCGAAAACGCGGGCAATTTCAGTCTGAGTCGCCGCCACGCGCCCGATCGTTGCCGACGCGTCCTTCGCCCCGGCCTGCAAGGTGTAGACGAGCGCCGCCGCGGTCAGCCCCGCAGCGCACGCGCCACCCCACCACAGCTCCCTTGGCGATCGGATGCCCCCGCCCCCCGTTATCGCCGGCCTCGGGCCGGTTCGCGCACGCAATACCTTTGAATTGTAGGACGAATCCCTGTCAACCTTTTTGCGCATCGGGCTTTGCCTTCCTCCGCCGCTGATGCGACGATTGCCGCCCGCGCCGCGTATTCGAGGAGGCCGCACATGACCCGTCCGTTCGAGGGCATTCGCATCATCGACATCACCCATGTTCTGGCGGGGCCGTTCGCGGCCTATCAGCTGGCGGTGCTGGGCGCCGACGTGATCAAGGTCGAGCACCCCGACGAGCCCGACCAAAGCCGCGAGGGCGGCACCGACCGCGCGCTCAACCGCCGCAACATGGGCACCTCGTTCCTGACCCAGGGGTCGAACAAGCGCTCGATCACCCTCGACCTCAAGACCGTTGAGGGCCGCGAAATCCTCAAAAAGCTGGTCGCCACGTCGGACGTGCTGGTGCAGAACTACCGGCCGGGCGCGTTCGAAGCGCTGGGGCTCGGCTACGAGGCGCTGCTCGAGATCAACCCGCGCCTTATCTATTGCTCGATCTCGGCGTTCGGGCAGGACGGGGTGCGGCGCGAGCAGACTGCATACGACCACGTGATCCAGGCGACCTCCGGGATCATGGCCTCGACCGGCACCGAAGAGGTCAATCCGATCAAGATCGGCGCGCCGGCGGTCGATTACGCGACCGGCACGATGGGCGCCTTCGCGCTCGCGGCCGCGCTCTTCCAGCGCGAGCGCACCGGCAAGGGCCAGCACATCGACCTCGCCATGCTTGGGGTCGCAATGATGATGCAGGCTTCGCTGATGACCGGCTATTTCCGCAACAAGACCGAGCCCAAGCCGCACGGCAACAAGCAGCCTTTCGCCACCAACAGCGCCTATGACGCCAAGCAAGGCATGGTGATGATCGGCGCCAGCAACATCCGCCAGCAGGAGCGGTTCTGGCGCGCGGTCGAACGGCCCGACATGATCAAGACCGACAATGAAAGCCGCGTCGACGACCGCGAACGGGAGGCCGGCGTGATCGCCGACATCATCAAATCCAAGACCGCCGACGAATGGGAGGTCTATTTCCAGGCGCGCCATGTCCCCGCAGCGCGGGTGCGGACGATGGCCGAAGCCCTCGCCGACCCGCATTTTCAGCAGCGAGGCGTGTTTCACCACTTCGAGAACGTGCCGGGCATCGACGGCCCGGTCGGGGTGCCCCTCGCCGCGTTCAAGTTCGCCCATGGCGGCCCGTCGATCGAGCATCCGCCGCACGAGATGGGCGAGGATACCGACGCGGTGCTGGGCGAGCTCGGCTACGACCGCGCGGCGATCGCCGGGCTGCGCGAAGCGAACGTGGTTTGACGGCTCCATAGGCAGCCGCAAGCTCGCCTCGGAAGGAGACGTTTATGGACGATGCGCTCCAATTATGGCCCGACCTGCCCTATGCGGGCTGGCGCGATACTGCTGAGACGTTGCAGCTGTGGACCCAGATTGTCGGCAAGATCCGCCTCGGATTGACGCCGTGGCTCAACCACAGCTGGCACGTGCCGCTTTACGTCACCGCCCGTGGCCTCGGCACGTCGCCGATCCCGATCGACGGCGAAATCCTTGAGATCGACTTCGACTTCATCGGCCACCGTCTGATAGCGCGTACCAGTCGCGGCGAGGAACAAGGCTTTCCGCTGGAGCCGCAGACGGTCGTCGATTTCCACCGCCGGGTTTTCGATCTCGTGTATGGCCTCGGCGTCACGGTCGCGATCGACGACATGCCGAGCGAAATGGCAAATGCGACCCGCTATTCGCAGGATCGCCGCCACGCCAGCTACGACGCTGCGGCGGCGCATCGCTTTTGGCGCGCGCTCGTCCAGATCGATCGCGTGTTCAAGCTGTTTCGCAGCGGCTTCCTCGGCAAGGCAAGCCCCGTCCATTTCTTTTGGGGAAGTTTCGATCTCGCGGCGAACCCGCTTTTCGGGGCGGTCGGCGCCGCGCCATCCGGGCGGCATCCCCGACCTGCCCGACGCGGTCACCTGCGAAGCCTACTCGCACGAGGAAAGCAGCGCTGGGTTCTGGCCCGGCAACGCCGGCTTTCCGCAGGCGGCGTTCTACTCCTACACCTATCCGGAACCTGCGGGTTTCCGTGACCGGCCCGTCACGCCGGCGGCCCATTTCGACACGGCGCTCGGCGAGTTCATCCTGCTGTACGAGACGGTCCGGACCGCCGCAGACCCCGACGCTTTGCTGCTCGATTTCCTGTCCACGACCTATGCGGCCGCGGCCGACGCGGGAGGCTGGGACCGGGCGGCGCTGGAATGCCCGATCGGCATTCCAGGACGGGTGCGCCCGATCTGATTTTCGTGCCGCGCTCGTTCCTGTTCCTGCAAGGTCCGCAATCCTCCTTCTTCGCGCGCTTGGGGCGAGCGCTGGCCGCGCGGGGGCATCGGGTTCATCGGGTCAACCTCAACCTCGGCGACCGGCTGTTCTGGCGATTGCCGGCGACCGATTTCCGCGGCCGGTTTGAGGCGTGGCCCGGCTTTATTGCAAAGCTGCTGGAGGAACGAGCGGTCACCGACCTTATTCTGCTCGGCGACCGGAGGCCCTACCACATCGTCGCGGCGGAAGCGGCCCGAGCCCGCGGCATCGCGGTGCTGGTTACCGATCTGGGCTATGTCCGGCCCGATTGGCTGACCTTGGAACAAGACGGGATGACCACCGCCTCGCGCTTCCCGCGCGACCCCGAGACGATCCGAACGCTGGCGGCGAAATTCCCCGAGCCCGATTTGACGCCGCGCTTTCACACACCGTTCTGGCGGCTGGCGCTGCACGACATCGCCTACAATGGTGCAACGGTTTTCGGCCAGCCGCTCTACCCGCATTACCGGCGGCACGGCCTGTACCACCCGTTCGCCGAATATGCCGGCTGGGTGATGAACGCGCCGCGCCGGCTGGCGACCCGGCGGACGACCGCGGCAGCCAAGGCCGGGCTGGCGGACAAGCCGCAAAGCTATTTCCTCTATCCATTGCAGTTGGCCACCGATTTTCAGCTGCGCGCGCACTCCCCGTTCGCCGACGCACGCGATGCGCTTAGCCTGGTGATGCGGTCGTTCGCCGCGAGCGGCAGCCAACGCCGCCTGGCGGTGGTCGGACATCCGCTCGACGAAGGGCTGATCGATTGGCGGCGTCTCATCCGCGAGCAGGGCGACGAGCGGATGGTCTTCCTCGACAACGGCATTCCCGACCGGCTGCTCGCCAATGCCGCCGGTGTCGTCACCGTCAACAGCACCATCGGCCTCAGCGCGCTGCGTTACGGTGTGCCGGTCAAGACGCTCGGCAGCGCGATCTACGATGTGGCGGGCCTCACCCATGCCGGCGACCTGGCCGGGTTCTGGGGCGAGCCGCAGCCGCCCGATGCGGCGCTGGTCGCCGATTTCGTGCGGGCGTTGATCGGCGCGACCCAGGTCAAGGGCGGCTTTCACACGCGCGCCGCGCAGGACGCAGCCCTCGCCATTTTCGTCAAGCGGCTCGAAAACGGTCCCTATCCGTTGCCCGCTCCGGTAATGCTATCCTGCGGCGGCAAACCCAATTCCGGTTGAGGACGATGGCCTGGGATCCTGCGCAATACCTGAAATTCGCCGGCCCGCGGCTGCGCCCGGCGATCGACCTCCTGGGGCATATCGAGGCCGAGGCGCCAAAGCTCGTCTACGATCTCGGTTGCGGCGCCGGCAATGTCACCCGCTTTATCGCCGAGCGTTGGCCGCAGGCGCGCATCGTCGGGGTCGACGGCTCGGCCGAGATGCTGGCCAAGGCCAAGACCGAACTGCCGCAGATCGAATGGCAGCAGGCCGACCTCACCACGTGGCTGCCGCCGCAACAGCCCGATGTGATCTATTCGAACGCTGCGCTGCATTGGATCGAGAACCACCACCCGGTCTTCGTGGCGCTGTTTAACAGCCTAGCCCCCGGCGGCACCTTTGCGGTGCAGATCCCGCGCAATTTCGGTGCGAAATCGCACACCTCGATGGGCGAGGCGGCGCGGATGGGGCCGTGGCGCGCCAAGCTGGAGCCGATGCTGCGCCCGGCACCGGTGGACCCTCCCGATGTCTACTACAATTTGCTGGCGCCGATCGCGGCGCGGCTCGACATGTGGGAGACCGAATATTTGCAGGTGCTCGAGGGCGAGCACGCGGTCAAGGAATACACCAAATCGACGTGGCTGCAGCCGCTGCTCGGCGCGCTCGACGAGCCGCAGCGCAGCCAATTCGAGGACACCTATACCAGGCTGGTCGATGCTGCCTATCCACGCCGCCCCGACGGCAAAACCCTGTTCCCGTTCCGCCGCATGTTCATCGTCGCGACCAAGGGTTAGCCGGTTTAAGTCCGTCCCCGCACCAGCGCGGCGCCGGCGGCGAGCGCCTGGAGTTTTTTATACGCAAGCCCTTGATCCAGCGGTGCCATGCCGCAATTGGTGCAGGGGAACAGCCGCTCGGCCGGGACGTGGTTTAACGCGCGGTTAATGGTCGCGGCGACCTCGTCTGGGGTCTCGATATGATCGGTCGCGACATCGATCGCGCCGACCAGCACATCTTTGCCCGCCAACAAACCCATCAGCTCGATCGGTACCCGCGCATTGGCGCATTCCAACGACACCTGGTCGATCCGGCTCGCGGCCAGGGCCGGGAAGATGCGCTCGTACTGGCGCCACTCGCTGCCGAGCCCGGCTTTCCAGTCGATGTTCGCCTTGATGCCGTAGCCGTAGCAGATGTGGACCGCAGTCTTGGCCGTCACCCCTTCGATCGCGCGATGCAGCGCCGCGATCCCCCAATCCGTGACCTCGTCGAGATAGACGTTGAAGGCCGGCTCATCGAACTGGATCACGTCGACGCCGATCTCGGCCAGCTCGCGCGCCTCCTCGTTGAGCAGATCGGCGAAGGCCATCGCCATCTCGACCCGGTCGCCGTAATGCCGGTCGGCAATGGTGTCGATGATCGTCATCGGCCCCGGCAGGGTGAATTTGAGCGCGCGCGTGGTATGGGCGCGGGCGAGCCGTGCCTCCGCCGCGTGAACGCTGCCGCGCCGGCGCAGCGGCCCGGTGACGGTCGGCACGTCGGCCTCGTAGCGGTTGTTGCGGATGCCCATCCGCACCTTGTTGGCAAAGTCGATGCCGTCGAGGTTTTCGAGAAAGCCGTGGACGAAATGCTGCCGCGACATCTCGCCGTCACTGACGATGTCGATGCCGGCGTCCTCCTGGCGCTTGAGCGCGAGAATGGTTGCGTCGCGCTTGGCCTCGGCGAGCGCTTCGCCGCCAAGCTGCCAGGCCGGCCATAATTTGCGCGGCTCGGCGAGCCAGGAGGGTTTCGGCAGGCTGCCGGCGATTGTGGTTTCTAACATTTTGACTCCTGCCGGAGTTCTTCAGCCACCTTCAAGAGGCGCTCGCCGACCGCCCGAGTTAAATCCGCGTCAAGTATCATGGAACCAAGACCTGGTGGCTCATCGGGATTCGATTCGCCAATTGCTTGCACGAGGCGAGCTTGCATGTTCGGCAGAACGCAGACCTACACGGCGGTCATCGCCGCACCAACCGTCTGCTTTTTCGGCATCTCACCGCGCGCGCTATGTCCATTCAAACGATGGCCGGCGAAGGCGTGATAAGCTAGGCGGTAAGGCCCGTCAAACCCTCTATCGAGGTTGAACCATGGCAGCCCGCGTTCGCAGCAGCCATTGCGACAGGCTACCGGACGGTCCGCTGGATTTTCCAAAATCTGCGTGAGACCACCGCTGCCAGTAATCGGGGCCAGTAATCGGGGCCAGTAATCGGGGCCAGTAATTGGGGATTGTGACATGCCGGCCCTTCGCGGCAAAGCCAAACATGTGCTAATGGTCACCTCGACCCTGGCGCGTGGCGGCTGCGAGAGGCAGATGCTGGCAACGACGACCGGTCTGTTGCGCCGCGGCTATACCGTCGCGATCTTTGCCCTCGCTAAAGCCTCCCCCGGCGAGCCGACCTTCGAGGCCGAATTCGCCGCGCTCGGCGTCGACATGTCCTGCGCCACCGGCTGTGACGACATGACCGCTCCGGGCGAGATGGCGGCCGACGAGTACGGGCTCGGCCGCTTCATGCCGCTGATCGGCCATTTCAGCGTGGTGCGCCTCGGCGCCGCCGTGGGGCAGGCAATCCGGAGGTTTCGTCCCGCGGTCGTGCATTGCTGGTCCGAGCCGGCGACGGTGATCGCCGGGTTCCCCGCCAGCGCGCTCGGGGTGGAGCGGTTCCTGCTGCAGCTGGTCAACGTCTCGCCGATCCAGCGCGGGGCACCGGAATTCAGCCTCTATCGCGACGCCTATCTTCTGCTGCTGCGCAACCCGGATGTGGTGCTGCTCAACATCAGCCGGACCAACGCCCGGGCCTTGGAGCAAATGGCTCGAGGTCCCCGAGGGCACCGTCAAGATCCTCTACAACGGGTTTCTGCCCGACGGCATGGGCATCGCCAAGCGGCGCCGGATCGCCGCTTTCCGGGGGCAGATCGGGCCGTCGCCGGCGCCCACCGTCGGCGCGCTGATGCGCTTCGCCCCCGAGAAAGACCCCGAGCTGTGGCTTGAAACCGCCGCGATCATCGCCGCGGCGAGACCCGATGTCCGCTTCGTGCTCGCCGGCTATGGCGAGCTGGCCGAGCCCATCCTGCGCACGACAAGGGCGTTGGGATTGTCCGAGCGCGTCGCGCTGCTCGGCCCCAGGACCGATGTCGGGGCGATCTATGCGGTGATGGACGTGTTCCTGATGACCTCGCGGTTCGAAGGCACACCCAACGTGCTGATCGAGGCGCAGGCGGCGGGGGTGCCGGTCGTGGCGCCGCTGGTCGGCGGTGTCGGCGAAGCCATGCGCGACGGAGTGACCGGACGACTCGTCACGGAGCGCGCGGCCGACAAACTTGCAGAGGCGGTGGTGGGGGTGCTGGACGACCCGCGCTGGCGAAAGCGGGCGGCGCGGCAAGGGCCCAAATTCGTCGCGTCGCAATTCAAGCTGCGCCGCAAGATCGACCGAACAATCGGTTTCTACAATTACGGCCGCGCGGCGCCGGCGAGTGAATTCGCCGCCCTGACGGGCCGGCTGAGGGCGTACTTTCAGTCCCCCGCCGCTTTCTGGGTGAAATGGCTTTGCCGCCGGAGGCTGCCCGCGCCCAGCGATCAGCCGGTCCTGATTCCGCGCCAAGTGAATCTGCGCTAGTGTCCCTCGCCTGCCGCCGCAGCGACGGGCACCCGGAGGGGTGGCCGAGCGGTCGAAGGCGCACGCCTGGAAAGTGTGTATACGGGCAACCGTATCGTGGGTTCGAATCCCACTCCCTCCGCCACCCCCGTCTCCACCACAATCCACAATTATCCACAAAAAGGCAGGAGATAAGGCCGTTCAGCCCTTATATGCTCCACAAGCCTCCACGCTTGACCACACCAATCCACGTCTCTATGATGGGTAACACGATGGGCAGATAGAGTTAGGCGGACGAAAATGGCACGGCAAGCAGCGGGGCTGACCGCGCGGCGGATTCAGACCGAAAAAGCACCCGGCCTATACGCCGATGGTGGCGGGCTCTACCTGCAAGTCGCACCCACGGGGGCGAAGACCTGGATTTATCGATTCCAGCTAGCTGGCCGGCGGCGGGATATGGGATTGGGTTCGGCTGACGTATTCTCGCTTGCCGAGGCGCGCGAGAAGGCCAGAACGGCGCGGCGGCTGGTAGCAGAGCGGGTTGACCCGATCGAGGATCGCATCGCCGCGCGACGGGCAGCGGCGGTTGACGCGGTTAAGGCGATGACCTTTCGCGAGTGCGCTGAGGCTTACATCACCGCGCACCGGGCAGGCTGGCAAAACGCCAAGCACGCCTCGCAGTGGACGGCGACACTCGCCACCTATGTCTATCCCCACTTCGGCGCACTGCCAGTGCAAGCTGTCGATGTCGGGCTCGTCATGAAATCGGTTGAGCCGATATGGGCGGTGAAGCCGGAAACCGCGGGCCGGGTGCGCGCGCGCATCGAAAGCATCCTCGATTGGGCGACCACGCGCGGCTACCGGCACGGCGAGAACCCCGCCCGCTGGCGCGGCCATCTCGAAAACCTGTTGCCGAAGAAAACGAAAGTCCGCGCCGTCGAGCACCACGCTGCCCTGCCCTATGCCTAGATCGCAGGTTTCCTAACCCGGCTGCGTCAACAAGAAGGGATCGCCGCCCGCGCCCTGGAATTCGCGATCCTGACCGCCGGACGTACTGGCGAAGTGCTTGGCGCTCGCTGGGGTGACATCAACACCGCGGAGCGGCTTTGGACGATTCCCGCCAGCCGCATGAAGGCCGGCAAAGAGCATCGCGTGCCGTTGAGTGATGCCGCGCTGGCGATCGTCGAGAAGATGACGGCAATTCGACAGGGCGACTTTGTGTTCCAAGGTCAGCGCGACGGCAGACCGCTCAGCAACATGGCGCTGCTAATGACCTTGCGCAGGATGGGGCGTGGCGAGTTGACGGCACACGGCTTCCGATCGACTTTTCGCGATTGGTGCGCCGAGCAAACTAACTTTGCGGCAGAGGTTGCCGAGATGGCGCTCGCCCACGTGGTCGGCGACAAAGTTGAGGCGGCGTACCGCCGCGGCGACTTATTCGAGAAGCGCCGCCAGCTCGCCGAGGCATGGGCTCGATACGTGGATGGCGATGACGCCAAGGTGATTCCGCTACGGCGCGAGGGGGGCGCGCCATGACGAAGCTAAGCGACTTTCGCGCTGATAGTTGGGCCGCGATAGCGAGTTGCGTAGATCGAGGGGAGCATCCCCTGGAGAGCGATATTGTCGCCGCGCTCCGTCGCCAGGAGCCGGCCATCCCCGGCACGGCGCAGCTCTACATCGCCCGTTTGCTGCTGGGTGAAGGAATCGACAGACGCGGGCGACGGAAAATAGAGCTGCCCTCCCGGTTCATGAAGGCATCCATGCGAGTAGGTAGAATCCACGAGTTGGAGCAGACCTACCGCGCGCAAGGTTGTCGGGACCCGCAGACCAAGGCGTTTGAGCAAGTAGCGCGCGAAACTCGACGTGGGATTGGGGCCGTCAAACAAGAATACTATCGAGCCACCAAGGCGTTGACTGACTTAACCCGCCCTAGAAAAGTGACATCAAACAAATCATTTGATGATATCTAGACCACATCCGTAGTCACTTCTACATATTGCCCCACGCTGTTTTTTACACGTGGAGAGCGTTCTTATGGCACAACGTCCCCCGAAGTCCGCTACCAAGGTAGCGCGGTCAATCAGAACCTTCTGTCATGAGATGGATATTTCTATCTCCTACGGCAACGAGCTGATCGCGTCCAAGGTCGTCGACAGTGTGAAGCTAGTGGATAAAATCTGACGGAAGAGTCCGATAGCGGATTCCCGTGTGTTCGCGGTCATGCGAGTCTGCGGGATGCGCACCGGGATCACCGTCGATGTGAAAGCCGCCGATCGTGC
>JBBRPG010000047.1:0-23392 GCA_038228485.1 Alphaproteobacteria bacterium
AAGACCCGGAGGCTTACGTCCGCCGGACCGCCGAATGGCAGCGCGCCTGCGGCGAGCCGGACGAACGGCGGCTGGGCGATGGCCGCTGGATACGCCTGGCGGCGCGGCGCACACGCGACGGCGGAATCGTTGGCATCCGCGCCGACATCACCGAACGCAAGCGATCCGAGGAGGCGCTGAAATCTGCGCGGGAACAACTCGTCGACGCCATCGAGGCGATTTCGGAAGGCTTTGTGCTGTTCGATCGCGACGACCGCTACGTGATGACCAACTCGAAATATCGGGAAATGTACCCGACGATGGCTGACGCGTTCGCGGCGGGAAATACCTATGAGGCAATGATCCGCACCGCGGTCGGACGCGGATTATGGCAGGTCGAGGGCGACCCCGAGGCTTGGATCCGCCGGATTGTCGATTGGCACCGCACCGCGGAACAAACGCTGGATCGGCAGTTGGCGGACGGCCGCTGGGTCCGCGCAGCCGAACGCCGAACCCGAGACGGCGGGATCGTGGGCATCCGCACCGACATCACCGAGCGCAAACAGTCTGAGGCGGCGCTGCAGGCGGCGCAGGAGCAGCTCGTCGACGCCATCGAATCGATTTCGGAAGGCTTTGTGCTGTTTGACCGCGACGACCGCTACGTGATGACCAACTCGAAATATCGGGAAATGTACCCGACGATGGACGGTGCGTTCGCGCCGGGGACACGCTACGAAGACATGCTGCGCATCGGCCTGGAACGCAAACTCTGGGTGATTGAGGAGGATCAGGAAGAGTGGATCCGCAACATCACCGCCTGGCACCGCGCGAGCCGCAAGAGCGCCAGCTCAGCGACGGGCGGTGGATGCGGCTCGCGGAACGGCGCACGCGTGACGGCGGCATCGTCGGCATCCGCACCGACATCACCGAGCGCAAACAATCCGAGGAAGCGCTGAAGGCCGCCCAGCAGCAGTTGATCGACGCCATCGAGTCGATCTCGGAGAGCTTTGTCCTGTTCGACCGCGACGATCGTTACGTTCTGACCAACAGCAAGTATCGCGACCGCTACCCCCATCTGACCGAGTATTTCGCGCCGGGCACGCCTTACGAGGCGATGCTGCGCGCCGCCGTCGCCAGCGGCATCCACGATGTCGGCGACGATCCGGAAGGATGGATCCGCCGCAATATGGAATGGCATCGCGCCTGCGGTCAGGCGATGGAGCGGCAGCTTCAGGACGGTACCTGGGTGCGCCTGATCGAACGGCGCACGGGTGATGGCGGGATTGTCGGGCTCCGCACCGACATCACGGAGCGCAAAAAATCGGAGGAGGCGCTGAAGGCGGCTCAGCACCAGCTGGCCGACGCGATTGAATCGATCTCGGAGGGATTCGCGCTGTTCGACCGCGACGATTGTTATGTGCTGACCAATTCGAAGTATCGCGAAATGTATCCAAACATGGAGGATATGTTCGCGCCGGGGATCAGTTTCGAGGCGATGATTCGCGCCTCGGTCGAGCGGAGGACGTGGACGTTAGACGGGGATCCGGAAGGGTGGGCCCGTTGGATGGTGGAGTGGCATCGCGCCGCCGATCAAACCCTGGATCAGCAGTTAAGCGACGGCCGCTGGATCAGGGCGACGGAACGGCGTACACGCGACGGCGGCATCGTCGGGGTTCGCACCGACGTCACGGAAATCAAGACGGCGGAAGCCGCGCTGACACGAAAGGTCAGCGATCTCGAGGCGGCGCAGGAACGCCTTGAGCGGCTCCGCGAGGACTTGACCGCCATGGCGACGGACCTTGCCGCGGCGCGGGACGCAGCAGAGGCGGCGAGCCGCGCCAAGTCCAATTTCCTCGCCAACATGTCGCACGAAATCCGCACCCCGATGAACGGCATCCTCGGGATGAACACGATGCTGCTGCAGACCGAGCTCAACGCGGAACAGCGCGACTGCGCGATCGCCGTGCACGACAGCGCCGAGGCGCTGCTGACCTTGATCAACGACATTCTCGACGTCTCCAAGCTCGAAGCCGGGAAGGTCGAGCTCGAGGCAATCGATTTCGACCTGGTCGAGGTGGTCGAAGCCGCAGTCGGTCTGTTCCGGCCGAAAGCGCGCGAAAAGCGGATCGACCTCCAACTGGCGATCGATCCGGGGGGCAACTCCGGCTTTTGCGGCGATCCGACCCGGCTCCGCCAGGTCCTGCTCAATCTCGTTGGGAATGCCATCAAATTCACCGAGCAGGGCAGCGTGTCGGTCACCGTGGCGCCCCGCCCGTCGGGCCGTAAGGATGCGGCGCGACTTCGCTTTGAGATCGCCGACACCGGCATCGGCATGTCCAAAGGCGTCGCCGAAACCCTATTTGAAAAGTTCAATCAGGCCGACACCTCGATCACCCGCCGCTTTGGCGGCACCGGACTCGGCCTGGCGATCTCGAAACAGCTGGTCGAACTGATGGGCGGCAAGATCGGCGCCACGAGCAAGCCCGGCCGCGGCAGCTGCTTCTGGTTCGAGATACCGTTGCTGCCGGCGGCCGACCTGGCGGTTGGCCGGCGAGCATTGCCGGGACGCGGCGACACTCAGCCGCTGCTCCGCGAGCCCAACGCCGGGCGCCCGCCGCCATCCACGCCTGGGATTCGGCCGCTGCGCGTGCTGGTCGCGGAAGACAACAAGATCAATCAGCAATTTGCCCGGATGCTGCTTGGCAAGGCCGGTCATTCCGCCGAGGTCGTGGAAACCGGCGAGGCCGCCGTTGCGGCCGTGCGCGCGTCCGATTACGACGTTGTGCTGATGGACGTGCAGATGCCGGTGCTCGACGGCATCGAGGCCACGCGCCTCATTCGCGCCCTGCCGCCGCCCAAGAACGCGGTGACGATCATCGCGTTGACGGCGCATGCGATGGCCGGCGCACGCGAGCGGTATCTTGCCAGCGGCATGGACGGATATTTATCGAAGCCGCTCGACCCGGAGGCCCTGCTTCGCGCGCTCGACGCGTGCACCCCACAAGAGGAACCCGTTGTTGCGGCGCTGGTCGGCAGCTCCGACGTTGAAGCCGACGCGGTTTTCGATGCCGACGCCATCGCGACGCTCGAAAAATATCTGCCGGCGGCCCGGGTGAGCGAGTTTCTGCTGATGTTCGTCGACCAGATCGACGAGCAGGCCGCGCATATTCGCCAGGCCACGGCGGAACAGGATTTGAGCGAGCTTGGTCGACAGGCGCATTCGCTCGCCGGCTGCACCGGCAACGTGGGTGCAAGTCGACTATGTCGCCTCGCGCGGGAGCTCGAAGCCGCGTGCAGGGCCGGCGATCAAAGCGCCGTGGCCGATCTGGGCGCGCGCGTCGTCTCGGCTTCGACTGCGGCCGCGGTCGCAGTGCGTGCCTGGCTTGAGGCCAAGCAATCTGACCTCGGCGGATCTGCCGCGGGGCTGGCTGAGGTCGCCGACAAGGATCGCCAGCACCCCCGGCGCCGTCAGCGCCTGGCCATTATCGATTGACCGGATGCGCGCATGCGCGCGGGGTGGGCGAACGTGGCCACGCGCTTCGTTCGAGGCATTCGGGCCTCCATCGAATGACGTCGGTGATCCAAAACGATCCTAGCGCGGGAACTTCGGCGTCGCCCGATACGTTGGTTGGACAATCCGCACGCAATCTTGCGGTTCCGGGCAGTCTGCCAGACGAGGGTCACATGCTTTACTGGGCCTTGGTGTTCTTCATCATCGCAGTCGTCGCCGGCGTGCTCGGCTTCGGCGGTGTCGCCTCCGCCGCGGCGGGGATCGCGCAGATTCTCTTCTTCCTGTTCCTGGTGATCTTCGTGATCGCGCTGATCGCCGGGCTGATGGGCAGACGTTCGGCGCCGCCGCTCTAGGCGGTTGCTGTACGAAAAGGCCGGCGGGGGCTGCTCCGCCGGCCTTTTTTGTGTTGGAAAACTACCTTCCGGCGCGGACCAGACGGCCGGGGCGGGCGCCGGTGTCCTCGCCGTTCTCGAACACGGGGATGCCGCCGACCAGCGTGGCGCGGTAGCCATCGACCCGCTGCACCAGCCGGCGGCCGCCGGCTGGCAGGTCGTAGGCAACTTCGGGCTGGCGCAGCTGCAGCCGGTCGAAATCGATCAGGTTGATGTCGGCGCGCAGTCCCGGCGACAGCCGCCCGCGGTCGTTGAACCCAAAGAAATCGGCGGTCTCGCTGGTTTGCATCTTGACCAGCTGCGGCAGTGGTAGGCCCGGCCCGCGGCTGCGGTCGCGGCCCCAATGGCTGAGCATGAACGAGGGCACGCTGGCGTCGACGATGGCGCCGCAATGCGCGCCGCCGTCGCTGAGGCCCAGCATGGTGCCGGTGTCGGTCAGCATCTCGCGCACCGTCGTGTGATCGCCCTCGCTGTAGTTGACGATCGGAAAGAACAGAAACCGGTCGAGCCCCTCGGTCAGGTAGTCGTAGGCGACTTCCTGCGGGCTGCGATTGCCGCGCGCGGCGAGGGCGGCGATGCTCTTTTCCGGGGTCGGCTCGTAATCGGGCGCGGCGCCGGCCATGACGAACATCTTGTCCCAGCGCCCGACCATGTTCTGCCGCGCCTGCGACAGCCGCGCGAGCTGGCGCTCCGACGGCTCTTCGGCGAGCAGCCGGCGGCGCAGCTCGGGGTCGCGCATGCGCTGCAGCCGCTCCTGCGGCGACAGAGCTTCGAGCGGCAGATAGCTCGGGCGGATCGAGAACGGGTTGAACGACCCGGCGATGCCCTGGATGACCCCGACCGGCCGGCCGGCGACCTGAGCGGTGATGTTGCCGCCTTTGGCGCGCGCGGCACGGACGCCGGCCATCAGCCGCTTCCAACGCTCCGGGTCCTTGGTGCGGTCGGTGAGCAGGAACCACACCGGACGCCCGGTTTCTTTCGATAGCCGAGTCATCCAATCGAGCTCGGCGGCCTCGTCGACAAAGTCGCTGTTCATGCCGAAGGCGCCGGTGCGGGTCGCGCCCAGCGCCTGGCCAATGCCGAACAGCTCCGCTTCCTCTGCGAAATGGCCGGGAACGAGGTCGCCGTCATTGGTCTTGTGCGAATAGGTGCGCGAGGTGGTGAAGCCGAACGCGCCAGCGCGCAGCGCCTCCTCGGTCAGCCGCTTCATCTCGGCGATGTCGGCGGGGGTCGCGGCCTCGCGGTCGATCGCGCGCTGGCCCATCACATAGACGCGCAGCGGGTGGTGCGGGATCTGCGCGCCGATGTCGATCGTGCGCGGTATGCGGTCGAGCGCGTCGAGGTATTCGGGAAAGCTCTCCCAATCCCATTTGAGGCCTTCGGCGAGCGCGCTGCCGGGAATGTCCTCGATCGCCTCCATCAGGTCGATGAGCCCGGCCTGATGCTCGCGTTTCACCGGGGCGAAGCCGACGCCGCAATTGCCGAAGAGGATCGTCGTCACCCCATGCCACGACGACGGCGCCAACACCGGGTCCCAGGTCGCCTGGCCGTCGTAATGCGTATGCACGTCGACCCAGCCCGGCGTCACCAACAGGCCGTCCGCGTCGATTTCCCGCCGACCCGGTCCGGCCTTGCCGCCGACCGCGGCGATCTTGCCGCCGTCGACCGCGACATCGCCGGTGAACGCCTCCGCGCCGCTGCCGTCGAGGATAGTGCCGCCGCGAATGACGATGTCGTGCATCTGGGCTCTCCCGGAATGGTGTCGAAACAGCATGAGCCGGGGCGGTATTGCGGCGCAATCGCCTTGCCTTGCATGGCCCCATGCCGCAACCGAAACCCTGTCATTGCGAAGCGCCACAAGCCGCCGCGGCCGTCATTCCTGGGCGCGTCGATGACGCGGGGCTGGAATGACAATGTAAATTTGTATTCAGCCTCTATATTCCGCCGATGCTGCCGCTCGACGATATCGACCTTGCCGGCAACCCGGCCGACCACCGCATCGTCGTGGCTATGTCGGGCGGGGTCGATTCGTCGGTGACCGCGGCGCTGCTCGCCCGCGCCGGGTACGATGTCGTCGGCATTACCTTGCAGCTCTACGACCATGGCGCCGCCACCGGGCGCAAGGGCGCCTGCTGCGCCGGCCAGGATGTGCGCGACGCGGCCAATGTGGCCGCCCGCCTCGGCATCCCGCATTACGTGATCGATTACGAGGCGCGGTTCCGCGCCGCGGTGATCGAGGATTTCGCCGACAGCTACGGGCGCGGCGAGACGCCGATCCCGTGCATCCGCTGCAACGAGCGGGTCAAGTTCCGCGACCTGCTCGGCACCGCGCGCGACCTCGGCGCCAGCGCCTTGGCGACCGGGCATTACGCCCGCCGGCTGCCGAGCGCGGACGGGCCGATGCTCTGCCGCGCCAAGGACGACAGCCGCGACCAGAGCTATTTCCTCTATCGCACCACCCGAGATGAGCTCGATTTCCTGCGCTTTCCGCTCGGCGGCCTGGCCAAGGACGAGACCCGCGCGCTGGCCCGCGAGTTCGACCTGCCGGTCGCCGACAAGCCGGACAGCCAGGATATCTGCTTTGTGCCGCAAGGCTCCTACGCCGACATCGTCACCCGCCTGCGCCCGGAGGCCGGCGAGCCCGGCGATATTGTCGACGAAGCCGGCACTGTTCTCGGCCGGCATCGCGGCATCGCCCATTTCACCGTCGGTCAGCGCAAGGGCATCGGCATCGCCGCGCCGGAGCCGCTCTATGTGCTGCGGTTGGAGCCGGCGCGGCGGCGGGTCGTCATCGGCCCGCACAGCGCGTTGGCCGAAACCCGGGCGCGGCTCGCCGAGTTCAACTGGCTCGGAGATCCGCTCGCCGCCGGCGAGGGGCGGGCGGTGACGGCCAAGCTGCGCTCGGCGCAGTCGCCCGTGGTCGCGACGGTCTATGCCGGAGCCGCGTCGGGCGAGGCCGAGCTGGTGCTCGCCGAACCCGCCGGGGCGGTCGCGGCGGGTCAGGCCGCAGTGCTGTACGATCGCGACCGCGTGCTGGGCGGCGGCTGGATACGGCGCGAATCCTGGTCGGGCGCGGCTTGACCAGCCAACCTTGACCGAACGGGGGTCATCTCCTATATGCGGACGCCATGAACCCGGTCGGCGGGGTAGCTCAGTTGGTTAGAGCAGCGGACTCATAAGCCGAAGGTCGGCGGTTCAAATCCGCCCCTCGCTACCACGGTTTCATCAATTCGGACGAAGAGAGCCGCTTTCGGGCGGCTTTTTTCATGCCGCCGCGGCCCGCGGTTCAGCAATCGTTAACCATAAATGACCAATCGTCCGGGCAGGCGCTGGTGCGGAGTCCGGGGGTATCGCAGGTCATGGAACGGAACCGATGGGACACCGCGATCCGCTGCCTGGAGATCGCGCTGCATCCCAACACCAGCGACGACGAGGTTCTTGCCGGGGTGAACGGCTTCCGCCGCACCGCCGACGGAACGCCGCTAAGGCAGGTCTGCAGCGAGTTCGCCGGCGGAAGCTGTGACGGCGGCGACTGGGCCGAATGGAGAGGTCAGCTCGACCGGCTGAACCACGAAAATCTCGGGCTGCAGCGCCAACTTGAAACGGCGGAGAACCGCGCGGAGGCGGCCGCCCGCGACCTTCACGAAGCCGAGCGGCGCATCGACGAAGCGAGCCAGGCCCTGTCGACTGCGCAACGCCTGGCGGCCGAGGCGGACAGCAGCTCGCCGACTTCCGCGCCGCTTACGGGCGCATCCTCGATGCGGTGAACCAGGAGAACCTCGATCTTCGCGCGGCGCTGGCGCAGACCAGGCACGAAGCCGCCGAGCCGCCGGCCTCCGAACCGGCGTCGACGTTCCGCAAGTTCCTCGCGGAGGCGCGGCTGGGCGCGCCTCCGGCGGCGCCTGTCGCCGCCAACCCACCGACGGCGCCCGACCGAGCCGCGACCGGCAAGGAGCCCCTGGCTATCCCACCGAGTGGAAGGCAGCCTTGGACGGCTTGAGCGGCGTTCAAATCTCCATCGGGTAAATTATTTTACGGTGGCAATGCGCCCCGAGCGGGCAAGCGGTTTGCCTTGAGGACAAGGCCTCGGTCGGTCTAGGGTCGGGCCGTCACCGCTAATGCGAGGCGCGCCGCTCATGGCCTTGAAGGACAAGATTTCGTTCGGCATGTCGCTGCCGCACCGCTCGCCCGAACCGATCGGCATGGGCACGGTCAAGGCGGTGGCGCAGCGCGCCGAGGCGCTGGGTTTCCGCGACCTCTGGGTCACCGAGAACACGCTCGACGAGGTCTGTTCGTTCGACCCGATCTCGCTGCTGACCTACGCGGCGTCGGTGACCACGACGATCCGGGTCGGCGCGTCGGTCGTGGTTTTGGCGATCCACAGCCCGCTGATGGTCGCGCATCAGTGGGCCACGCTCGACTACGTCAGTGGCGGGCGGGCGATCCTCGGGGTCGGGCTCGGCCGCGACCACCATTACCGGCAGTTCGAGGTGCCGCAGGAGGACAAGGTCGCGCGCTTCCGCGAGGAGGTGGCGCTGATCAAATCGTTGTGGACGCAGGAAACGACCACTTTCCACGGCCGCTTTTACAATCTCGACAATGAGAAGATGCAGCCAAAGCCGGTGCAGCAGCCGCATCTGCCGCTATGGATGGGAGTCGGCCATCCCAATGCCGTGCGCCGCACCGCCGAGCTCGCCGATGGCTGGATGGGCTCGGGCGGGTCGAGCATCGCCGAGTTCGGCCGCTCGGTGCCGATCCTCAAGGAGGCGCTGGCCCAGCGCGGCCGCGACCCGGAGAATTTCCCGATCTCCAAGCGCATCTTTATGGCGGTCGACGAAAACCCGGCGGTCGCGCGGCGCGAGCTCAACCGCTGGTTCACCGACGTCTACCACAACCCGCCGGGCACCGACGCCTCGGGCATCCACGGCACCCCGGAGCAGGTGCGCGCACGGCTCGAAGAAGTCGTCGCGATGGGCGCCAACCACCTGATGCTCAACCCGGTCTCGAACTACACCGAACAGGTCGAGGCACTGGCTGAGGTTGTCGGGCTGAAATAGGAGGCGGATATGGCTGCCGGGCAACAGGATGTGGTCAAGCAGCAGGTCGCCGCGCATTGGGGCCGGCGCGCGGCAGGTTTCGACGGCGATTTCGGCCACAGCATCCGCACCCCGGCGGAGCGGCTGGCGTGGGATCGGGTTTTTACCCTCGTGCAGGGTGGGTGTAGCGGCCTCGACGCGCTGGATATCGGTTGCGGCACCGGGTTTCTGAGCCTTGAGCTGGCACAGCGCGGGCACCGGGTCACCGGCATCGACTTCGCCCCGGCGATGCTCGCGCTGGCGCGGCGCAAGGCGATGCAGGCCGGCGCCGATATTCATTTCGAGGAGGCCGACGCCGAAAACCTGCCGCTGCCGCCGCTGAGCTTCGACCTCGTCGTCACCCGCCATGTGTTGTGGACCTTGCCGCACCCCGAGGCGGCGATCGGCGAGTGGATCCGGGTGTTGCGGCGGGGCGGCCGGCTCGCGGTGATCGACGGGCACTCGCTGGTCAAGCCGGGCGAGGAACAGGCGGCGAGCGCCCGCCGCAGCGCCGAATACGCGCCGATCGGCGACCGGCTGCCGTTCCTGATGGGCCGCCCGCAGCAAGAGATCGAGGCGCTGTTCCGCACCCACGGGCTCGCCGATGTCGGCGGCGACCCGCTCGACGACGTGATCGCGGCGCAGAACGCGCGCGCCGCGGAAGAGGGCGAGGAGCTGCGCCCGCGCCGCCGCTACGTCGTCTGGGGCAATAAGCCCGCCGCGGGTTAGTCGTGCTGTCGCGCGATGAGCTGGAAGCCCTGGTCCGCGAGCGCCGGCAGTCGCTCGGCGAGGCGCATCCCGATACCCTGACCGCGATGCTCGACCTCGCCGAGGCGCTATGGGGCGAAGGCCAGCTGATCCGCGCCCGCGAGCTCGAAGAGGCGGTGGTCGCGGGCCGCCGGGCGCTTTATGGCGAGGCGCATTTCGACACCTTGAAGGCGCTCGGCAAGCTGGCGACCACGATCGGCCAGCAGGGCAATTTGCCGGAGGCGCGGCGGCTGCAGGAGCAGGTCGTCACGGGGATGCGCGCGCTCTACGGCGACGAGGGTCGCGAGACCTTGCGCGCGCTCAACAATCTCGCCGGCACGGTCGCAGCTTTGGGCGACAGCGCAGAGGCCCGCGCCTTACTCGATTCCGCGCTCGCCAAGCTCACCCGAATCTTTGGCGAGGAGGACGGCGACACCCTGTTCGCGATGGGCAACCTTGCCGCCCTGCTGTGGCAGGAGGGCTACCATGACGAAGCCTATTGGCTGCAGCATCAGGTGGCCGAAACCCGCCGCCGGCTTGCGGGCGACGACGATCCCGCCACCCGGAACGCGCTGGCGGTGCTCGACGCGATGACGCGCGCGGGGTTGTCGTAGGCTACTCGACCGGCGCGAAAACGTGCTGCGGGTTACAGGGATGCGCATCGCTGCCGCATTGGGGCGTCCACGGGGAATAATATACGGCAACAGGGTGGTGCCGCCTGACCCAATGCCGGGTCGTCACGGCGTGGCGAACCCTCACGGCATGAACCGTCCGGATGTGACGCCTTGGCGGAGGAGCCCAGGCGGGTGGCGGCATGACCGCGACCGGCACCAGGGCGACGGGCGGCGGCGCGGCGAGCGGTATCGGCGCGACGGCAACCTGCGGCGGCGGCGGCTCCACGCAGCCCGATAGGGCACCCAATCCCAGAATGAGGGCGAAACCCGCCAGGCGTCTGCGTTCCATGCCATTCCTCCGCGCCGCTTTTACGACCGGTATCATGCATATCGCTGGTTATCAAACCGTGGAGTGGAACAGAGGTTCCGAAATTCCCGGAACGGTCGGCTACGGCGCCTTCCACAGCGCGGCGAAATCGTCGAGCTGGACGCGCTCGACATCGGAAACGGCCCAGAAAGTCATCCCGCCGTCGCGCCAGTGGACGATGTTGTAGCCCTGTGCCGCAGTCTCGCCGTCCGCCCAGAGGCCGCTCGGCAGGGGCGCGCTTGCCGGCCACACGAACACATCGACGACATGCTTGTCGCGGCGGTAGACCAGCGCCGCGACCGGCCGGCCGTCGACGTAATCGAGCCTGCCGCCGGCGAGCGGATATCCTTGCGCGGCGAAATCCTTGACCGGGGGGGCGAAATCGATGCGGCCGTCGAACCACGGTTTGACCGTGTGCTGGTCGGTCGAGGCGACGTCCTGAAGATGGCCCGGCTGCAGCGCGCGGATATGGGCGGCGACGATCTCGCCGGTGAGGCTCTGCCGCTCCGGCAGCACGATCAGCAACGCCAGGGCCGCGGCACAAGCGGCGCCGAGGCCGAACCCGAACGCGGGCCAGCGAATGCCTGGCCAGGTCCATCTGGGCCGGCGCACCGATCGCGTTGTGGGTGGCGCGCCGGCCGCTTGCAGCCGCGCCATTACCCGCGCCCGCACCGCCTCGGGCATTGGCTCGGGCGCCTCGCCGCGCACCAGTGCGCGCGCCCGCAGCATTTCGGCCCGTGCCGCGGTGCAGATCGCGCAGCCGGCGCGGTGCGCTTCGAGCGCGGCGGCATCGGCGGCGCCGAGCTCGCCGTCGATCTCGGCCTGGACCAGGAGCACCTTGTCGCAGGCCGGCCCGGGATCGCTGATAGGGTCGCTCATGGCAGCCCCTCCGCCCCAGCCGCCTGCGCCAGCATCCGGCGCGCTCGCCACAGGCGCGACATCACCGTGCCGATCGGGGTGTCGGTCGCCTCGGCGATCTCCTTGTAGGAGAATTCCTCGAACTCACGCAGCACCAGGGTCTCGCGCAACTCGACCGGCAGCGCCGCAATCAGCGCCCGCACCTGGCGGCATTCGCGGGCGCGCAGCAGCGCAGTCTCGGGGTCGTCCTCCGTGGCGGCGATGTCGTCGTCGCCGAGCGGCACGGTCTCGACCCCGCGGTTGAGCGCCAGCGAGCCATAGGCGGCGTTGCGCACGATCTGCAGCAGCCAGACGCGCGGGTTGACCCCCCGGAAGCCGGCGAAATAGCTGAGCGCACGCACCATCGCCTCCTGCAACAGATCCTCCGCCGCCTCGGGGTCGCGCATCAGCCAGCGCGCCAGCCGATAGGCGGCGTCGAGATGCGGCAGCACGATCCGCTCGAACGAGTCGTCACCGGATGAAGGTGGCACGTCTCCTCACGAACCCCTCGCCGCGATATGCGGCATCGCCGCCACCCTGCATGACCGGGAAGCGGCCGGCTTTATTCTCTGCGCGAGAAATTTTCTCAGGTCACGAATAAACCGCCGCATCCGCCGGTCTCCATCGCCGAGTTACCTCACAGCGGAGCAGCGACATGGAAACGCGGCGCGATCTTCTGAAATGCCTGGCCTGGGCCGGCACCGGCGTCTTGTGGACCGTCTCGGGCGGCGTGCCCAAAGGGGTGAACCTGGGCGGCGCGGCGCTGGCGGCCCCGGCGGGCGGGTTCAGCTTTGTCCAGATCAGCGACACCCATATGGGCTTCAAGGCCGAAGCCAATCCTGACCCGAACGCGACGCTGCAGGCCGCGTTGGACAAGATCGCCGCGCTGCCGCAGAAGCCGGCGCTGATGCTCCATACCGGCGATGTCACCCATCTGTCGAAAGCGGCCGAGTTCGACACCGCCGACCAGATCATCAAGGGGGCGAAGCTCGACACCCATTTCATCCCCGGCGAGCACGACGTCATCGGCGACGACGGCAAAGGGTATTTCGAGCGCTTCGGTGCTAAGGGCGCGGCGCCGGGCGGCTGGTACAGCTTCGACCAGGGCGGGGTGCATTTTGTCGGGCTGGTCAACGTCATGGGTTTCAAGCCGGCGACCGGCGGCTCGCTCGGCAACGAGCAGATCGCGTGGCTGGAACAGGACCTCAAGGGCAAGACCGCCAGCACTCCGATCGTGGTGATGGGCCATGTGCCGCTGTGGCCGGTCTACGCGCAATGGGGCTGGGCCACCGAGGATGCCGACCAGGCGATGAGCCATCTGAAGCGGTTCGGCTCGGTGACGGTTCTTAACGGCCATATCCACCAGGTGGTGCAGAAGGTCGAGGGGACGGCGACCTTCCAGACCGCGATGTCGACCGCCTTTCCACAGCCGAAAGGCGGGGAGGCGCCCAATCCCGGCCCGATGAAGGTGTCGGCCGACAAGCTCAAGACCGTGCTCGGCATCCGCAAGGTCGAGGTGACGCCCGGAACCGCGGTCGCCATCGCCGACGAGACCTTGGCCTAGCCCCGGAGGATTACATGATCGCCATAAGGATGCGGCGGGCCTCGCTCGCCGCCGCGGTGATGCTCGCCCTGGCGGCGCCGGTGGTTTCGCCGCCGGGGCGCGCCGCCGATGCGAACGCCGTGACCATCGACGACTTCAAGTTCGCCCCGGCGACGCTGACCGTGCCGGCCAGAGCCACGGTCACCTGGACCAATCGCGACGGCGAGCCGCATACGGTGATGAGCGCCGATGGCGGACTTACGTTCAAGTCGCCGGCGCTCGATACCGACGACAGCTTCTCGTTCACCTTCGCCAAGCCGGGCACCTACACCTATTTCTGCTCGGTGCATCCGCACATGACCGGGACGATCGTGGTGAAGTAGGGGTCTCAAGGCTTTTGCGCATTCATGTAGGCCCGCAGAATGGAGTTGATGCGGGTCTGGTAGCCCTTTTCCCGACGAAACCAGGTGAGAAGATCGGCATCGAGCCGCATCGTCACCGTCTTTTTGGGTTCGGGCATGACAAGGCGCGCGGTTTTCCAGAATTCCTCATCGGTGGGCCGAGCGTCGGGATCGGCCTCCACTGCCTGATGCACTTCCGTGTCGCTCGTGCGGCGAAGCCGTTGCCAATCGGTTTTTGGTTCAGCCATCGAGGTGGTTCCAGAAATATCGTCGTTCATGCGGTTCGGCCCTCCAGGCCGCTATCAGATGTCGCTCGTCGTCGTCTCGATCCGTGTAGATCACGGTGATCTCGATGCCATTGACCAGCCCGATCGCGTAGACCCGGATTTCTCCATACTCGAAGCGATCGTCGACGCGCTCGACGGTCGGTCCGTCGAAGATGCGCGCGGCGGCGTCGAAGGCGATGGCGTGCCGACGAACATTCGCGCGGTTTTTCGCCGGATCCCAGGTAAATCTCATTATGTAATTACGTTGCGTACTTACTAGTTCAAGCCCTCGAAGCGAAACAGCCTACCCCCGCAGACCGGCCGCGGCGCGCCGGTGGTGGTCGGCAGGCTGAGGGGCAGGCCGCGCAGCGAGCGGATCGCGAGATAGGCGAAGGCTTGCGCCTCGAGCGCGTCGCCGTCCCAGCCGACCGCCTCGACCGGGCGCACCGAGACGCCGAGCAGCCGGGTAAGCGCGGCCATCATCGTGGGGTTGTGCCGGCCGCCGCCGGTGACGAGGAATTCGCACGCCGCGGCGGGAAAATGCCGCGCGGCGGTCGCGACCGCAGCGGCGGTGATCTCGGTCAGGGTCGCGGCGCCGTCGGCGGCGTTCAGCCCGTTGAGCGCGAAAGCCGCGAAATCATCGCGGTCGAGCGATTTCGGTGGCTTCCGGGCGAAATAGGGCGCGGTGAGGAAGCCCTCGACATGCGCAGCCGACACGTGCCCGCGGCGGGCCAATGCGCCGCCGATATCGGCGGCCTGGCCGGTGTGACGCCGCATCCAGTCGTCGAGCTGCGCATTGCCGGGGCCGGTATCGAAAGCAAGGATGTCGCTGTCGTTTTCGCCGATCCACGTCACGTTGGCGACCCCGCCGAGATTGAGCACCGCCAGCGGCTTCGCCAGCGGCGCGGCCAGCGCGGCATGATAAAGCGGGGCCAGCGGCGCACCCTCGCCGCCGGCGGCGACATCGGCGCTGCGGAAATCGCCGACCACGTCGTACCCGGTGAGCCGCGCCAGCAGCGCGCCGTCGCCGATCTGCCAGGTCCGGCGATCTTGGGGTTCGTGCAGGATCGTGTGGCCGTGAAATCCGATTAGCGTGAACGGCGTTTGCGGATACCGGGCGCGAAATTCGGCAACCGCGTCGGCATGCAGCCGGGTCAACGCGGCCGCGACCTCCGCGACCGGCCCGACCCCGCCCAGTACCCCGCGCAGCCGTTCGCGGAAATCGTCGGGATAGGGCAGGGTGAGCGCCGGTCCGGTCTCGACCCAGGTCTCGCCGTCGCTTTCGATCGCGGCCACATCGATGCCGTCGAGCGAGGTGCCGCTCATCAGCCCCAGCGCCCAGCGGAGATTTGCGGCCGGTTTTGTGCTAGACGACGCCGCCATGCCCAACGCCTTTCTCACCGCCGCCCGCGAGCGCGGCTATGTCCACCAGTGCACCGACGAGGCGGCGCTCGTGGAGCGCCTCGGCACCGGCCATCCGGTCGCTGCCTATATCGGCTACGACTGCACCGCCGACAGTCTGCATATCGGCAGCCTGTTGGGAATCATGCTGCTGCGGCTTTACCAGCGCTCCGGGCACAAGCCGATCGTGCTGATGGGCGGCGGCACGACGCGGATCGGCGATCCGTCCGGCAAGGACGAATCGCGGCCGCTGCTCACCGATGCCGACATCGCCCGCAACATGGCGGGCATCCTCCAGGTCTTCGCCAAGTTCCTCACTTTTGGCGACGGACCGACCGACGCGGTGATGGTCAACAACGCCGATTGGCTCGACGAGCTGCACTACATCCCGCTGCTGCGCGATATCGGCCGGCATTTCTCGGTCAACCGCATGCTGACCCAGGACAGCGTCAGGCTGCGGCTGGAGCGCGAGCAGCCGCTGTCGTTCCTCGAATTCAACTACACGATCCTCCAGGCCTACGATTTCGTCGAGCTGGCGCGGCGGCATGATTGCGCGTTGCAGATGGGCGGTTCCGACCAGTGGGGCAATATTGTCGCGGGGGTTGAGCTTGGGCGCCGGGCCGCGCAGAAATCGCTGTTCGGGCTGACGACGCCGCTGATGGCGACGTCCTCCGGCGTCAAGATGGGCAAGAGCGTCGGCGGCGCCATATGGCTCAACGCCGAGCGGCTTAGCCCCTACGAATACTGGCAATATTGGCGCAACGCCGAGGACGCCGATGTCGGGCGGTTCCTGCGCCTCTTCACCGAATTGCCGCTCGACGAGATCGCCCGGTTGGAAAAGCTCGCCGACAGCGAGATCAATGCGGCGAAAAAAATGCTGGCGACCGAGGCGACCGCGCTGTGTCACGGCCGCGCCGCCGCCGAGGAAGCCGCGGCGACCGCCGCGGCGGTGTTTGGCGACGGCGGTGACGGCCCCAATGCTCCCGGCGGCCTGCCGCAGGTCGAGGTGCCGCGCGGCCGGGTCGAGCAAGGGGTGCCGGCGTTCGAGCTGTTCGTGCTGGCCGGACTTGCTGCCTCCAACGGCGAGGCGCGGCGGCTGATCCGCGGCGGCGGCGCGCGGATCAACGACAGCGTCGTCGGCAACGAGGCTCAGGCGGTCTCGCTCGCCGATCTCGACCCCGCCGGCGCGATCAAGCTCAGCGCCGGGCGCAAGCGGCATGTGCTGGTAAGGGCATCGTAGGGTGGGTTGAGCAACGCGAAACCCACCGTCAGCTGGCGCGGTCTCGATGGGTTTCGCTTTGCTCAACCCATCCTACCTGCCGATTTCAATGCGCCGCTTGCTGGGGCGCCGTTGTCGGCGCCCCCGTGAAGGGATCGAACAGGTGGCGCAGAATACCCGGCGTCACCGCGCTTAGCGGGTTGACGGCGACACCGGGATCGTCGCTCGATCCGGTGAGCCGGAAGCTGGCCGCGAAGAGGCTTTGGCCTTCGCCGCCCATCAAGATTGTGCCCAGAACGGGCACGTTGCCCAGTATCGAATTGAGCACATAAGCTGGCGCCAGCGTGCCTTCGACATCGATTTGGCTGCGGCTTGGGTCGATCCAGCCATTGGCGGTGATGCCGAGCGCGCCGCCAAACGCCAGCAGGCGGTCGAGCACGATCCGTCCCCGGCTGTAGGTGAGGTCGCCGCGCAATGTCGTGAACGGGATCCCCGAGCCCGACATCATGCTGACCAGCCCCTCGAACGAGGCAAATGACAGCAGCCGCGCCAGCACGGGCGCGCGCACCAGCGCGTAGTCGCGGCCGTCGATGTGGGCGTGCAGCACCCGGTGCCCCTCGGCCTCGGCGAGCGTGCCCTCGACGGTGACGCTGCCGCCCACGACATTGTCGGCGATCCCAAACAGGCTGAAGCTCGCGCCGAGATCGTCCGAGTCGAAATGGATGCGCCGGCCGCCGCCGTCGCCGCCGAGGCTGAGCGCGAGCTTATGGCCGTTGGGATAACGGCCGTTGAGCTAGATCGTCTGCCAAGCGCCGCGGTCGCGCAGCATCTCGGCCGACACGTCACGGGCCTCGCGCTTCGCGCCAAGGATCAGCCGCGACACCCGCGCGTCGATCTGCAGCGGCACCGGCGAAGTCGGCGCATCGTCCGACAGCGCGTGCTTGATCTCGCGGCTGAGGTCGAGGCGCGCGGCGCGGATGTCGGCGCGCCAGCCGCCGCCCGCGCGGCGGCTGACACTGCCCGAGAGGTCGTTGTCGGCGACCGCGAGGTGGCGGATGTCGACCCGCTCGACCTGCTTGTGGTCGGCGCTCAGGATCACCGCGTACGTGCCGTCGAGGCCGGGCGCCTTGACCTCGATCGACGGCAGCCGGACAACTGCGTCGTTCTCCAGCTCGATCGTCAGCCTGGCCGTGGCTGGCAGCAGCGGCGGCTTCTGCCAGCCGAATTCGTCGACCGTCAGCCGCGCGGCCTTGAGGTCAAGCGCCAAATCGACTTCCGCCTTGCTGCCGCCGATCGGCACGGAATAGGTCGCGTCGAGCGCCACCGGGCCGCTGATCCGGTCGACGGCGAAATCCCAACCCAGCCGCTGGCGCCCCTCGTCGTCGAGCGTCAGGCCGATGCGGTATTTGGCGCGCGGCCCGGTCTTCGGGTGGAAATATAGATTGGCGTCGATCGTCGCCGGGGTTCCGTCGAACTTGCCCCCGCCCTGGACATGCACCCCGGTGCGGCCGAGATCGAGGTTGAGATTGCCGTCGGTCAGCCCCTTGTCGAGCGCGATCTTGGCGTAAGCGATGCCGGTCAGCGTCGCCTTGGCGCCGTAATCGACATCGGTGAGCTTCAAGGCATCGAGCAGCGGCAGCTTGAAATGCAGCTGGGTCTCGACCTTACCGCTCACCCGGGCCGGGTCGAGGCCGGCCTCGTGCGCGTAATGCAGCGGCTTGGCGTCGATGATGTCGAGCGTGTCCTGCAAGGGTCCGGCGAGCGCGACATCGACCGTCATCGTCTCGACCGGCGCGCCGAGATCGGTGATCACGATCGATCCGCCGGTGGCCTTGAGTGCTTTGAGTTCGCCGCCGGTCATCGCGAAATCGAGGCGCCGGTCGGCCAGGGTCGCGGTGCCGCTGACCTTGCGCGCGGGCGGCAGTCCATTGAAATAGTTGATGGAAAGATCGTGGAACTGCATCGTCCCGTGCGCGCCCGAAAATTCGGGGGCGAAGGTGGTAGGGTCGACGTTGACAGCCAGCTGCATCGATACGTCGTCGAGCATGCCGTCCGACAGGTTGGCCGTCGCCCACCGCCGCCCGCCTTTGGCGACCCCCTGCGGCCACAACGCATTGAGCCGCGCCGTCGGCACATTCGCCAGAGTAATGTCGAGACTGCCGGCCAGGCTCTTGGGCACGGGGGCGGCAGTCGCGATCAGCTGGGGGGCAAGCAGTTGCGGCAGGACTCCATCAAGCCGGCCGGCGACCGTCAGCCTGGTGCCGCCATTGAGGTCGAACGCGAGTTTCTCCAGCCGCAATTCTGCCGTGTCCGGCGCATAGACGGCATGCAGCTCGCCGTGGGCGATCGGCAGGGCCCCGCCGAGCAGCATGTTTGTTTCAAGACGTCCCTCGCCAAAGCCGAGATCGAGCCGCGCCCTTTCGGCGCGACCGGCCGCAAGATCGAAGCGAAGACCGAGGGTGCCCGAAACCGGCACCCGCGCCTGCGCCAGCGGTGTCAGGGCCGGCGCCAGCGCCGCCAGCGCCGCCGGGTCGAGCCCATCGAGCGCCACTTGAAGATCGAGCTTTTGCGCCGCGGCGGCATAGCGATAGGTGGCGTGCAGCTCGGGGGCGTTGTCGCCGAGCACGACCGCCAGCGACAGGTCGCCGTCGACCCCTTGCTCGCTGCGTTCGAGCGAGGCGGCGACCCGGTTGGCCTGCCACGTTTTTCCCGTCAGCCGGTCGTCGACCACTACCGTCGCATCGCGAATGTAAAGCCAACGCAATTGGCTCCATGGGCCGCCGTCGCGCAGCGGCGTAAAGATGCCGGCCGGGTTGTCGAGCCCGAGGTCGCGCGTCGCCGTGTCGGCGCCGCCGATCTGGAATGTGAACCCGCCGCTCGCGTCGCGGGTCAGCCGCAGCACCGGATGCTCGACCACCAGCCGGGTCGGCTCGAGCCGCCCGCCGAGCAGCGCGCCGACGCTGAAGCTCGTCGCCATCTCGGGGAAATTCGCCAGCGGCGCGCCGTCGGGCGCGGACAGGCGCACGTCCTGAACCCGCAAATCGAGCCGGTGGGTGTCGTGGTCGATGCCGATGCTGACTCCGGACATCGCCACCCCGATGCCGGCGCCGGAACGCTCGAATGCCTGTTGAACATAGGGGGTGAGCCGGTCGAGCTCGATCGGGCCCTGAAACAGCCGCCAGATGACGATGCCGACAATGAGGATCAGGACCGCGGCGACCCCGCCCAGCCAGTGGAGCAGCCGGTGTGTATGATGGACGACGTGCTGGGCGGCGGTGCGGCGCTCCGGCGGCCGGGGCTGCCGACTCGCGCCTGCTTGACCGCTGCCGCGAGGCGCGCGACTGTCGTTCGCATCGCCGGGATCGCGCGATGACGCTTTTATCGCATCTCTCCCCCAACGACCTGCAGGGCGCGTCTGTGCTGCCCCTCCCTGCCGATGCGCGGCTGCTCGCTTTGGGCGAAGCCGCCTGGCAAGAGGCGCTGTCCGAGGCGGCTGATCACGGGGCCGACCCCGGCGCTGTCGCCGCGGCGCGCGCCTGGAGCGGCGCGCCCGACGGGCGAATGCTGCTGGCGGCGGTCTTCGGCAACAGCCCGTTCCTCACCGGCGTCGCCGCCCGCGAATGGGAATTCCTGACTCGGCTGGTTCAGCACGGCGCCGACCCTCTCTTCGACGAGATCATCGCGGGGGTGAGAAGAGCGCCCAACGATGGCGAAAACCGGGCGGTGTTGATGCGCGACCTGCGGATCGCGCGGCGGCGGGTCGCGCTTACCGCCGCGGTCGCCGATTTCGCCGGCGCCTGGGATCTCGAACCGCAGATGCAGGCACTCACCGGGTTTGCCGAGGCGGCGATCGACGCGGCGCTGCGCCATCTGCTGCGAACCGAGCGAGGGACGCCGTTCCCGCCCGACGCGAACCCGGACGACAGCGGGCTCATCGTCCTCGGCATGGGCAAGCTCGGCGGCGGCGAGCTGAATTATTCGAGCGATATCGATCTGATCCTTCTTTACGACCCGGCGCGGGCGCCGCAAAGCGATCGCGATGCGCTGCACGGGTGCTACAACCGCCTCGCCCGCGAGCTCGTGCGCATTCTCGACGAGCGCACCGGCGACGGCTATGTGTTTCGCACCGATCTGCGCCTCCGCCCCGATCCGCGCTCGACGCCGCTGGTCATGTCGGTCCCGGCGGCGCTCGGCTATTATGAGAGCGTCGGGCAGAACTGGGAACGCGCGGCGCTGATCAAGGCGCGGCCGGTGGCCGGCGACCGCATCGCCGGGGCCGGCTTCCTCGCGGAGCTGCAACCCTATATCTGGCGCCGGCATCTCGATTTCGCGGCAATCGCGGATATTCATTCGATCAAGCGCCAGATCCAGGCGCATCGCGGCGGCGGGCGAATCGCGGTCTACGGCCACGACATCAAGCTCGGCCGCGGCGGCATCCGCGAGATCGAATTCTTCGCCCAGACCCAGCAACTGATCTGGGGCGGCCGGCGGCGCGTGCTGCGCGCCGGCGCGACCTGCGAGGCGCTGCGGCGGCTCGCCGCCGCCGGGCAGATCGACGAGGAAGCCCGCGATACCTTGACGGCTTCCTACCGCTTCCTGCGCCGGGTCGAGCACCGGCTGCAGATGGTCGACGACGCGCAGACCCACCGCCTGCCCGCCGACGCAGAAGGCATCGCCCGCCTCGCGGCCTTTCTCGGCTATGCGGACGCCGACGGGTTCACCAGCGAACTCGTCGCGGTGCTGACCACGGTGGAGCGGCACTATGCCGAGCTGTTCGAGGAGGCGCCGACCCTCGCCGGCCCTGGCAATCTCGTCTTCACCGGCGCCGACGACGATCCGGAGACTATCGCGACGCTGGCGCGGATGGGGTTTGCCGACCCGTCGGCGGTCGCCGGCATGGTCCGCGACTGGCACCACGGCCGCATGCGCGCCACTCGCAGCCAGCGGGCGCGCGAAATCCTCACCGAGCTGGTGCCCGAATTGCTGCGCACCTTCTCCGTTACCGCCGCGCCGGATCTGGCGCTGCGCCGCTTTGACGAGTTCCTGTCGCGGCTGCCGGCCGGGGTACAGCTGTTTTCGCTGTTCCACGCCAATCCCGGTCTGTTGCAGCTGGTCGCCGACATCATGGCCGAGATGCCGCGTCTGGCCGACGATCTGGCGCGCCGCCCGGCGCTGCTCGAGGCGGTGCTCAGCGCCGATTTCCTCGCGCCGCTGCCGGATCGGGCCGGGCTCGCTGCCGACCTCGACACCGTCCTCGCCGGGGCGCGGCATTTCGAGGAAACGCTCGACCTGGCGCGGCGCTGGGCCAACGAGCGGCGCTTTCAAGTCGGTATCCAGCTGTTCCGCCGCAACCTCGACGGTGCGGCGACGGGGCCGGTGCTCGCCGATATCGCCGAGACCGTGCTCGGGGCGATGGCGCCGCTGGTCGCCGCCGATTTCGCCCGCCAGCACGGCGCCGTGCCGGGCGGCGAATTCGCCGTCGTTGCGATGGGGCGTCTCGGCAGCCGCGAGATGAGCTTCGCCTCCGACCTCGACTTGATCCTGATCTACGACACGCCGGAAGACAGCGACCAATCGGACGGGCCGCGCCCGCTGGCGATCACCACCTATTACGCGCGGCTGACCCAGCGCCTGATCGCGGCGATCACCGCACCGACCGCCGAGGGCAAGCTCTACGAGGTCGATATGCGGCTGCGCCCCTCCGGTGCGTCGGGGCCGATCGCGTCGCGGCTCGACGCGTTTGCGCGCTACCAGCGCGAGGCGGCCTGGACCTGGGAGCATATGGCGCTTACCCGGGCGCGGCCCCTTGGCGGCGGCGCGGCGCTGAGCAGCCGCATCGAGGCGGCGCTCGCGGCGGCACTTAGGATACCGCGCGACCCCGCCCGCCTCGTCGCCGATGTCGCCGAGATGCGCGAGCGCATCGCCGCCGAGCATACGCACCCCGCCGCGCTCGACCTGCGCAACCGGCGCGGCGGCCTGGTCGATATCGAATTCATCGCCCAGTACCTGATGCTGCGCGAGGCGGCGCGGCTGCCGCAAGTGCTGCGGCGGGACACCGGCGAGGCGCTTGCGGCGCTGCACGAGGCCGGCGCCCTGACGCCGCAGGCCTGGCAGGTTCTTGGCGACGCGCTCACGCTCATGCGCCAGCTCCGCGCCTGGCTGACCGTGTTGTTCGAGGACCTTCCCGAGGCGGAGGCGCTTGCCGGCCCCGCCGGCGCGACCTTGGCGCGCTGCGCCGGCGCAGTTGATTTCGCCCGCCTCGACGCGGATATCATTGCCGCCTGCGCCGGCGTCAGCGCGTGGTACGATCGGCTGATCGCCGAGCCGGCCCGAGCGGCGTCGCAATCCCAGGCCGAGCCCGAGAAACCCGAAGAAGGAGACGTGACGAGATGAGCGTCAATGTCGGCGACAAAGCCCCCGATTTCACCTTGGCGACCGATGGCGGCGGCTCCGTCACCCTGTCCAAGCTGCAGGGCAAGCCGGTGGTGATCTATTTCTATCCCAAGGACGACACCTCGGGCTGCACTGCGCAGGCATGCGGGTTTCGCGACTCGCTGCCGGATTACAGCGCGACCGGCGCCGCGGTGATTGGCATCTCCAAGGATTCGGTGGCCTCGCACGACAAGTTCAAGGCCAAATACCAGCTGCCCTTCGCTCTCGCTTCCGATGACAAGGGCGAGGTCGGCGAGAAATACGGCGTTTGGGTCGAGAAGAGCATGTACGGGCGCAAATACATGGGCATCGACCGCAGCACCTTCCTGATCGACAAGACCGGCACGGTTCGCGGCGTCTGGCACAAGGTCAAGGTGCCCGGCCATGTCGCCGAGGTGCTGAAGGCGGCAAAGGCTCTCTGACCCGGCGTCCCGGATTGGCCCCCACCCCCCCCCAAGACCCCCCAGGGGGGGGGGGGGGCGGGTTTGGCGAAGGCCCCCCCGAAAACCCACGCTCCGCGTGCGGGCGGCGGGAGGGGCCCCGCCCGG
>JBBRPG010000048.1:0-23368 GCA_038228485.1 Alphaproteobacteria bacterium
CGGTCGCGGGCGGCGAGCGCGGTGGCGACATCGTCGGGCCGCCACTGGCCGAGCCCGACCAGCTTCAGCGTCCCGGCCAGGTTGCGCACCTGGTGGTGCAGGAACGAGCGCGCCCGCGCCTCGATATGGATTTCCTCGCCCTCTCGGCTCACGTCCAGCACGTCGAGCGTGCGCACCGGCGATTTCGCCTGGCACAGCGAGTCGCGAAAGGTGGAGAAATCGTGCTTGCCGATGAGATGCCGTGCCCCCGCCTGCATCGCCTCCACATCGAGCGGCGGCGCGACGTGCCACACCCGCATCCGGTCGAGCATCGGCGGCGGCCGCCGGTTCAAAATCCGGTAGCGGTAGACCCGTCCGGTCGCCGACCGCCGCGCGTCGAAATCCGCCGCCACCGCCGTGACCGCCAGCACGCTGACCGGCGCCGGCCGCAGGTGGTGGTTGAGCGCGCCGCGGATCGTGTCTTCCGGCTGCGCGCGCGCCAGGTCGAGATGCGCGACCTGGGCCAGCGCATGCACCCCGGCATCGGTACGCCCGGCGCCGTGTACAATCACCCGCTCGCCACAGAATTTTTCGACCGCATCTTCCAGCGCCGCCTGCACCGACACCCCGCTCGGCTGGCGCTGCCAGCCGACCAGGCCGGTGCCGTCATATTCGATGGTCAGCTTGTAGCGGGGCACGGCAGCACCAGGCCGGGCGGGATCGCGAACCCGCGCAGAAACGCATCGGCATCCTGCGTCGCGCGGCCGGCGCGCTGCAGCCAGGTCGGGCGCAACACCCCCTCGCCGCAGGCGACCGCCAGCCGCTCGTCGAGCACCGTGCCGGGTGCGGCGGCCAGCGATCGCGGCTCGGCTGTCGCGGCGAGCGCGCGGATGCGCTCGCCCGCGGCCATGAACCACGCCCCCGGCCACGGGTCGAAGGCGCGCACCTGGCGCTCCAGCTGCTCCGCCGGCAGCCGCCAGTCGAGCCAAGCCTCGTCGCGGCTGAGCTTCTTCGCGTAGGTGACGCCGGTCGGCGGCTGCGGCAGCGGGGTCAGCGCACCGGCCGCGAGCCGGCCGAGCGCCGCGGCGACCAGCTCGCCGCCCAAAACCGCCAGCGCATCGGTCAGCGACGGCCCGGTCGCCGCGGCGCCGATCGGCATCGCCTGCTGCATCAGGATCGCGCCGGTGTCGAGCCCCTCGTCCATCAGCATGATGGTGATGCCGGTCTCGCGGTCGCCGGCGAGGATCGCGCGCTGGATCGGCGCCGCGCCGCGCCACCGCGGCAGCAGCGAGGCATGGACGTTGATGCAGCCGAGCCGCGGCCCCTTGAGGATCGCCGGCGGCAGGATCAGCCCATAGGCGGCGACCACCGCGGCATCGGCCTTCAGTGCCGCGAATTCGGCTTGCGTGTCGGGATCGCGCAGGCTCGTCGGACAGCGCACCGGGATGCCGTGCCGCTCAGCCAGCATCTGCACCGGCGACGGCTGCAATTTGTGCCCGCGCCCCGCCGGCCGTGGCGGCTGGCTATAGGCGGCAGCGATGCGGTGCCCCGCCGCAATCAGCGCGCCGAGGCTCGCCGCCGCAAACTCCGGCGTCCCCATAAAGACGAGGTCGAGCGGTGGGCTCATCCTAACCGGACCGCGGGCGTCCCGCCCGCCCTTTCAGTCCATCAGGGTGGGCGGGACGCCCGCGGTCCAGGCAGGAGCAAACCAGCCCCCACCCCAACCCTCCCTTCCCCGGGCTTGACCCGGGGACCACGGGGGAGGGGGATAAAGAGCGCCGTAGCCCTTCTACTCCCTCCCCCGCAAGCGGGGGAGGGTCGGGGTGGGGGCTATGGTTCAGTCGCGTCAGGCGCGTTCCAAAACGCGGCCGCGCTTCATCTTGGCGAGCTTGCGCAGGATGATCCCGCGCTTCAGCAGCGAGATGTGGTCGACGAACAGCACCCCGTCGAGGTGGTCGATCTCGTGCTGGAGGCAGGTCGCGAGCAGGCCCTTGGCCGTCATCTCGCGGATTTCGTTCTCGTGGTCGAGGTAGCGCACCCTGATTTCGGCGGCGCGCTCGACATCGGCGTAGTGCTCGGGCAGCGACAGGCAGCCTTCGTTGGCGACCAGCCCGTCCTCCGACCGCCACAGGATTTCCGGGTTGGCCATGCGGATCGGGTTGGCCGTCTCGCCCTCGCGCGCGCAATCGACGACGATCACCCGCTGCGCCACCCCGACCTGCGGCGCGGCCAACCCGATGCCGATCGCCTGGTGCATCGTCTCCAGCATGTCGTCCATCAGCCGGCGCACCTTGTCGTCGACCTTGGCGACGGGCCGCGCCTTCAGCTTGAGGCGCGGGTCGGGCGCGGTGATGATCTGAAGCAGAGCCATCAGCGCTAGGTAAGCCGCGTCTTGGCAGAGGTCAATATCGAGCGTCCTTCGAGACAGCCGCTTCGCGGCTTCCTCAGGATGAGGGTTTTTCTTGATGCCATCCAAACACAACCCTCATGGTGAGGAGCGCCCGCAAGGGTGCGTCTCGAACCACGCACTGAGGGTGTGCAACGACGGTCAGAGCTGGTCGCGCAGCCGCGCTAGGTCGTCGAGCCCTTCCGGCCGCACCATGCACAGCACGTCGTCGAAGCCGACGGCGCGGATGCGCTTCAGCCGGTCGAGCGCTTCCGCAGCGCTGGTGATCTGCATTGTCGCCCGCCCGGCGAGCGGCATATCGGCGACGCCGCCTTGCAGGTCGACGATGACGTTGGACAGCACCGCCCGCTTGCCGCCGGCGTCGCGGTAGAACTGGACGCCGTTTTCGAGCTCCTCGGGCTGGCTGTAGAGGCCCGAAGCGATCCAGCCGGCGCAGCGCTCGGCCGAGTAGACGATCCAGCGCTTGTTGCGCCAGGCGCCGAGCATCAGGTTCGGGCCGCCCTCGGTGCCCGGCCACGGGGTCAAGGTGCCGCCCTCCAGCGGCTTCCCGGCCCAGGCCTCACGCATGATTTCCAGCGAGCTCATCAGCGTCTTGAACCGCGCGTCGTAGTCTTCGCCGACGATATCGAAATCCGCCCTGGTCGAGCCGCAGCCGAGGCCGAGCATCAGCCGGTCGCCGGTCAGCGCGTGCAGCGACTCGATGCGGTGCGCCAATTCGACCGGGTGGCGCACCGGCACCTGCAGCACGCAGGTGCCGATCTCCATGCGCTTGGTGACGGCGGCGATGACCGTCATCAGCACGATCGGGTCCATCGTCGCCCGGCCGCGGCCGAACGAGTCGGTCACCCACAGGCCGTGAAAGCCTTTCGCCTCAACCTCGCGGGCAAAATCGCCGAACCGGTCGAGCGTCTGCCCGGCGATATCGGGCGTCCCGCGGATCACATTGACGACATGTACTCTCATCGTATGTCTCTGCCTGATGGTGTTCAGTTGGGATCGTAACGAACGCCCGGGCCGCCTATACGGAGGAGGCGCCTTGGTAATCCAGCCCGTCGTCTTCGAGCTGAGCCTGAAGGAGCGACGCGAGATAATCTTCCATAACACTAAAATCCAGATGACCCTCGTCCCAGGCACCATCGGCCGCTGTCAGAGCCGCTTCATACCCCTCGCGATTTTCGCGTATGCGCTCGGGTAAGATTTTTCGGCCCCGCAAGAGAGCCCCCGACCGGACGCACAGAAGAAAGTAACAAGCGGCCCGCGCGGTTCGCCCGTTCCCTTCCACGAAGGGATGTATCCAATTCAGTCGCCATAGACCGTAGGCACCCAGCTCAGTCGGTGTCCAGATGTACCAGTTTTCCTGGACCGTTGAGATAAAGCGGTCCATCCAGTCGTCAACTTCCCGAAAGTGAGGCGGTTTATGATCTCCCACATAGATCGGCTCTCTGCGAAACCTGCCACCTAATTGCGATATGTTGGCAACTGCTACGTGATTTAGCGCCCAGAGAAGGTACTTATCGAAGGAGACCGGGCCCTTTTTTAACCCTATCTCTATGCAATTGGTCAGTAGTTCATACTGCCGCTTCAGGTTCTGCTCCTGAATACGGTTGTAGAGTTCGCTATCTTCTTCTTCCAGTATGAACACGGATCGGCGGCATTACATTCGCATCAGGCCGGGACGAGAGCTCGGACGCGAGCCGCCGCCTTCCTCGCGGATTCCTTGGTAATGCGCGAGCCTTTCGGGGCATTGCCGTAGATAAAGCTGACAAGCTGCTCTTGAACCTCGTCATCCGTGAGGGTCACCTTTCTCGCCTGCTCCAGTAGAGCCTCCAGCGCAGGCCTAGCGGGGGCGCGCTTCAAGGCTGATTTGCGTTCGGCCATGGTGTTCCTCTCATGTTCCGTTGGAGCACAATATAGTTGCTGCCCGTTCTGCGTCGAGGCTCGGTATTCAAACGGGCGTTACTCTCCGCCTCTATTCGGGCTTGGCGAGGAAGCGTTCGGCGAGGCGGGCAAAGAAGCTCACCCCGTAACCGAGCGCGCTGTCGTTGAAATCGTAGCGGGCGTTGTGCAGAAAGCAGCCGCCTTCGCCCGGGCCGTTGCCGAGCCACAGCATCGCCCCCGGCACCGCCCGAAGCATGTACGAGAAATCCTCGCCACCGAGGGTCGGCGCCACGGTGCGGCTGACATTGGCGTCGCCGCACACCTCGGCCGCGACATCGGCGGCGAAATAGGTCTCGTCCTCGTGGTTCACCGTCGGCGGATAGCCGTGCCGGTAGCTCAGCTCGGCCTCGCCGCCGAAAGCGGCGGCGGTGCCGCGCGCGACCTCGCCGATGCGGCGCTCGATCAGATCCTGCGTCTCGGGGAGGAAGGTGCGCACGGTGCCGCCGATCAGCACCTCGTCGGGGATGACGTTGAACGCCGACCCGCCGCGCATAAAGCCGATGCTGACCACGGCCGAGTCGATCGGGTCGGTGTTGCGGCTGATGATGGTTTGCAGCGCCAGCACGATCTGCGCCGAGATCACGAACGGGTCGTTGCCGCTATGCGGGTGGGCGGCATGGGTGCCCTTGCCCTTGACCTTGATCTCGAAGCGGTCGGTCGCGGCCAGCAGCGGCCCCGGCCGCGTCCCCATGTTGCCGACCGGCATGCCCGGCCGGTTGTGCATCGCGAACACCGCGTCGCACGGGAATTTCTCGAACAGGCCCTGCTCGACCATGACCCGGCCGCCGCCGTGGCCTTCTTCGCCCGGCTGGAAGATGAAATGCACGGTGCCGTCGAAGTTGCGGGTCTTCGCCAGGTACTTGGCCGCCCCCAGCAGCATCGTCGTATGCCCGTCATGGCCGCAGGCGTGCATCTTGCCGTCATGGGTCGAGCGGTGGGCAAACCCGTTCAATTCCTGCATCGGCAGGCAGTCCATGTCGGCGCGCAAGCCGATCGCGCGCAGCGAGTTGCCCTTGCGGATCGTGCCGACCACCCCGGTAGTGGCCAGGCCGCGGTGCACCTCGCAGCCATATTCCTTGAGCTTCTGCGCGACGATCTCGGCGGTGCGCTCTTCCTCGAAGCCGAGCTCGGGGTGGGCGTGGATGTCATGGCGGAGCTGTGTCAGCTCGTCGAGGCTGTCCGCCACTTCGGGAATAATCGGCATAAGGGCTCCGTGGTGCGAAAGGCGCGCCGGCACCATAGCGGGAGAACCGGCACAAAAAAAGCGCGGGCCCCCGTGGGAGGCCCGCCTTTCCATCCGAACCGCTGGGTCGCTGTAGCTAGTGCATCATCGGATCAGATTAAATCGCTTTAATACTTGCCCTTGGCCCGGCTTGACCCGGCCATCCACGTCTTCTGATGCGATCGCGTGCCGATGAAGACGTGGACCCCCGGTCAAACCCGGGGAGGGGAATTTCTATCGCTCGGCTTGATTGCTCATGCATCAGCTCCGGCTGAAGCCTTCGAGCTCCGTCGCCGCCCAGTCGATCGCCTGCTGCACGGTTTTACCCTGCGTCGTGCATTGCGCGATCATCTTGGTCGCGGTCGCCTGGGCATAGATCTGATTGGCGATGCGCGCCGGCGCCGGCGAATAGGGGATCACCATCTCGACATCGCCGCGCGGCACGTAGTTGTAGAGCCCGCCCTTGGGCGGACCTTCCTCGGCCCAGGTCTTGTAGTCGTGCAGCCCCTCGAACGGCGGGATGTCATAGCCGCGGCTGGCCGCCACGGTCTGCCCGACCGAATCCTTCTGGCACAGGAAGGTGAGCAGGCTCTTCGCCGCCGCCTTGTTCTGCGAGAACTTCCAGGTCCCCCAGAAGAACGGCACCGCCGGCTCGAAACGCCCTTGCGGGCCCTTCGGCGTCGGGAAGTGCCAGATCTGCTCGCCGACCTTGGGCGCGTCGCGCACCGCCACCGCCCAGGCCGAGGGCGGGTTGAAGATCAGCGGTCCTTCACCCGAGATCAGGTACTTGTTGTTCGAGGCGTCGTCCCAGGCGAACCCGTCCTTCGGGGTCAGCGGGACCAGCTTTTGGAACCATTCGAGCACCTGCTTCATCGCGTCGGACTTGACGGTGATGTTGCCGTCCTTGTCGACCAGCGCGGCGCCGTGGCTGCGCATCACCGGGTCGACCCAGGCGACCGAGTCGTTGGTGACGCCGAAACCGACCCCCATCGGATGCCCGGCCTTGGCCAGCTTCTCCGAGGCCTGCAGGAAGAAGTCCCAGGTCCATTTGTCGGACAGCTCCTTATCGGGCGGGGCGCCGGCCGGATACATCTTCTGGATATCGATCCCGACGATGTCCTTGAACATGTCGATGCGCGCGGCGGACGGCAGGGTCGGGCTGCCGACGCAGGCCGGCATGGCGATCCAATGGCCGTTCTGCTTGGCGACGTATTCGATGCCGGGGCTGATCTTGCCATTGACCTTTATCAACGGCTCCATGACGTCGTCGATCGGTTCGAGATTGTCGGTCTGCGCCGCCGCCGCCCAGGCGAGGAAGGTCAACAGGTCGTGGCCCGACTTGGCCTGCGACTCGGCCGCGCCGGTCAGCAGCAGCTTGTCGCCCTGCGAGGTGATGTAGTCGATCTTGATCTCGACCTTTTCCTTGGCCGCCCACTCGTTGCACAGCTTGGTCAGCGTGTCGTTGGCGCCGGGAACCCAATGGTCCCAAAAGCCGACGCTCAACTTGCCGGCGGCAAAGGCGCCGTGCACGAACGGCGCGGTCAGCGACGTCGTGGCCGCCGCGGCCACGGCGGTCTTGAGCATGGTTCGACGGGTAAGCGGAATCCGGGTCATGGCATCCTCCCTGTTCGGTCTCGACCGGTTGAACCGGCGTACTATTCGGGGCTGCGGTGCCCCTTGATGGTGCGGAATACTATCGCGCCGCTGCAAAAATGCATCACCTTTTAGGCGATGCCGCCGCGTCGCGCCGATCCGGATCGGCGATAATCGGCCGAAAGAAAAAGCGCGGAGCCTCCCGTTCGGGAAGCCCCGCGCTGCCGCATCGCAACCGGCGGGGAACGCCCCCGCCGGAATGGCGGCGCCTAGCTCCGGCTGAAGCCTTCCAGCTCGCTCGTCGCCCAGGCGATCGCCTGGTCTGCGGTCTTGTTCTGCTGGGTGTGCTGGGTGATCATCTTGGCCATCGTCGCCTGCGCGAAGATCTGGTTGGCGATGCGGGCCGGCGCCGGCGAGCCGGATACCGACTCGATCACATCGCCACGCGGCGGGTAGTTCCAGATGCCGCCTTTGGGCGGGCCCTCGTTGGCCCAGGTGTCGAAGTTGCGCAGCGAGCCGAAGCAGGGGATGTCGTAGCCCTTGCTGGCGGCGACGAGTTGCTTGACCGAGTCGGTCTCCCAAAGATACAGCGCCAGGCTCTTCGCCGCGGCCTTGTTCTTCGAGAAGTTCCAGATGCCCCAGAACGCCGGCTGCGCCGGATCGAAGCGTCCCTTCGGCCCCTTCGGCGACGAGAAATGCCAGCACTGCTCGGCGACCTTCGGCGCATCGCGCACCGCAACCGCCCACGCCGAGGGCGGGTTGAAGATCAGTGCCGCCTGACCCGAAATCAGCGCCTTGTTGTTGCTCGAATCGTCCCAGGCATAGACTTCGGGCGGCAGGAACGCCGTCAGCCGCTTGAAGTAATCGAGCACCTGTTTCACCGGGTCGGACTTGACGGTGATGTTGCCGTCCTTGTCGGCCAGCTCGGCGCCGTAGGCGTTGAAGATCGCGCCGATCCAGTTGGCGCTGTCGCCGGTCTGACCGATGGGCAGACCGAATGGATGACCCGCCTTGAAGCATTTCTCCGCCGCTTGCAGGAAGAAATCCCAGGTCCACTTGTCGACCAGTTCCTTATCCGGCGTGCCGCCTTTGTCGGGATACATCTTGGTCAGGTCGAGGCCGACGGTTTCCTTGAAGATGTCGATGCGTCCGACCGAGGGCAGGGTCAGCGTGTTGGGGATCGCCGGCGGGGCGATCCAGTGGCCGTCCTGCTTGCCGACATAGGTCATCGATGCGGTGGTCGGGCCGTGACGCTTGATCAGCTCGGCCCAGACGTCGTCCGAGTTTTCGAGCTCGGCGGTATGGGCCGGCCCGTACCAGCTCGGCAAGGTAATCATGTCGTGACCGGACTTCGCCTGCGCCTCGGCCGCTGACGTGATCATCAGCTTGTCGCCCTGGCTGGTGACGTAGTCGATCTTGACTTCGACCTTTTCCTTCGCCCCCCACTCGTTGCACAGCTTGGTCATCGCGTCGTTGGCGCCGGGAACCCAATGGTCCCAGAAAGCCACCGACACGCTGCCCGCGGCATACGCGCCGTGGGTGAAGGGCAGCGGCAGCGCGCTCGACGCCGCCACGACGGCGGCTGATTTCAGCACGCCGCGCCGGGTCATCTTGTTACTCATGCATCCTCCCAATTATCGGGGCCGGTCGTTCCGGCAAACGTCCTGCCGGAACCGGCCGAGACTGCGCGCATACTATCGTTGCGATGCAGAAATGCATCAGATGTTTTTAATCTAAACGCGAGTCGATGCCCCCGTTTAAAAGATGACCCCCTCTAAAAGCTAAGCCGGGTGCGAAACACCAGCTCGGCATAGAAATACAATTCGGCGTCGAGCGCGCGCTTGATGTTCTCGGCCCGACGAAAGCCGTGCTGCTCGCCGGCGAACAACAAATAGCCGCAGGGGATGCCGCGGCGGCGCAGCGCCTCGACCATCATCTCGGTCTGGTTGGGCGGCACCACCCGGTCTTCGGCGCCCTGAAAGAAGATCACTGGGCTGTTCAGCCCCGCGGCATGGGTCAGCGGCGAACGCTCGGCATAGAGATCGGCGCGTTCGGGATAGGGGCCGATCAGCCAGTCGAGATAGCGGCTCTCGAATTTATGGGTGTCGCGGGCCAGCGCCGCGACATCGCTGACCCCGTAATAACTGGCGCCGCCTTTGAAGAAATCGCGCCCGGCCAGCGCCGCCAATACTGTATAGCCGCCAGCGCTGCCGCCGGTAATGACCGCGCGCTCGGCATCGGCCAGGCCTTGCGCGCAGACGTGGCGGGCGGCGTTGACGCAATCGTCGACATCGACGACGCCCCACGCGCTCTGCAGCCGCTCGCGATAGGCCCGGCCATACCCGGTGCTGCCGCCGTAATCGACATCGATCACGGCGATGCCGCGGCTGGTCCAATACTGGATGCCGAGGCTCAGGCTCGACGAGGCCGACGAGGTCGGGCCGCCATGGCATTTCACCACCAGCGGCGGCTTTTCGCCGGCGGGCGCGGTGAAGTCGGGGTTGTGCGGCGCGTAGTAATTGGCATAGGCGGTGAGGCCGCCTGCGGTCGGGAATTCGACATGCTGCGCCGCGGTGAAATAGCGCTGCAGCTGGGGGTCGGCCGCCGCGGCCGAGGATTGCCGCAGCACTTCCACCGCGCCGGTGTCGGGATCGATGGTGACGATCGCCCCCGGCCCGGTCGGCGAACCGGCGCCGCAGACGATCTTGCCGGCGCATGTCTTCACCGACCCGAACTCGCTGTAGGGCAGGTCGAGCGGGGTCAGCTTTCCGCTGGCGACGTCGAGCCGGGCCAGCACCGTGCGCCCGCCCGCGCCGTAGGTGCAGACGATGCGGCCGGGGCCGAGAAAGGCGTAGCTCGACTGGCCGAACGCCCATTGCGCCCCGGCGAACTCGGCCTCGCGCGGACACAGCGGATGGATCGCGCCGTCGCCGCCGGCATCGCAGCAGTAGAGGTTCCACCACCCGCTGCGGTCGGAGATAAAATACAGCGCCCCATCCGGCGACCACAGCGGCTGACAGATCGACTCCGCTTCGCCGCCGGCGATCTTGCGCCGGTCGGCGAGCCCGCCATCGGCGGCGATTTCGGCAACCCATAATTCGGTGCCGACCCACGGCATGTTGGGGTGGTTCCAGCTGATCCAGCACAGCCGCTGCCCGTCCGGCGACAGACGCGGCGCGGCATAGAAATCGCATCCCTCGGCCAGCACCCGGCCGGGCCCCGGCTGCGCCGGATCGACGGCGACGACCGCGTTGTCGACCTTTTCGCCGGCATGCGCCTCGCGCACCCCAATCCACCGCCGCCGGGCCTCATCGACCACGCCATCGGCATAGCGCCAACTCGCGCCGCCGGCGGCTTCCGGGGTCAGCGGCGCCGGCGCCGCGCTCGCCGCCAGCCGGTACAGCCGCTGGTCGGCGAAATTGCTGAACCAGACCGTGCCCCGATGCACCGTCACCGCCCCGCCGCCGTATTCATGTACCCGGGTGCGCACGTTGAACGGCGCCGGGGTCACATCCTCGCGTCCGCCGTCCTTGAGCCGGCGCACCAGCACGTTGCGGCCGCCCTCGCCGGGCCGGCTCTCGCTCCAGTAGATGTCGTCGCTGTCGACCACCACGCCGCCGAGCCCGATCGTCTCGGCAACGATCAGGTCGGAGGTGATCGGCGACTTCCACGCGCCATAGGGCAGGGTTTCAGTCATCGCTAGCTGCCTTTTTGACGGGATCGCTTTTGCTTAGGTATTATATAGACCATATAGGGTTCTTACGGAGCGGATCATGCCGGCAAAGATGATCTCGGTCAGCCTCCCGGCGGAGATGCTGCCGGAAATCGACAGCGTCGCGCGGCGCGAGCATCGCTCGCGCTCCGAACTGATCCGCGAGGCGCTGCGCCGCTATCTCGATGCCGGGCGCGTGATCCCGGTCGACAGCGCCGGCCCCGACGAGGCGGCAGCGGCGGCGCGTGGCCGCGCGGAATTTGCGCGCGGCAACTTTGTGCGTCTGGACGATCTGCAGCGTGAGTTGGGACTTACGTCTCGCTAGGTCGGCCGAGCGATCTTTCCGTTCGATGCCGGCGCGGGACCGGCAGCGGATCAATGCCGCCCTCGACGGCATGAAGGAAGACCCATTCGGCGGCGACATCACCGCATTGCGAGGGCAGCACGAGGGACTGTTGCGCCGGCGCATTGGTTCGTGGCGCATCGTCTTCGAACTCGACGCCGAGCGCCGCTGCGTGCTGGTGCATGACATCCTGCGCCGGTCCTCGACAACTTATTGAGCGGAGCTCTAAACGTCCTGGCTCACCACGCCGGTGCGCACCGCGTCGGCGACGGCGACAAAGGTGTTGGTGACATTTGCGATCTGCTCCGGCGGGATCGGGTAGGGTGCGACCCCGACGACCGCGTCGGCGAACGCCTCCAGATTGAGCCGCACCGAGTCCTCGCCGTAGAGCTTTTGCCGGATCGGCTCGGCGCCGCTCTTGCGGATGATGATGTCGCTGCGGCTGACCGCCTCGACCGAGCCGGTTCTCCCGAACGCGTGCACCCGCAGGAAATTCGGGGTCGAGCGCACCGCCGCGAGGGTGCCGCCGGCCCCCGAGGCGAATTCCAGCAACACCGAAAGGCTGTCCCACGGGTCCGGCCCCGGCTTTTGCGACAATAGCTGCGCGGCTTTTGCGACAATAGCTGCGCGTGCACCCGGCGCACCGGCCCGGCCATGCTCACGAGCGCGTCGAGCACATGGATGCCGGTGCCGGTCATGCCGCCGGCCGGGGTCTCCTCGAACGAGCCGCGCCATGCGGCGAACCCGGCCGCGACCTCGTTGGAGAAATTGCCCTCGACATGCAGCAGCTTGCCCAGTTCGCCGCTGTCGACCAGCCGGATCGCCTCGGCGATCGCCGGGAAATAGCGCTTGTCGGTGCCGATGCCGAGCGCCACCCCGGCGTCGCGGCACGCCCCGACCGCCCGCGCGGTGCCGTCCTTGGTCAGCGCCAGTGGCTTTTCGCAGAACACCGCCTTGCCGGCGCCCGCGGCCGCGACGACCTCGTCGACATGCCTTGTGTGCGGGGTCGCCAGCACCACCGCCTTGACCGAGCGGTCGGCCAGCATCTCGGTAAAGTCGCTGCCGGCGAGCAGATGCTGCGCCTCCAGGAACTCGCGGTGCTGCGCCGGGTCGCGGCTGACCGCGCGGGTAAAGCGGATTTTGTCGCTCTTGCCCTGCACCGCCTCGACCAGGGTGCGGCCCCAGCGGCCGAGCCCGACGATTGCCGCGTCGATCATCTTTCGCTCCGTGACGAAGCCTTTCGCCACACTCAGGCTGGCACGGCGGCGGGCAACATGTCACCCTGTAGCTTGCAGGCAACGATGCGTTCGCGAGGCTCGCCATGACCTACCGCACGATCTCGGTGAACAAGATTTCGGGGGCGCTCGGCGCGGAAATCTCCGGCGTCGACCTGTCGCAACAGCTCGACGACGGCGTGGTCGGCGAAATCCGCCAAGCCTTGGTCGACAATTGCGTGATTTTCTTCCGCGACCAGAAGCTGACCCCCGACCAGCACCTCGCCTTCGGCCGGCGTTTCGGCGACCTGCAGATCCACGATTTCGTCGACGGCATGGCAGACAACGAGGCGATCCTCGAAGTCCGCAAGGAAGCCGACGAACTGCGCAATTTCGGCGGCGGCTGGCACAGCGACGTCAGCTATCTCGAAAAGCCGGCGCTCGGTTCGGTGCTCTACGCCCATGAGGTGCCCACCCATGGCGGCGACACCATGTTTGCCAATCAATACCTTGCCTATGAGACCTTGTCGGACGGGTTGAAGTCGCTGCTCGGCGAGATGCGGGCGATGCACAGCGCGCGAAAGTCGTACGGGCTCTACGCGCCGCGCGCGGTCGACAACAGCAAGACCTCGATGGGCATCCGTTTCACCGAAGACGCCCACGCGGAAGCCGATCACCCGGTGGTGCGCACCCATGTCGAGAGCGGCCGCAAGTGCCTTTATGTCCACGGCGGCTTCACCACCCGCTTCCAGGACATGAGCGAGGAGGAAAGCGCGCCGCTGCTCAACTACCTCTACAGCCACGCGGTGCGCCCCGAGTTCACCTGCCGCTTCCGCTGGGAGAAGGGTTCAATCGCGTTCTGGGACAATCGCTGCGTCCAGCACAACGCGATCAACGACTACCACGGCCAGCGCCGCGTCATGCACCGCGTCACCATCGAAGGCGAGCGCCCGGTCTAAACGGCACCGAATAGCGGCACGGAATAATGTGCGGCCGCAAAGTAAACTCCCTCTCCGCCCCCGGGGGCGGAGAGGGTCGGGGTGAGGTGGGGGATTCCACCGGAGCTTGCCCACCTCACCCTCCCATCGCTGCGCGAATGGGCCCCTCCCTCTCCCCCCAATGGGCGGAGAGGGAAATGAGCCTCATATTCAAAGCCGCGGTGCTGCACGCGCCGCAGACCCCGCTCGCCGTCGAGACCGTCACCGCCGGCCCGCTCAAACGCAACGACGTGCTGGTGCGCATCAAGGCGGCCGGGCTGTGCCACACCGACCTCGAAGTCATCGAGGGGTCGCTGCGCTATCCGATGCCGATCGTGCTCGGCCACGAGGCCGCCGGCGTGGTCGAAGAGGTCGGCCCCGAGGCGCATGGGGTTGCTGTCGGCGACCCTGTCGTCTTGTCGTGGAACCCGCATTGCGGCCATTGCTTCTACTGCGACCGCGACCTGCCGATCCTGTGCGAGACCTACCTTGCCCACAGCCCCAAGGCCGCCGCCTTCGACGGCGAGAGCCGCCTCCAGCTGGGAGCCGGCGGCGACCTCAAGCAGCTGATGTTCCTCGGCGCGTTCGCGGAATACGCCATCGTCGCCGACCACCAGGCGATCGTCATGCCCAAGGAGCTGCCGTTCGACCGCGCTTGCCTGATCGGCTGCGGGGTGATGACCGGGGTCGGCGCCGCGCTCAACGTCGCGGCGATCGAGTACGGCGGCACCGCGCTGGTGATCGGCTGCGGCGCGGTCGGGTTGTCGGCGGTGCAGGGCGCGCGGCTCGCCGGGGCCGGCGAGATCATCGCCGTCGCTCTCGACGACGCCAAGCTGGCGCTGGCCGAGGAGCTCGGCGCCACCTCGCGCATCAACGCCGGGCGCGAGGATGTCGTCGCCGTGGCCAAAGCGAAGACCGGCGGGCGTGGCGTCGATGTCGTGCTCGAAGCCGCCGGCAGCCCCACGGGCTTCGGCCTCAGCGTCGAGGCGGTGCGGCCCGGCGGCGAGGTGATCTGGCTCGGCAAGACCGATGTGACCGCGGAAGTCGGCTTCCGTTGGGGCGCGCTGATGGGCGAAAAGCGCATCCGCCGCTCGAGCTATGGCGGCGCCCGTCCGGCGCGCGACTTCCCGATGCTGGCCCGCGCCTATCTCGACGGGCGGCTAAAGCTCGACCAGCTCATCACCCGCCGCATCGTCCTCGACGAGATAAACGACGGCTTCGCCGCCCTCAAACGCGGCGAGGCGATCCGCAGCGTGGTGGTGTTCTGAACAACACAACCCTGTCATTGCGAGGAGCCGCGAGGCGACGAAGCAATCTCGTGCGGAGAAGTCTCCTGCGGAGCGAGATTGCTTCGCTGCGCTCGCAATGACGGGCTGAGAAAATGATCACCGCAATCAGCGCGATCACCCTGGCGACGCACGACATGGCCGCCGCGGTGCGGTTCTACCGCGCGGCCGGGTTCGAAATGCTGTACGGCGGCGAGAGCGCGGGGTTCACCAGCTTTCGCGCCGGCGGCGGGTTTCTCAACCTGATCGCCCAGCCCGCCGACAAGCAATGGTCGTGGTGGGGCCGGGCGATCTTTTACGGAAGCGACATCGACGGCCTCTACGAGCGCTTGGTCGCCGCCGGCTATCCGCCGTCGGCGCCGCGCGACGCCGAGTGGGGCGAGCGCTTCTTTCACATCACCGATCCGGACGGGCACGAGATCAGCTTCGCCTGGCCGCGGCAGCGCTGATCGCCGCTCTCGGCCTCGGTCGACAGACATAAATTCTTGCAAAAATGAACCAAATAATTGATCGCGCCATCTTACAAATGACCTTCCAGCACTTCATATAATCCGACGCGTAGTACGGAGAAAATTCGTGTTCTTGAAACAGCCAGCGATCGCCCTTGCCGCCGCCGCGCTTTGCATCGTGGGTGGGGCGGTGTCCGCCTCGGCCCAGGAGGGCTGCGCCGGTTATTACAATCGCGTGATGGGCGCCTATCAGACGCTGGGTCCGGGGTCGCCCGAGTATAATCAGATGGCGGCCGATTATGGCGCGCGTTGCCTTTCCGCCGCCGCCGCGCCGCAGCCCTATCCCTACGGGGGCTATTACCCGGCCCCGGCCCCTTATTATGCCCCGGCATACGATCCGGGGGCGGCTTTTGTCGGCGGGGTGCTGCTTGGCGGCGCGTTGGGCGGCGGCTTCGACCGCCGCGACCACGACCGCCGGCGGTAACGGCAACGCCATCCGCCCTCTGCATCGGCGCTAAAATCGGGTAGAGCCGGCCACTCTCGAGTGGTCGGCTCATTGCGTTCAACCGCAGCTTGGCGTGGCTGTCGCCGCTCCGTTCGCCTATACCGGAGCGCCATCCCTGCGGAGCCGCCCATGACCAAGATCGCCTCGGTCGCGACCTACCCGGTATCGTTGCGCACTTTGCTCACAAGAGCGAGATAGCGGCGACAGGCTAGCCTCATCGGCCTCGATCAAGACGGTCGAGGCCGATCTTCGAGGCTTCTTTAGCTGTCGGTGCAGACCTTGACCTTCTTCATTGCGGTCTCGGCTTCCGTCCGAGTCGTGTAGGTGGTGCCGTCCGGATTCACGACGGTGACTTTGGTGCTGACCGGCTTCTCGCTCACGATCGAGCACTTCTTCGCATCGGGGTCGCGCACGATGTAGTAGCTATCGGCTGCTGCCGCGGGAAGTACGTATCCGAGAACAAGCATACCGGCTAACGCAATCTTGGCGTTCATTTTTTCTCTCCAATCAAGTAGCAACGCTCGATAACGCGGTATCCCGCCCCTTATTCCCTCCACACAGGAGCCGCCAGTTAAGGCGGCTCCTATGTGTTTCTAAATATTTCTGAGGCGATGCGTCCGTGGTTCTTTTTCTCTCGATACTTGAACTTCATCGCGGTCTTTTTCGACCCGCGCCGGGGGCTTCACCGAGGTGCTGCGCGTCGCCCAGCTCGCCGAGCAACACGGCGCCATCCTCGCGCCGCACACCGCGCCCGAGCTGCACGGGCATCCGGTGCTGGCGATGCCGCGCTGCACATTCGGGGTCGAGTCGCATGGCGGCCCCGACACCGACTCGCTGCATTACGGCTTGTTCCAGGAGCACCCGCATCTGCACGACGGGCAGCTGATCATCGGCGACAAGCCCGGCTTCGGGGTTGAGATCGACTGGGATTTCGTCGCCAAACACGCGGCGACGGTGAGCAAGGCCGCGCGTTCGGCAGTTGATGCGAGCCGCCGCCACGGCAGCACGCGAACGCAAAAACGCCCCCCGTCCGCTTGTGCGGGCGGAGGGCGTTCTTGTGCGTGTCGGGACTACTCGCAGACCTTGATGGACTTCATCCCGGTCTCGGCTTCGGTGCGGGTGGTATAGGTGGTGCCGTCCGGGCTGACCACCGTCGTTTCCTTGGTCACCGGCCGCTTGTCGACGATCGAGCAGTGGTGGTCGGGCCCCTGGACGACCCAGTAGCTGTCGGCGAATGCCGGCGACGCGACCGCGGCCAGCATCGCGCCGGCCATCAGGATTTGTGCTTTCATGTGCTTTCTCCAAAGTAGTTCGTGGGGGAAACGAAATAATAATCAATTGGTTCCTCCCGTCTGGCAGCTGTGCGGCCACAGATTGAACATATATATAAGTAATCGCGCTTCGATTGAGGCCTGTGCGGATATCGCCTCGCAGGGCCCTGGAGATTGCCGGCCAAGCGGGGATGACGCAGCCGGAGAATTCGGCGAAGGTTCGGCCGTGCCGAGGAGGAACGCCATGATCGAACTTCCGCCGTTGGACGCCGCCGTGCTGCCGCCCGGCATCCGCTCGCGTTTTGTCGAGCGGATCAACGGGCTGCGGGTGCACATCCTCGAAGCCGGGTTCGAGACCTCCGGCCGGTCCTGCATCCTGCTGCTGCACGGGTTTCCGGAGCTCGCCTATTCCTGGCGCAAGGTGATGGGGCCGCTCGCCGAGGCGGGGTTCCACGTCGTCGCCCCCGATCTGCGCGGCTACGGCCGCACCATCGGCTGGAGCGCCAATTACGACGACGATTTGCGTCCGTTTCACCCGCTCAACCCGGTACGCGACGCGCTGGGCCTGGTCGCCGCGCTCGGCTACCGCGAGACGGCGGCGGTGGTCGGCCACGATTTCGGCGCCTCGGTCGCGGCCTGGTGCGCGCTGGTGCGGTCGGACGTGTTCCGCTCGCTGGCGCTTATGAGCGCGCCGTTCGACGGGCCGCCGCCGCTGCCGTTCGCCACCGACGGCAAGCCGCCCGAAGTGCCGGCCAGCCCGACGATCCACGAGGCGCTCGCCGCCCTGCCGCGCCCGCGCAAGCATTATCAATGGTGGTACTCGACCCGCCCGGCCAACGCCGCGATGTGGCATTGCAAGCAGGGCGTCCACGATTTCCTGCGCGCCTACTACCACCACAAGAGCGCCGACTGGAAAGCCAACCAGCCGCACGAGCTCGCCGGCTGGACCGCACCCGAGCTCGCCAAGATGCCGACCTACTACATCATGGACCTCGCCGACGACATGCCGACCGCCGTCGCCAAGGAGATGCCGTCGCCGGCCGAGATCGCCGTCAACCAATGGCTGCCCGACCGCGAACTGGCGGTTTATGCCGGCGAGTACGGGAGAAACGGCTTCCAGGGCGGGCTCAACTGGTACCGTTCGCGCTCAAGCGGCATGTTCGAGAGCGAGCTGCAGCTGTTCTCCGGCCGCACCATCGACCAGCCGTCGATCTTCATCTCCGGCAAGAGCGATTGGGGCGTCTACCAGCGCCCCGGCGCGGTCGAACGGATGAACGGCACGACCTGCACCCGCATGACCGGCGTGCACCTCCTCGACGGCGCCGGCCATTGGGTGCAACAGGAACAGGCGGAGAAGGTCACGGAGCTGCTGCTCGAATTCCTGCGAACGGCAGCGTGAGGACGTCCGAGCGGCCGGGAGGGTGTTTTCGCTCGGTTTCGGCGTTATGGCGCGTAGCGCGTAAAGACAAAATCGTGTCCCTTTGCGGGCGCGTGACACGGGAAGCATGCCTTGATGACCGCCGCGTCGGCCGGTTTGCCATCGTTGAACTGGGCAAATCCCCAGTTGCCGGTCGAGGCGAATTTTTTTGAGTCCTTGACCATAAACTGGACGCCCTCCTTGGGCGGCCCTGCGACAAAAGATTGACGCTGGCCGAAGACCTTGTTGTTTTCCTCCGATGGCGTGTAGGCCCAGGCAAGCCGGGCGATGATTGCCCCGTCGGGGAATTCCTGCTTTCCCTCCCGGTAGGCGCTGATCGCAATGTCGTTGCCGAGAATGGCGCGCAAATCGTCGAACTTGCCTTCCTCGTGGGCCACGGAGACCAGCTTCCAGTCGCGGTACCCGACAGGAATTTTGATGCCGAAGACGGGATCTGTCTCATCATCCGCGCGGACGGCGGCAAATGGCAGCGACGCGACGATGCACGCGGCCAGCGCGGCCGTGCACACGACCCGAAGCCATTTCATGAAATGGCCTTTCGCCGCCACGTGGCCGATTGGGTTTACACCTTCTCGATCACTTCCATCTGCGCCCCGTCCGGCGCCTCCAAAAACGCAACGTGGCGCCCGTTGCTGTTCATCTCCTCGAGCACCTTGACCCCGTTCTTGCGGACGGTCGCCATCGTCCCGGCATAGTCGTCGGTCTGCACCGCGAGGTGCTCGATGCCGAAATTCTGCTCGTGGTTCTGGCTGTCGATCTTGATGGTGATGTTGAGCTGCAGCCCGTGCAGGTCGACGCGGAAGCCGCGGCCGGGAATTTCGGCCAGCAGCTTGCCGCCGAAATTGTTGATGTAATAGTCCGCGGTCTGCTTGGGGTCGGCGCACTTCAGATGGACATGCCCGATTTCAAACGCCATTTCCGCTCCCTCCTCGGTCGTGGCCGGCCCGAAAGCATCGGGCGCGCGCCGGTATGACGAACGGAAGCAGATTCGGTTTGGCCGCCAACGTCAAGCCCGAGTACGTTCCGCGCCAACGTCGCAATGTCGCTTTATCCAATAGGGAGGAACCCCATGCCGATCAGCCCCGAAATGTCCGGCGGCCTCGTTTTCACCGGCTGCGAGATTTCCGCCGGCGCGAGCGCCAGCTCCGGCGGCGGCTCCGGGCATGCGCACGGCCACGCGCACGCCAAGCGCTGGGAGGTCGTGATCGCCGGCAGGCGCATCAAGACCGTCGACGTCCACGCCCATTGCATCGTCCCCGACGCGGCGAAGATCATCAACCATCCGCTCGAGGCGCCAGCGCTGTTGTGGTCGGATGTCGGCACCCGGCTCGCCCACATGGACAAGTCCGGGGTCGATGTCGAGGCGCTGTCGATCAACCCGTTCTGGTATCGCGCCGAGCGCGACGCCGCCGAGCAGTTGATCAAGGTTCAGAACGAGACCCTCGCCCAGTTCTGCGCCGGCAACCCCGACCGCTTTGTTGGTTTCGCCACCGCGGCGCTGCAATTTCCCGACCTCGCGGCGCAGCAGATCGAGCACGCTGTAAAAACCATGGGCTTCCGCGGCGTCGGCGTTGCCGGCTCGTGCGCGGGCCAGGACCTCGCCGACCCGAAATTCCATCCGTTCTGGCAGAAATGCGAGGAGCTCGGGGTGCTGGTGTTCATGCACCCGCTCGGCACCCGCGAGCTGGAGCCGAGCGGCCGCCTCAACGGCAACGGCCTCCTCACCAACACCATCGGCAATCCGCTCGAAACCACGATCGCGCTATCGCATCTGATCTTCGAGGGCACGCTCGACCGCTTCCCCGGCCTCAAGATCTGCGCCGCGCACGGCGCAGGCTTCCTGCCGTCCTACGCCAACCGCTCGGATGCGGTGCTCAAGGTCTTCCCGAACCGGGTCGGCACGCCGCCGAAGCTGAAGCCGACCGAATACCTGCGCAACGGCCAGATCCTGGCCGATACGATCATGTTCACCGGCGAGGCCGTGCGGCACCTCATCCATGAGATGGGGGTCGAGAACGTGGTGATGGGCACCGACTACCCGTTCCCGTGGAACACCGCCCCGGTCGACCACATCCTGTCGATCCCGGACATCACCGACGCCGACAAGATCGCCATCCTCGGCGGCACCGCCGCGAAGCTGCTCGGCATCGCCGAGTAGTTGCGAGACTTGGCGTTCGCCTTCGGTATGAGTATCTATCGCTTATGGCAGGAGGCAGCCATTGAGTGATGAGCGACCCGATCCGGTTATCGACCTGGCGTATATCGGTCAGGCGCTGCAGCGTCTGACCGGCGAGGTCGCCAGCTTGCGCGACGACATGCACGTCCTCACCGCCATCGTGCAGCGGATGGACAACAGCCATGGGCGTCTGCTGCTGGAGGAGGTGCGCGCGATCCATTCGCAGCACTCCAGGCTGCGCGAACGTGTGCGGCAACTCGAAGAACAGCGGTAAGCCACACTGCCTTTGGATGGGACGGCGAGACGCCTAAGGTGCGGCGCTCGCCAGCGCCTTGGTGCGCGCGTCGAGCTTGGCCATCAGCTCGGGCAGGCCGCCGTCGCGCATCACCGAGACAAAGGTGTCGCGTTCCATCTGCACCAGGCTGGCGCCGGAGCTGTAGATGTCGACGATGCGGAACCCGTCGGTCGCGGCGGCGAGCTGCCACTTGACCGTCTGCTCGCCCCAGCCCGGCTTGGTAAAGGTCGTCAACACCACTTGGGTCCCGTCAGGCAGGGCCGCCGCTGCCTTGCTGTCGACCGTGACCGCCGGGTCCGAAGCCAGCTCGAGGCGCGGGTAATAGGTCTCCACCAAATAGCTGATGAGGATCGTGCGGAAGCGGCGCTGGAAGTCGGCGGAGGTCGTGTTGAGCACGCTGGCGGTGGTCGACACCGCCATGCGGCTGACGTCCATCTTGGCCCCGAATAGATCGGCGAGCTGCGCCCGGCGCTGCAGCGGCGTGGCGCCGGGCGCGCGGGCGATGCGGAACGCCTCGGCGAGGAACCCTGCGACAAAGCCGGCGGCGCGCCCGGCCTGCTTCGGGTCCGGCGCAGCGACCGCCATTGTCGGCAGCGCCACGGCCCGCGCAATACCACCGGCGGCCGGCGGATTGACGGGCGTGGCGGCGGTTTTGGCCGGCGGCAGGGCCGGGGCCGGCGCCGGAGCGTTGGCGAGCGGCGCGGTCTTGGCAGCCGCGGGCCCCGTCTCCGGAACCGCGACCGTGCGCGTGGTGGTGACGCCGTTGCGGGTGGTGGTGATCGTATAGGACGCGGTCTGCGCCGTCTCCGCCGAGGCGACGGCCTTCACCGGCGCGGCCGGTGTTTTCGGCTTTGCCGCGAGCTTCTTTTCGTCCGGCTTCGGCGTGGCCGGGCGCGCCGCGACCTTGCCCGGCGGATGTGCCGGGTCGGGCTTTTTTTCTGTGGCCTTGGCCGGGGTCTTAACCGCCGGCTGAGCCGGTTTCGCGGCGGCGGAAGCGGCCGGCTTGGCCGGCTTTAGCGCGGTCTTGTCCGCGGGCGCGACCGTGTTCTGCGCCCGCACGGCCAGCCCCGTGCCCGCCGTCATCAACACGGCTAAGCTAACGGCAAATAGGCTTCGGCATGCGATCCGCCGCATCAAATCTCCCGACCGCCGCCGACCCTCGATGCGGTCTCAGCGCTGGATTGCGCCCCCCGACGCAAGTCGTATCCAGCACTCCTGCGGTCGAATATAGCGGAATTTCTCTATATCGGGGAGAAATTCTGTGGACTACTCCCGTCTTCTCTACTCGAGATACGGCCGGTAGCTTAATTCGTTAATCTTTTGCCCAGACGCGGCATCGCTTCCTTGTCTTGATGTCAACCGGCTAGCGCACCGACGATCGCGGATGCCGCGCCAAACGCCACCGAACCGGCAGTCCAAAACGACGCCGTCTTGTTCAGCGCGGCAGCTTCGTGAAACGCGTCGATCGTGGCCGAGGTCCATCCCCTCTGCTGCAGATGAGGGGCGGCCGGTTCGCTCGGGCCGGGTTCGCCCGGTTGGGTCCAGCCCGGGTAGTATTCGGCTTGCTTTGTACCAATGCCAGGCCGCGATCAGGCCCGTTATCAGTGCGGCGATCGCCAAGGCAACATCCACCGCCCGCATTCCGTGCTCCAACGTTCTGCTCTCGCCTGCATTTGTTGGACGGCGATCCCGCTCCGGATAGCATGGCGATGGGTGACCGGCAATCGAGCGAGGGCGGCGATGGGCAAGCTCGACGGCGGTCTGCCGCGGCACTAGGGGAGGGGACGATGCAGCTCGAAGGCAAGGTGGCGCTGGTCACCGGGGCGCAGCAGGGGATCGGTCGCGGCATCGCGGTGGCGTTCGCCGAGGCCGGCGCCGATGTCGCCGTCAACTGGCTCGACGACGAGGCGGCCGCGCATGCGGTCGCGGTCGCGGTGATCGGGCGCAACCGGCGCGCGGTGACGATCCAGGCCGACATGGCCCGGCTCGGCGAGGTGCGTGAGATGGTCGACGCGGTCGTCGCCGAGTTCGGCGGCATCGACATCCTCGTCAACAATGCCGGGGTGTTCCCGCGGGTCGACTTCCTCGACATGCAGGAAAGCGACTGGGATTTCGTCCACGACGTCAACCTCAAGGGCGCGGTGTTCTGCGCCCAGGCCGCGGCCAAGGCGATGATCGCCGGCGGCCGCCAGGGCGCAATCGTCAACCTGGCCTCGGGCGCGGCCTTCCGCGGCTCGCCGCGCGGGGTGCATTATGTCGCCAGCAAAGGCGGGGTCGTGGCGATGACCAAGCAGATGGCGCTGGAGCTGGCGCCGCACCGCATCCGGGTCAACGCCATCGCTCCCGGCCTCACCGACACCGCCCAGCCGCGCTACGGCAGCAGCGAGGCCGAGGTCGCCGAGATGGCCGCCGCCAACCCCTTGGGCCGCATCGCCCAGCCCGAGGACATCGCCCGCGCCGCCCTGTTCCTCGCCGCCGACGAGGCCGGTTTCGTCACCGGCCACACCCTCCACGTCAACGGCGGGTCTTATTTGTATTGATGGGAAGACGGTTGGTTTTTGAC
>JBBRPG010000049.1:0-23275 GCA_038228485.1 Alphaproteobacteria bacterium
CAATACCTTGAGCCTGATCTTTTTCGCATCCCGCGCATCCGCGCGCGAACGGGCTTTAGTTCAGGCCGCCCTGATCTCCCTTGCCGTCGCCCGCGCCCGGCTCGCGGCGTCGCGGGCCATGTCGGCGCAGAGGCCGGTATAGGCGGTTGGGTCGAGCAGCTTGCCGATCGCCGCCTTGTCGAGATGCGCGGTCACGCGTGGATCAGCGGCGAGCAAATCGCCGAACGATTTGTTCTCGACCGCTGCCTCCATCGCCGCGTCGTAGACGACGTCGTGCGCGTGCTGGCGGCCGATCGCGGCGCCGAGGTCGAGCATCACCGCCTCGGCCATGATCAGCCCGCCGCCGAGGTCGAGGTTGGCGCGCATCCGCGCCGGATCGAGCTTCAGCCCGCGGAAGATCGCGACCAGCCGGGTCAGCATGTCGCCGGTGGCGATGCAGGCGCGCGATTCGGCCGAATCCATCATCAGGCTGGTGGTGCGGTCGGCCTCGTGCTCGGTCTGCATCGCCTCCAGTGCGAACGGCACGATCGAGCGGATTTCCGCCGCAGCGGCGATGATGTCCTGGCACAATTTGGGGTTGCGCTTTTGCGGCATGGTCGAGCTGCCGACCGTGCCGGGCGGCACCGGCTCTTCGACCTCGCCGAATTCGGTCTTCATCAGCGTATAGATCTCGCGGCCGATCTGGCCGCAGGTCGCCGCCAGCATGCCCAGGAGGCAGATGTTCTCGGCGAGGTGGTCGAGGATCACCCGCGACGGCACATTCATCGTGCCGAAGCCCAATGCCTTGCCGATCCCGGCCTGCACCGGCGGCCCATTCTTGCCGAGCGAGGCGAAGGTGCCGGCGCCGCCGCCCAGCATCGCCACGAAAATCCGCGGCGCCGCCTGGCGGAAGCGCTCGACATGGCGGATCAGCTCGTCGACCCAGACCGCGACCTTGTAGCCAAAGGTCGCCGGCACCGCGTGCTGGCCGTGGGTGCGGCCGGGGATCGGCATCTCGGCACCGCGCTCGGCGAGAGCGGCCGCCGCGTCGAGCGCATCGGCGATCAGGCGCAAGAAGATGCCATGCGCCTGGCGCAGCACCAGCAGGTCGCCGGTTTGGGTGATGTTCTGCGTCGTCGCGCCCCAATGCACCCAGCCGCCATGCGGCTCGCCGACGACGCGCGACAGCTCCCACACCAGCGGCACGATGGTGTGCCCGGTGCGCGCAAAGCCCTCGTCGAGCCGGGCGCGGTCCATCAGCTCGTAATGCGCCGCTTTGACGATGGCGTCGGCAGCTTCCCTGGGGATGATGCCGAGCTCGGCCTGCGCCTTGGCCAAGGCGGCTTCGACATCGAGCCAGGCCTGCCAGCGGTTCTCCAGCCGGTAGAGCGCGCGGATGCCGGGGTCGGACACGCGGGCGGCGGTGGGAAGATCATCGCTCATCTTGGTTCCTTCGGTCGGGGCGCGCGATCATACACCGGGCGCCGCCTTTGGGTTGACGCCGCTGCGGCGCGCTGTCACAGGATGATCGCGCAATTTTCATCGATGAGGCGAGGTCATGCCGCACCCGACGATCTACCTGGCCCGGCACGGCGAAACCGAGTGGAGCCTTTCGGGTCAGCATACCGGGCTGACCGATCTGCCGCTGACCCCGCATGGCGAGGAGCTGGCGAGGAAGCTGGCGCCGCGGCTCAAAGGGATGAGCTTCGCCAAGGTGTTCTCCAGCCCGCTGCAGCGCGCCCGGCGCACCTGTGAGCTGGCCGGGTTCGCCGGCCAGGCCGAGATCGTGCCCGACCTCGTAGAGTGGAATTACGGCGATTACGAAGGCATCAAGACCCACGACATCCACAAGGACCGCCCCGATTGGCAGCTGTTCGACCACGGCGCCCCCGGCGGCGAGAGCGTCGACCAGGTCACCGCGCGGGCGCAGCGCCTGATCGCCAAGCTGCGCGAGGTCGACGGCGACGTGCTGTGCTTTTCCAGCGGCCACTTCCTGCGCGCTCTCGCCGGGACCTGGCTGGGGTTTGGCGCCGCGGGCGGCCGCTATCTGATGCTCAGCACCACCAGCCTCAGCGCCCTTAGCTACGAGCACAACATGCAGGAGCCGGTGCTCAAGCTGTGGAACGATACGGGGTATTTGAGCGCCTAGGGCACGATCGGATCAAGTTGACGCGCGGTGGCGGCCCCCACCCCAACCCTCCCCCGTGGCCACGGGGGAGGGAGAGCCGCGGAGCGGCTGGGAGGGGGCCGGCACGATCGCTTCAAGCTGAATGGAGGCTGCTCTAGAATTCACCCCGTCAGAGGCCTATTGGGCGCCGACGTGGACTTATTTCCTTTGCCGAGGGTTGGGGCTGAGTAGTTTCCGAGCCTGCCCTTAGCGATCGATCAACGCTAACTGCCGCGCTCGGAAGCGGCCGCGGGATACCAACCATCCCGGCGTCGGGAACAATCACCATAAGGACGCTACTCATGGCAAAAGGCCAGAAACGGTCCAACCGAGAAGTCAAAAAACCGAAGCAAGCGAAGTCGGTAAACAAATCGGCTTTGACGGTGCCGCAACTCGTATCGGAGCGCGATTCGGCAAAGGATCAAAAACGCCGCGAGGGACCGCGGCGATAAAATCATCGGCCCGTGTTACGCGTCGGTGTTCGCGGCCAACTCCTCGGCCAGGCTGGGCTTATGGATCTTGCCGGTCGGCGTGCGCGGGAGCTGTGCCGCCGTGCGAAACGCGAGCCTCGCCGGCACCTTGTAGCTTGCCAGCCGCTCGCGGCAGAACGCGGCGATCGACGCGGCGTCGGCTGTCGCCCCGGCACGCAGCTCGACCGCCGCGGCGACGGTCTCACCCTTAGACCGATCCGGTACGCCGACGACATAGGCCTGCACGATGTCGGGATGCTGCAGCAGGACTTGCTCGACCTCTAGCGGCGCGACGTTGACGCCGCCGGTCTTGATCATCTCCTTCAGCCGCCCGCGAAACCGGATGCGCCCGTCCGCCTCGACCGAGCCGAGATCGCCGGTCAGAAAATAGCCGTCCCGGTCGAACGCCTCGGCATCGAGCTCCGGCGCCCGGTAATAACCCGGCGTGACGTAGCCGCCGACGGCGAGCTCGCCGATCTCCCCTTGGGATAACGGATGCCCGGTCACCAGGTCGACGGCGCGGATCGTCATGCCCGGCAGCGGCAGACCTTGGCCGTGCAATCGCAGCGGCAGCGGGTCATGGGCATCGGTCACGGCGCAATTGCCGTAGGTCTCCGTGGACCCGTAGACATTGCAGAGTTCCGCCGCCCCCAGCGCTTCGATGGTCATGGCGATGTCCTCGGGCGGCCCGATGGTAAGACCCGTCCGCATCGCCCCCAAACGCCGTCCGGGATGACCCTCGTGCTCCCGCAGGGCGCGCGCCATGTTGCCCATGCCGTAATAGACGCTGCAGCGCTCGCGCTCGATCAGCGCTAGCGCCTCGCCCGCCTCGAAACTCTCCTGCAGCACCATGCAGCCGCCATGCGTCACGATCGCCGGCAAGGCGTTGGCCGAGCCGAACGACCAGAACAACGGCACCGCGAGCCATACGCGATCAGCCGCGCTCAGGTGCATGCGTTCGCCGATGTCGAAGCCGTTGGCGATGACGGGCCCGTGCGCCAGGGTCACGCCTTTGGGCGCGGCGGTGGAGCCCGAGGTGTAGAGGATGTAGCAGATGTCCTCCGGCCTCACCGCCCGCTGCGCGGCGGCGAGCGCCGCGGCATCGACCGATGCGGCGTGCGCCAGGAACTCGGGCAGAGCGAAGACCCCCGTGGGCGCGCTGCCGGCGACCGCCACAATGGTGCGCAAAGCCGGCAGCCGGGCGGCCCGCAGAGCATCGGGCGCCGATCCGTCGAGCTCCGGGCAAAGATCGCGCAGCGCGTCGAGGAAGCGCCGGCCGCGAAAAGCATCGAGCGCGATCAAAACCGCCGCCCCCGAGTGCTCGAGCGCCCAGGCAAGTTCGCGCGGCGTCGAGAACGTGCTGATGGCGGCGGTGATGGCGCCGATTTTGGCCGCCGCGAACGCGGCGACGATCCATTCGGTCCGGTTGGTGACCAGCAGCGCGACCCGGTCCCCATGCCGGACGCCGACGGCGAGCAGCGCCCGGGCGAACGCGTCCGCCCGCGCCTTAAGGCCGGCATAGTCGAGGCGCTCGTCGCAAAACACGACGGCCTCGGCGCCGGGTGTTGCGGCCGCTATTTCGTCGACCAGGTCGCCGAGCGTGACGCTGGCCGGGCGTGCGCGCGGGTTGTCGCTCATGCCACGCCCTCATTCATAACGAGGCCGGCGTTTCTCGCGGAACGCAGCGATGCCCTCGGCGAAATGCGGGCTGGCCCGCACCTCGTCGCCGAGCTGCTGCTCCAGGGCCTCGCGGGTCAGCGCATGGTCGGCGACGGTGGCGCTGATCTGCCGCTTGACCGCCTGCACCGCCGACGGGCTGTTCGCCGCGATCATCTCCGCGGTCTCGATTGCCCATCCCATCAGCTCGGCCCGCGGCACGAGGCGGTTCACCAGGTCGAGCCGCGCGGCCCGCTCGGCATCGATCAACCGCGCCGTCAGCAGCAAATCCATCGCGTGAACGTAACCGATCTGCTGGATCAACTTGATGGTCGAGCCGCCGAACGGATAGATCGACCACTTGACCTCGGTCAGGCCAAAGCGCGCCTCGGGCACAGCGGCGCGGATGTCGGTCGAAAGCATCAACTCGAGGCCGCCGCCGACGCAGTCGCCGTTGACCGCGGCGACGATCGGTTTCGAATAGGCGTCGTTCTTCAGCAGCGCGTGGTTGACCGTCCGCGCCACCTCCGGCCCGGCCGACAGGTCGCCGCTGACATCGGCGCCGACGGTAAAAGCGCGCTCGCCGGCGCCGGTCAATATGATGCAGCGGCAATCGCCGTCGCGCTCCAGCTCGTCCCACAGGCGTCCGAGCTCGGCCAGCATCTGCCGCGTCATGGCGTTGAGGCGCGGCTGGTTGTCGATGGTGACGATGGCGACATGCCGGCCATGCCGGGCGAGACGGATTTCCATTACGGGCTCCAGCTCGATGACGGCCCTACCGTACACGAGACCCGCGAGCAGGTGGATCGCAACCGACCGCTGGCGGCCGTTTTGCGATATCGTCGGCGTGCGCGACAGGTGTGAGAAGGAGCACGGGATGAAGGCGATCCGTTGCCGGGAGTGGGGCGCTCCCGATGTGCTGCGGCTCGAAGAGGCCGAGAGCCCGCGCCTCCGGCCGCATCAGGTGCGCATCCGGGTGCGCGCCGCCGGGGTCAATTTCGCCGACAGCCTAATGGTCGGCGGCAGCTATCAGGTGAAGCCGCCGTTCCCCTTCACCCCCGGGCTCGAAGCCGCCGGCGAGGTTGTCGAGACCGGCGGCGCGGTCGCCGGCTTGCGGGCCGGGCAGCGGGTGCTGGCGGTGCTGCGCAACGGCGGCGGCTATGCCGAGGAGATCGTGCTCGACGCCGCCGCGGTGGTGCCGATCCCCGACCGAATGGATTTCGTCACCGCCGCCGCCTTTCCGGTGGCCTACGGCACCTCGCATTTCGCGCTGACCCATCGCGGCCGTCTGCAGCCGGGCGAGACGCTGCTCGTGCTCGGCGCCGCCGGCGGGGTCGGGCTGACCGCGGTCGAGATCGGCAAGGCGATGGGCGCGCGGGTCATCGCCGCGGCGGGCGGCACGGAAAAGCTGGCGGTGGCGCGCTCGCGCGGCGCCGACGAGCTGATCGATTACAAAGCGGAAAGCATCCGCGACCGGGTGCGCGCGCTGACCGACGGTCGAGGTGCCGACGTCGTCTACGACCCGGTCGGCGGCGACGCGTTCGACCAGGCGCTGCGCGCGGTCAACTGGGAGGCGCGGATGCTGGTCATCGGCTTTGCCGCCGGCCGCATCCAGGCGGTGCCGGCCAATCTGATCCTGGTCAAGAACATCTCGGTCGTCGGCGTCGTCTGGGGCGCGCAAGCCGAGCGCGACCCCGCCCTGATCAGCCGCAACCTCGCCGAATTGCTGCGCTGGTGGGAGGCCGGCCGGCTCAAGCCCCTGGTCGCCAGGGTTTTTCCCTTGGCCGAAGCCGGCGCGGCGATGGCCGCCCTGCTGTCGCGCCAGTACGCCGGCAAGATCGTTCTCGAAGCGTAAGGGCATCGACCTGCGAATACATTTCGCCGGTTTGCGCCGACAGCGCTAGCCCCTCACCCTCCCGTCCCTTCGGCTGGGCCCCTCCCTCTTCCCGCGTTCGCGGGGCGAGGGGCTTGGACGCCGGCGCACTCCCTCTCCCCGTGGCCACGGGGAGAGGGCCGGGGTGAGGGGCCGGCAGAGCCGGCAGCCCTTATATTCAATCCTCTCACACCAGCCGGTCGCTCGCCCGTTCCAATTCGGCGCGGAAGGCCGGATCGGCGACCGCTACCAGCGCGCGGGCGCGCTCGCCAAGGGTGCGGCCGCGCAATTCGGCAACGCCGTGTTCCGTGACGACCAAATCGGCCTCGGCGCGCGGCGTGGTGACGACGCCGTCGGCGAGGCTTGCGACGATGCGCGAGCGGGTACGATCGCGACTGGTCGATTGCAGCGCGATGATCGACCGCCCCTCGGCGGCGCGGTTGGCGGCGCGGATGAAATCCATCTGTCCGCCGACCAGGCCGATATGCCTTCCGTTCGCGGTCTCGGCGTTGACCTGACCGGTGAGGTCGACCTCGAGCGCGCCGTTGATCGCGACAAAGCGGCGGAAATTGCCGAGCACCAGCGCGTCATGCGTGTACGACGTCGCGCGGATGTGGATCGCCGGGTTGCGGTCGGCCAAGCGGTAGAGCCGGTGCGTTCCCATCAGCATCGTCGCCACGGTGACCGCCGAATCGATCTCCTTGTGCCGGTTGTCGACGATGCCGGCCGCCATCAGATCGGCGATCCCATCCCCGACCGCGCCCGAATGGACCCCGAGCCCTCGTTTGCCGCCGAGCGCACGGGTTACCGCCTCCGGGATCGCGCCGAGGCCAAGCTCGATTGTGGCGCGATCGGGAATCAGCCGGGCGACGTGGTCGGCGATGGCGCGGTCGACCGGCCCCGCCGGGCGCGCCGGCAGCTCGATCGGCCCCTCTGCGGCCGGGACCAGGATATCGATCACCCCCGGCTCAATCGCGGTGTCGCCGTGGGTCCACGGCAATTCCGGGTTGACCTGGGCGATGACCAGCCGCGCCCCGCCGATCGCCGCGTGCAGATGCTCGACGCCGAGCCCGGCATTGTACCGCCCGGTTTCGTCCGGGCCGCTGACCTGCAGCAGCACAACATCGATCGGCAGGCGGCCGCCGGCGACCAGAGCACTGACATCGGAAATATTGGCCGGCACGACGTTGGCGGCGCTGTCGGCGAAAAACCGCCGCCCCGCGCTGGCCCCGCCCAGCGCGGTGACGGTGATGTTGGGGTGGCCGGCGGCAAAGGCGTCGCTGAAGGTCAGCGCGAAAAACACCCGGAACGGCGGACAGCGCTCCGCCTGGGCATCGAGCAAGCGGGTGAGGAACACCGGCTCCGCCGTCGCCTCGGCCCAGCCTACCGTCTCGCCGGCGCGGATCAGCCGGGCGAAATCGAGCGCTTCGGGAGCTATGATGGCCGGGGTTTTCATGCGCTTCTCAGGTGTAGCTGTCGGGTAGAAAACCGCACAGGCGCCGCCTAGAATTCGCCTACCGTAATAATTTCGCCTAAAGCCTGCTACTCGCCACCGCTTGGAGAGATCGCGTCATGGCCGTTCAGCTCGTCGCCGAGAGCAAATCCGTTCGCGATCAAGTCAGCGCCGAGGAATGGGCGGCCCGCGTCGAGCTCGCGGCCGGTCACCGCGTGCTGGCGCATTACGGCGTCAACGACCTGACCTACAATCATTTCGGACTTCGGGTGCCGGGAAAACCGGATCAAATGCTGATCAAGCGCACCGACTGGATGTTTTGCGAGGTGACGGCGTCCTCGCTGTTGAAGGTCGATTTCGACGGCAACGTTCTGACGGACACCGATGTAAAGACGGTCAAGGGCGGCGCCCTGATCATCCATGCCGGTCTGCTCAAAGGCCGCCCGGATCTGAATGCGACACTGCATACCCATACGGTGAACGGCATGGGCGTCGCGGCGCACCAATTCGGCTTGCTGCCGATCAATCAGCATGCGCTGCGATTTTATGGAGAAATGAAATATCACGAATTCGAAGGCTTCGAATTCGACCACGACATGACGCCGAAGCTGATACGCGATCTCGACGGCGGCTCTTTTATGATCCTGCGCAATCATGGTGTCCTGGTCTGCGGCGAAAGCGTCGCCGGATGCGTCGTCAATCATCACTGGCTCGAAATGGCGTGTCAGGGACAAATCGCGGCGCTGGCGGCGGGCGAAGGCAATTACACGATCCCCAGCAAGGAAGCCTGCGAATACGCGCACAGCCAATTCAGGGAAGCCGGCAATTTCTTGAAGGGCGGCAAGGATTGGTCGGCCTGTCTGCGTCTCGCCGACCGGCTCGATCCTTCCTATAAAGACTGAGCGTAAATGCCTCGGCCCGGCTTGCTGGAATAGAGGCGAATTCGGCGAGCAAGACGCAATCTGGTCGATAGGCAAAAGCCGGGCTTTTTTAGCTGGACGGTGGTTTTCCGCCATTCGCACCTATGTCGCGTCGTGGAAGATGACGCCGAGCGTGAGCCGGCTGCCGGAACGCACCCGGCTGACCCCGTGGCGCATCGTCACCCGGTAGAACCCGCGGGCGCCGGCGACCGGGCGGTGGTTGACCGGGAACAGCACCGCGTCGCCTTGCTTGAGCGGCACGACCTCGCCCGTTGACTGGCGGCGCGGGCGCTGCTCGATCAGCAGGAACTCGCCGCCGGCGAAATCCTCGCCCGGCCGCGACAGTAGTACCGTCGCCTGGATCGGGAACGCCAGCTCGCCGTAGAGGTCCTGGTGCAGGCAGTTATAGTCGCCCGGCCCGTATTTGAGGATCAGCGGGGTCGGCCGCTGCTGCCCGGCCGCGTGGCAGCGCGCGAGGTAGGCGTCGAGCGTGTCGGGGAATAATGCCTTTACCCCCAGCCGGCCCTGCCAGCGGTTGGCGACCGGCGCGACCACGCGATAGAGGCGCTGCCGCAACGTCTCGACCATCGGCGGCAGCGGATAGGCGAGGTATTTGTATTCGCCCTGCCCGAACCCGTGCCGCGCCATGACGACCCGGCTGCGAAACGCCTCGCGGTCGTCGTAAAGAGCTACCAACGCACTGCAGTTTTCAGCGCTCACCAATCCCGGCAGCACGGCATACCCGTCGCGCTCGAAGACGGCGGTGAGGTCGGTTTCGGCCATGCCGATTTTTTTGGACATCGCTTGTTGTTCCTTGCCGCGCCCCGGCGAAAGCCGGAGCCCACTCTTGAGATATCCCGATAGGGGATAGGTGGGTCCCGGCTTTCGCCGGGGAGCGTGAAATGCGAGCAGTGGGGCGAGACCCGCCGCTACTCCGCCGCCGCCTCGGTCGCCGCAGCTTCGTGCTCGGCGGCGAGCAGCGCGCGCTTGCGCTCGATGCCCCAGCGATAGCCGGCGAGGTCGCCGTCGCGCCGCACGATGCGGTGGCACGGCACCAGCAGCGCCAGCTTGTTGGCGGCGCAGGCGGCGGCGACGGCGCGCACCGCTTTCGGCTGACCCAGCGCCTCGGCGATCTCGGTATAGGTCGAGGTGCGGCCGGGCGGCACCTTCTGCAGCGCCCGCCATACCCGCGCCTGGAACGCGGTGCCGCGGATGTCGAGCGGCAAATCGGGCTGCTCGCCCGGCGCGGTGATGAAGCGGACGATCCGCTCGGCCCAGCGCGCCAGTTTGTCGTCGGCCGCCGCCAGATCGGCCGCCGGAAACCGGCGCTTGAGGTCGGCTTCGAGCGGCGCCTTGTCGTCGCCGAGCGCGGTCATGCAGATGCCGCGTTCGGTCGCCGCGATCAGCGCCCAGCCGAGCGCGGTCCGCACGCACGTGAAGCGGATGGTCTCGCCCCGCCCGCCATGACGCCGCACCCCCGGGGTCATCCCAAGCCCCGATGGCGCCGCCTCGTAGGCGCGCGAGCTGGCCCCAAACCCGGCGGCATAGACCGCTTCGGCCACGTTGTCGCCGGCGTCGAGCCGGTCGCCAAAGCGCTCCAGCCGGTGCACCTTGCCCCATTCGCGCGGGGTGGCGCCGGTGATCTGCTTGAATACGCGGTGGAAGTGATAGCGGCTGATCCCGCCGGCGCTCGCCAGCTCGTCGAGGCTCGGCAAGCTGTCGCTCGCGCGAATGAGGGCGCAGGCGCGCTCGACCGCGGCGACGTGGCGCTGGGCCTGGGAGCCTTCGTGCGGACGGCAGCGCTTGCACGGGCGGAAGCCCGCGGCTTCGGCCTCGGCATTGGTCGCGTAGAACGCAGCGTTCTTGCGCAGCGGCTGGCGCGAGGCGCAGCCCGGCCGGCAATAGACCCCGGTCGTCTTGACCGAATAGACCCATTGCCCGTCCTGGCTTGCATCATGGGCGATCACTGCCGCCCAGCATTTCTCTTGGTCCAACATCGTCGTGCTCCTCGGCATCGTCATGCGAGGAAGATGCGGCATATGCCGCGCGCTCTCTATCCGGTGCTTGCTTTCTAATTCGACCGCTCAGCCACCAAACGGGCGAGCCATCCCGGCGGCACCGTAGGGCGGGTGGAGCAACGCGCAACCCGCCGCCACATGGTTAACGCATTGGCGGGTTTCACCCGCCCTACACGACAACAGGCCTAAACAGCTCTCACCCGCTCCGCATACCGTTTTGGCAGCATTGCGTGGATGCCCTTGTTGCCGTCGACCAACTGGGTCACCCGCATATCGACTGCGAGGCTCGAGAACATATAGGCCTCCGCGGCCTCGAGGCCCATGCGCTCGCCGATCAGCTTGATCATCTGACGCAGCGCGTCCTTCGCCGCATCGTCGAGGTCTTCGTTGAACGCCATCGTGATGTGGTGGGTCGGCGTCTCGGCGCGCGGCAAGTCGAACTGCAAATCCTTGCGCACGGTCAGCCGGAACGTGCCGCTGAGCGCGGTTTCCAGCGCGGTCACGCAGACCTCGCCGTCGCCCTGCACCCCGTGCCCGTCGCCGCACGAGAAATTCGCGCCCGGCACGAACACCGGCAGAAAGAGGGTCGTGCCGGTGGTCAGTTCCTTCAGATCCATGTTGCCGCCGAACTCGCGCGGCACGATCGAGGTGCACATGCCGTAGACCGGCGGCGGCGCCACCCCCATCACCCCAAAGAACGGCGCAAGGTCGATCTCGGCGCCCCACGGCAGGGTGCAAACCCCGCGCTGACGGTCGATGCCGCTGTGCAGCACCTTGCGGATCGGGACGTCCTCGGGCAGCGTCCCGGCATGCGGGCGGATACGGGTATAGCCCCAGTTCTGCCGGCAATCGATGTTGAGGATGTCGACCTGCAGCACGTCGCCGGGCGCGGCGCCCGCGACCGATACCGGCCCCGTGAGGATGTGCGCGCCGGTACCCTTGTCGAGCCCGGCATGGATCGCCAGGTGGTCGGCAAGGATTTCCCAATTGTCGCCCTTGGGCAGGATGTCCGGCCCGCCCGAGACGCAGTCGACCTGCACCGTATCGCCCGACGCGATGCTGACCACCGGCTTTAGCGCCGCATCGAAGAAGCCCCAATGGCAATGCTCCGGCCGGCACGACACGACATGATGCTGCGACATTGGTTTCTCCCCGCGCACATTGGCGGCGATCTTAAAGCAATTGCCGAGCCAGACGGGGGTTTGAATTTACACCACTATGGTGTATCGTTGTGTGTGGCCGAGAAGCGCAAGCCGACCTATGATCTCAATGCCTTCAAAACGGCGTTTTCTGTTCCAGAGAGGCTCAACGTCACGACGACGGCCTTAAGAGATGCGGCCTCTCTGGGATTTGATCGAACCGACATTGTTGAAATCATCCATACAATGCAGCGGCGTCATTTTTATAAGTCGATGACCTCTTATGCCGATCATCGGATTTGGCAAGACGTCTATCACGTACCCTCATCAGCCGGCCTGCTTTACCTTAAATTCACCACCGAAGTCATCTCGGAGTTTTTACTGCTTTCCTTCAAGGAGAAGGACGATGACTAATCCCGTATGCCCGGAAACGGGCGCCCCGATGCATCGGGATGCGCGACCGATAACGCTTACCTATAAAGGCAAGTCTGTAACATTTGACATGCCTGGATGGTATTCCGACTCCTCGACGGAGGGCATCCATACCGGCAAAGATTTGCGGGTATCCGACCGAAAACTAAACCTTTTGAAAGCGAGAGCAGAAAAACTGCTGGAGCCTTCCGAAATCCGCCGTATCCGAAAGAAACTTCAGTTAAGTCAGGAGGAAGCCGGGATAATGATTGGCGGCGGGTCCCGCGCTTTTCAGAAGTATGAAGCGGGCGACTTGTTGCCGAGCCGGGCGATCAGCAGCGCACTTGCTTTATTGAATCACGATCCGGCCGGGCTCGCAGTGTTGCGCGACCGTTATGCGCAGATTGCTGCGGGAGTAGGGGCGGCGGCGCTTAAGGCACGGTGATCAGCGGCCACAGGCCGTCGGCGCCGGCCGATGCAATCTGCCGGCCGAGCTCGCGCGCCCAATAGGCTTCGTTGCCGAACTCGTCGCGCCACGACCACAGCCGCCGGGTCAGATAGTGCAGCGGATATTCCTCGGTGAAGCCCATGGCGCCGTGCACCTGATGGGCGATGTCGGCGACCTTGCCGGCCGCCTCGCCGGCGCGGATTTTCGCTGCCATACAGGCAAATTCGGCCGAGGGGCGGCCTTCGGCGACCGCGCGCGCTGCGTTCTCGACCGCGACCAGGGTCGAGGCGGTATGCTCGGCGAGCACCGCCAACCGCTGCTGGATCGCCTGGAACTTGCCGATCGGCCGGCCGAACTGGACGCGCTCGTTGGCGTAGCGGGCCGAGAGGTCGAGCGCCGCCTCCATCGCACCCGCCATCTGCGCCGCCCGCATCAGCGCCCCCAGCCGCAGCACCGCGCCGGCATCGACGCCGGCGGGCAGCGCCCGCGTTTCGCCGCGGGCGCCGTGGGCCTTTAGCCCACGGGCTTGTCCCGTGGGGGCGCTCAGATGGTCGCGCGGCTCGTTGGCGAGGTTGTCGCCGGCATCCCAGCCGAGCGCGCCGCCCGACACCAGCGCCAGATCGCCGTCGCCGATGACGACGATCGCCTCCGCCTCCAGCCCCCACGGGACATGACCGGCATTACCGGTGACCGCGCCGCCGCCGAGGATCAGCCGGTCGCCGGGCTCGACCGGGGCGACGCTCAGAACCCCGTCGGGCGCCGGCAACTGCGCGGCGGCGCAGAGGAACCGCGCCAGCATTGTCTCGGCCAACGGGATCGGCGCGGCATGGTGGCCCGCGGCGCGCAGGATGGTCGCCGCCTCGACCATGTTCGCCGGCAAATTTCCTTGGCCGTCGAGCAGCACGTCGAGATAGCCGGCCTCGTCGACCGCCTGCCACAGCGCGCCAGGCCACAGCCCCTCGCCGGCCTCCTGGAGCACCGCCGGGATGACATGATCGCCGAACAGCCGCATCGCGCTGTCGTAGAGGATCGTGTCGGCCATTAGCAGAGCCCCGTCATCTGAGCCCGAGCCCGCGGGCGATGATGCCGCGGAGGATTTCGGTGGTGCCGCCGCGCAAGGTCCAGGACGGCGCGTGCAGCATCGCCTCGGCGAGCGCCAGCTCGGCATCGTCGCGGTCGCCGCGCCGCCCTCCGGGCATCGCCAGCCGCGCTGCCTCCGGCACCTCGCCTTCATAGGCGTTCCCCAGATCCTTGACCAACGCGGCTTCGAGGTTCGGGGTCTCGCCGGCCTGCAGCATCCCGGCCACCGACAACGACATGCGCCGTAAGGTCCACAAATTCGCCGCAAGCCGTCCCAAGGTTTCGGCGAGTTGCGGCTCGGGGTCGGCCCCGGCCCGGCCCACCAGCCCGCGCAGCACCTGATGCGACGATAAAAACCGTTCCGGCCCGCTGCGCTCGAACGCCAGCTCGCTGGTCACCTGGGTCCAGCCGTCGCCCTCGGCGCCGACCAGCCGGTCCTTCGCCACGAATACATGGTCGAGCGCGACCTCGTTGAAATCGTGCTCGCCGGCAAGGTTGACGACCGGCCGGATCGCCACCCCCGGCGCCTTCAGGTCGAGGATCAGCTGGGTCAGGCCCTGATGGCGATTGGCCCCGGCCTCGCCGGTGCGCACCAGGGTGATGGCGTAGTGCGATTCGTGCGCATAGCTGGTCCAGATCTTGGCGCCGGTGACCTCATACCCACCCTCGACCGGCGCCGCCCGAGTGCGGATCGAGGCGAGGTCGGAGCCGCTGTCCGGCTCGCTCATGCCGATGCTGAAAAAGATTTCCCCGCGGGTAATGCCGGGCAGAAATTCCTCGCGCTGCTCCGCGGTGCCGAAGCGCAGCAGCAGCGGCCCGCTCTGGCGGTCGGCGATCCAGTGCGAGCCGACCGGCGCGCCCGCCGCGAGCAGCTCTTCGGTGACGACATAGCGTTCGAGAAAGCTGCGTTCCCCGCCGCCGTAGCGCTGGGGCCAGGTCATGCCGATCCAGCCGCGCGCGCCCAGCCGGCGGCTGAATTCGGCGGAGCGGTGGGAGCCGAAATCGCTGTTCGGCCGCCACAGCCCGGCGCCCAGCTCGTCGGCGATAAAGCCGCGCACCTCGCGGCGTAGCGCCTCGCATTCGGGCGGGAGATCGATCGGATCGAAACGGAATGTGCTCATCGCGGCGGACGATACAGGGGCCGGCCATGCGCGACAAACACGTTCGACCGCAACTTGACTATGCGATCAAATGGGACATATTTTTGTTCCAAGTGAGGAGAATGTCGTGGTTGACCTTGCCGGCATGTTGGGAATTGGGGAAGGCCGCTCAATGGCGCCGTTGCGGTTGGTAGAGCGGATCGGCGAGGGGCTTCCGGTCTCGTCGCTCGACCGTGTCGCGCAGCAGGTCGCGCCGGGCGACCGCAATTTCCGCTATCGCGTCGTGCCGCGCTCGTCCTTGGCGCGGCGCCAACACAGCAATCGCCTTACCGCAGAGGAAGGCGCCCGCTTGGCGCGTCTCGCCAACATATGGGGCTTTGCGCGGGAGGTGTGGAAGGATGATGACAAGGCCCGTCGTTTTCTGTTTCGACCCCACATGCTGTTGGAGGATCGGCTTCCCATCGATGTCGCGCTGGGGTCGGAACTCGGCGCCGAACTCGTGAAATCTATCCTGGGCGGACTGCTGCACGGCACGGCCCTGTAAAGCGCAGCCGGCTGCGCTTCGGGCACGGAGGCTACCGGACTGCCTATGGCGCCGCCCCAAATCCTCGACCGCGTCCTTCGGTGCTATCGGATCGGTGATCCGGCCGGCCTCTACGCCATCTTCGATGCGACAGGTTCGACACTTTTTCCGGGGCGCTGGAATACCCCGGCCAGCCCGGTGATCTATACCAGCGAATATTATTCCACGGCATTATTGGAAAAGCTGGCCCAAGGCAGTGGAGAATTGCCCGAAAACCAACATTACATCGAGATCACGATACCGGGTGGAGTTTCCTACGAGACCTTTAGCCCAGCGCATGCGTCAGGTTGGGATAGCCCTGCGGCGGTAATATCGAAAGCCTATGGTGAGGCTTGGCAATTCGCGTTGCGCTCCCTGATCCTGATCGTGCCCAGCGTGGTCGCCCGCGTCGACAACAACGTCCTGATCAATCCGGGCCACCCCGAATTTCCTCGGATAACATACGGTCTTCATCAACCGGTCCGGTGGGACGCGCGATTGTTCGGCTCATCTCCGTAGTCACGCAGCCAGCGCAAACCGGCGAATAGTAAATTCCGATTCGTTCTCCCAGAATTGCCGTTTCGCCGCAGATGCGGCACAACCGGTGGTTTCCGCGGGCAAATCGCCCGCCTGCAACAAAGGCTTGGCAAGAGCGGCGGAATTGCGCCTGTATCGACAAATGGCCAAAGCTCCGGACGAAGAGCGCCAGCGGCGCCTGATCCACGAATATTTCGGCAGCGACGCGCGCATCCGCGCCTTGCGGCCGTCGCCGACCTTTGGCGCCGCGTTGTTCGTGATCGATTTCGACCGCGGCGCGCGGCACTACCGCACCCTCGGCTCGTTCGGCGTCTCGTTCGAGAAGGTGCTGTCCGGCTGGTTCGGCGGCCAGGATCAGGTGACCGAGCAGTCGAGCATGGATCTGCTCTACCCGGCGCAGCTGGTCTTTCATTACGAGCGGCTGATGTCGCTGGCGTTCGGCTATGTCGCGCGGCCGATCAACGCGCTGCTGCTGGGAGTCGGCGGCGCGGCGATGTGGCGGTTTGTCCGCGCCTACCTGCCGGAATGCGCCACGACCCTGGTGGATTGCGACGAGACCGTGGTCGGCATCGCCAAGCGCTGGTTCTACCTCGGCCAGCCGGTCGTGCTCGACACCGCTCAGCGCTACCTCGCCGGCACGACCCAGCAATTCGATGTGATCCTGGTCGACCTCTACAATTCGGGCGGGCCGGCCGAATTCGACGCGGCGTTCTGGACGCGCTGCCTCGATGCGCTGGCGCCGGGCGGGTGCCTCGCCACCAACTGGGCCGATTTCGCCACCAACAAAAAGGTCAAACCCATGGCCGAGGCCCAGGCCGAGGCGGCGCGCGCCCTGGGGCTCGACTGCTTCTACGTCACCCGGCGCGGGTTTCGCGACAACCTGATCCAGTACGTGCCGACCGGCGAAGCCCGCCGCGCCGAAACCATCACCCAGGTGCACGAGCGCTTTTCCAAGGCCCGCCGGCTGCCCAATGGCGGGCGCAACATCCTCGACCATTGCATCGTCGCGCCAAAGTTTCCGGATGTGGATTGATCTTCATTTGTCATTCCGGGGCGCTGCGCAGCAGCGAAACCGGAACCATAACACCGGCTCACGCGAGCTTGGCGGCGACGGCGTTCATGGGTCCCGGATAGCAAGGCTCGCACCCCGGCGGAGCCGGGGCTTGCCTAACTTCCGGGATGACAATCAAGAGGAATCGGGTAACGGCGCCAAATTTGCCGGCTCGTCGGCGTCGGCGAAGGCGGCGAGGCTCTTCTCGATCGTCTCCTGCGGCAGGTCGCGGGTGATAAAGACGATGCGGGTGCGGTGATCCTCGCTCGGCCATTCGGGAAGCAGCACCGGCGGGTGAAACAGATGCTGCACCCCGTGCAGCACCACCGGCTGGCCGGGCCGGTCCTCGATCGCGACGATCGCCTTTACCCGCAGCAAATCGGCGCCCCGCATCGACGCCAGCGCATCGAGCCAGCCCGAAAACGCCGTCCACGAGATCGGCTTCTCGCGGGTGATGCAAAAGGCGCGAATGCTCTCGTCATGGCGGTTGACGTCGGGGTGCTCGTGGTGATGGTGCCCATGCCCGCCTTCGTCTTCGTGCGCCTCGGCAAAGGCCTCCTCGCGCAGCCAGCGCTGCACGTCGACGCTTTTGGTCTCCGGGTCGAACAGGCCGAGCCCGAACAGGAAGTTCGGATCGACCGCGCCCTGCGCCACCGCCTGCAGCTTGGCGGTCGGGTTGAGCGTCGCCAGCCGCGCCTCCAGCGCCGCCCGCACGGCGGCGTCGGCGAGATCGCCCTTGGTCAGCAGCAGCCGGTCGGCGACCGCGGCCTGCTTCAACGCCTCGGGCTGGCGGTCGAGCGTGTCGCCGCCGTTGACCGCATCGACCGTCGTCACCACCCCGTCGATCATATAGCGCTCGCCGATGATCGGGTCGGTCATCAACGCGTGCAGGATCGGCGCCGGGTCGGCAAGGCCCGTGGTCTCGATCACCACCCGCTCGAAGCCGGGGATGCGTCCCTTGGCGCGGTCGACGAACAGGTTGGTGAGCGTGTCGACGATGTCGCCGCGCACCGTGCAGCACAAACAGCCGCTGCTCATCAGCACCACGTCGTCGGTGGCCTTCTCGACCAGCAAATGGTCGATCCCAACTTCGCCGAACTCGTTGACGATGACCGCGGTCGCGGCCATCTCCGGCTGCTTGAGCACATGGTTCAAGACGGTGGTCTTGCCGCTGCCGAGAAACCCGGTCAGCAGGGTCACCGGGGTGCGCGACGCGGCTTCGAGCGCGGTTATCGGCATGGCCGTTCTGCATCACTCATCGAAGCGAGCCGAACGCGTAGACGATACCGACCAGTCCCGCGATGATCAAAAATGGCGCGGTATCTCCAAGCGCCTTGAAAACCTGTTCGTCGACGACGACTAGCTGCAGGAGGACAGACATGCCTAAGGTTGCCGAATCGAGATCGGTTTGGCAGTCCAACGATTTGTTAGTGTCACGACGGAGTAAATATGCTGCTAGCAAATAGCAGATTGCGAGCCCGAGAAGCCAAATCCCGACCGCGTGGGAATTATGCGGAAGGAGGTAGATTGCTTTGCCCCAATGGATAGCGGCGTCTTGTTGTCCGATTAATCACCGCGGCGGGTCTTAAACCCGAAATAGAAATCTCCGGCAATCGCTCCGGCGATCGGAAACACCCATTCGAGCCATTGGCGCTGACCCGCGCTTAGCCAACCTGACGAGGCGGCGAACACCGCAGCCATCAGCATGGCCAGCCCCGCCGCGCCTTTCAGTCCAGGCCACGAGAAAATCTTATCGGCGAGCGGCCTGCGTTCGTCTAGTCCGAGCATCCGAGATATATGCCTCTTTCTCCCACGACGAACAAGGATGCGAGAAGATCGGCGTCAGGCCGCCTTCGGCAGCAGCGCCTCGCGGTAGCCGCGGCGCTGCATGTGGTCGAGCACCAGTTCGACCGGCTTGCCGAGCCAGGTCGCGTAGACGGTGTGGTCGTCGACCATGTCGTCGGTCAGCGGGTGCAGCAGGATGTCGAGCCCTTCGCGGTTCAGCATCAGCCACGGCACGACATCGGCGAATTGCCCCTTCTTGAAGATCATCTGGAATTGCGGGATCGGGTGCGGCCCGGCCCGCTTGCCGCTGAAGGCGCCGATCTCGACATCGAAATTTTCGTTGAGCCGCTGCGCCAGGCGCTCCGCGGCCGGCTTGGTCGCGGCGCTGTAATAGACATGGGCGTGATAGCCGTAGACGGCGGGCACCAGGGAATTGTCGGCGGTTTCGGTCATGGCGGCCTCCGGAACGATTTCCGCTGTTTTCGCAGTCCGCGGCATCGCGCACAATGTTTGCCCTGTCTCGGCCCCTCGGAGGAACAGCGATGAGCGATCCGCAAATCGGCCTGTTGCGCGCCAAATTGACCAGCCGGCCGCGGTCGGCCGACTATCGTCAGCGCCGCCGCGACCTCGACGCGCTCGGGCAATCCTATGCTTTGCCGAACGACGTCACGATCGAGAGAATCAGCGCCAACGGGGTCGCCGCCGAATGGACCTCGACCCCCGGCGCGGCGCGCGACGCGGCGGTGCTGTACGTGCATGGCGGCGGTTATGTGATCGGCTCGCTCGACAGCCACCGCCATCTGGTGGCCGAGACCGGGCGCGCCGCCAATGCGGTGGCGCTGGCGCTCGATTACCGGTTGGCGCCCGAGCATCCGTTCCCGGTCGCGGTCGAGGATACGGTCGCGGCCTACCGCTTTCTGCTGGCGCAGGGGTTCAAGCCCCGCCGCATCGCCATCGCCGGCGACAGCGCCGGCGGCGGGTTGGCGGTCGCGGCAATGGTGGCGATCCGCGAGGCCGGGCTGGAGCAGCCCGGCTGCGGCTGGTGCCTGTCGCCGTGGATCGACATGGAGGCGATCGGCGGCTCGATGGAGTCGAAAGCCGCTGCCGACCCGATCGTGCAGAAAGCCGGCATCCTCGAAATGGCGGGGCTTTATCTCGGAGGCGCTGACCCGCGCTCGCCGTTGGCCGCGCCGCTTTACGCCGACCTCGGCGGCCTCGCGCCGTTATTGATCCAGGTCGGCGCCGCGGAGACCCTGCTCGACGACGCCATCCGCCTGGCCCAGCGCGCCGGTGCCGCCGACGTCCGGGTCGACCTCCAGGTATGGCCGGAGATGGTGCATGTCTGGCCGCTGTTCTGGCCGGAACTCGCGGCCGGCAAGCGCGCCTCGACGCCGCCGGCGCTTTCATCCGCGCGGCGCTGGCGACTTAACCCAAGCACACAAATACTGCCCTCCCGCGGGTCCACGTCTTTTTTGGCAAGATCGAGAACAAAGACGTGGATGGCCGGGCCTAGCCCGGCCAAGGGCTATCTGATTAACATGCGTGCCCCGCCTAAACCGCCATCTCCATCTCGGCGCGCGCCTGGTTGGTGAATTCCGGCATCACCTCGGTGGCGAAGCGCTCCAATTGCTCGAGGCACAGCGCCTTGGGCACCCCGACCGACAGGCTGACCGAGACGCGGTCGAGTCCCGGGTAGCGCTTCTCGATGTGCTTCAGGTGCTCGATGATCTGGGTCGGGGTGCCGCACAGCACGCCGCCGGCGTTGATCGCATCCTCGATGCGCGGCAGCTTGGCCGAGGGCGCGCGGCTGGGGTCGCGCATGATCGCGACCTGCTCGTCCGACAGCGACCGCACCAGGCGCAGTTCGCCGAACATCTTCATGTTCTCTTCGTAGTATTTGCCGGCGAGCTTGATGCCCTCCTCGCGGCTGTCGGCGATAAAGAAGTGGAAGCCGAAGCACAGCCGCTCGCCCAATTTCAGATCGATGCCGATCTTCTTGTGCGCTTCCTGCCAGGCTAGCACGACGTTGTGCATCGCCCCGCCCTCGGCTGAGCCGCCGCCGACCAGTCCCTGAATGCCGTGTTTGGCCATGAAGTCGAGCGCCCGGGTCGAGCCGCCCTGGATCGGCTGCCAGCATTCGACCGGCAGCTTTAAGGGCCGCGGCACCAATGTCAGCTCCTTGAGGTCGTAGCCGCGATACAGCACCCGCGCGGGAATGGTGTAGTGCTTGCCCTCGTGCGAAAAGCTCTCGTTGTTGAATGCCTTGAAGATCAGGTCGACCTGCTCCTCGAACAGCTCGCGGTTGGCCGGCTGGTCCTGCAGTGGCGAGCCGAAGGTCTCGACCTCGCGGGTGTGGTAGCCGCGCCCGACCCCGAACGTGATCCGCCCGCCGGTCAGGATCTCGGCGGTGGCGTAGTCCTCGGCCAGGCGCAGCGGATGCCACATCGGCGCGATGTTGAAGCCGCAGCCGAGCTTGATCCGCTTGGTCACCGAGGCGAGGTGCACCGCCGTCATCAAGACGTTGGGGATGCACTCCATGCCTTCGTGCTGGAAATGGTGCTCGGCCATCCAGAACGTGTCGTAGCCGACCCGGTCCATCAGCTGCGCCATCGACTGCGCCTTGTCGAAGACGGTCGCCAGATGCTCGTTGGGGTAGCGGCGGTCGTTGACCGGCACGCCGCCATAGCCGACATCCTCGATATCGACGTGACCGGCGAACAGGCTGTCGAATTTGCTGATGGTCATCGCGTGTCTCCCGTAAGGCTGGCTTATGGTAGTGCCGTAGGTCGGATGAGCGAAGCGTAATCCGCCGGCATATAGGGGGCGTTTTGGCGGAAGGCGCTGCGTTTTTCCGCCCTGCATTTTCGCTTGCCAAGTCGCAAAGCTATGCGCCAACCGCGTTTGACTCGCCTTGGGGGGCGGCCTACGCTTTTCCCCACAGCATTTGCGCGAGGTTTAATCGCCACTTTCGGGAGGGAAATCATGAGCCGTCATCTGAGCCCGTCACAGGTCCATGCCAAGCTCAAGCACCCGGTCGTCGACGGCGACGGTCACTGGCTCGAATATGCCCCCGTCTTCAGCGAGAAGATGCGCAAGGCCGGCGGCGACAAGGCCGCGGACGGGTTTCTTGCCGCGCTCAAATCGACCACCGACGCCTTGAAGATGCAGCCGGGCGAGCGCGCCGACCGCCGCGTCGCCCAGCCCAATTTCTGGAACCGCCAGGCCGAGAACACGCTCGACCGCGCCACCGCGATGATGCCCAAGCTGCTCTACGAGCGCCTCGACGAGATCGGCACCGATTTCGCCGTGGTCTACCCGACCGCCGGCCTCAGGCTGCCGCGGATCAAGGACGACGAGACCCGCCGCGCCGTCATCCGCGCCTACAACATCGTCTCGGCCGATTATTTCCGCAATTACAGCGACCGCATGACCCCCGCGGCGATCATCCCGATGCACACGCCGGACGAGGCGATCGCCGAGCTTGAATTCGCCACCAAACAGCTGGGCGCCAAGGTCGGCATGTTCGGCAGCGGCATGCCGCGCCAGGTGCCGGCGGCGAAGAGCGACGGCGAGCCGGGCCGCTTCACGGTCTGGTACGACGTGCTCGGCATCGACAGCCCGTACGACTATGATCCCGTCTGGGCCAAATGCTCCGAGCTCGGCATCGCCCCGACCTTCCATTCGAGCGCCAGCGGCCAGGGGCTGCGCAACAGCCCGTCGAACTTCGTCTACAACCATATCGGCCATTTCGCCGCGGCCGGCCATGCTGTCGCCAAGGGCATTTTCCTCGGCGGTGTGACCCGGCGCTTCCCCGAATTGAATTTCGCCTTCCTCGAAGGTGGGGTCGGCTGGGGCGCGCAGTTATTCGGCGATTTGATCGAGCATTGGGAACGCCGCGGCGCCCCGGCGCTAAAGCGCATGCACCCCGACAAGCTCGACCGCAAGCTGCTGCTCGACCTGGTCGAGAAGCACGGTTACGACGATATCGCCGAAGTCCTGAAAAAGCAGGACGGCTGGCCCTCCAAGGAGGCGCACCTGACCGGCAACCGCGACGAGCTCGACGATTTCGCCGCCTGCAAGTTCACCCGCAAGGAGGATTGGGTCGAGCTCTACGCCAAGCCCTATTATTTCGGCTGCGAGGCCGACGACCGGATGAACGCGACCGCGTTTTCCAAGGGCATCCCGTTCGGCGCGCAGCTCAACGCGATCTACAGCTCCGACATCGGGCATTTCGACGTGATCGACTTCCGCGACCCGCTCCCGGAGGCCTACGAGCTGGTCGAGGACGGCCACATCAACGAAGCCAATTTCCGCGATTTCGTCTTCGCCAACTCGGTGCGCCTGTGGGGCAAGCAGAATCCCGCCTTCTTCGACGGCACCGTCGTCGCCAAGGAAGCCGCCGCGGTGCTCAAGGCCGCCTTCCCAGCAGAGCGGGCGGCGGCGGAATAATCCGGACCGCGGGCGTCCTTCCCGTTTTGCCCGGCAGCGGCGCCGTTACTCGACGGCGCCGCTGCGCTAAGCCCTTCCGCTTCCCGGCGAAAGCCGGGACCCACTTTTCAGCTGCCCGAAGCGCCCAAAGGTAGGCCCCGGCTTTCGCCGGGGAGCGGCGCTTTTGGGCCGGGTCAA
>JBBRPG010000050.1:0-23254 GCA_038228485.1 Alphaproteobacteria bacterium
GACCGAGCCGCCCATCGGATCGAAGCTCGGCGCTGGCTCTGGCCGGTGGGCCAGGCGGTCCCTGGCCTGTTGCCATCTTCGGTCGTGATCGTCGAGCGCTCGCTGCTTGGCCTCTTCAAGGGCGGTTCCGGTTTCGTGGGACCGCTCAATCATCCGGGTCTGGGCAGGCGTATGGTGCGCAACCGAATGGCCGGCTGAGGCGTTCAGTCGGAGGGTATTCGAAGAGAGCCAATGAAACAGCCCGGCAGCCGCGCATTGTGATCCGGATTGGAACGGCGGGTTGGACCATCCCGCGGGCGCTCGCGGACCGATTTCCCGAAAGCGGAGGCAGTCTTCAGCGTTATGCAACTCGCCTGAGCGCTGCCGAGATCAACTCGACCTTTTATCGTGCGCACAGGCCTGAGACGCTCGTGCGATGGGCGGGGGTGGTCCCCCTGGCTTCCGATTTTCGGTGAAACTGCCCCGAGCCATCACCCACGAGGGGCGACTTCAGGATGCCGCCCGCCCTCTCGGTTGTTTCATCAACTTAATCCGTCACCTTGAGGACCGGCTCGGAGCGCTGCTGGTCCAGCTTCCTCCCAGCCTCATTTTCGATGCCGAGATTGCGAGCGCATTCTTCCGCCAACTTCGGGATGTGTTCGAGGGACCGGTGGTCTGTGAGCCCCGCCACCCTACGTGGTTCGAGGTCGAGCCCGATGAGCTACTGAGATGCAACCAGATTGCGCGAGTAAGAGCGGATCCGGCGCGGGTGCCTGAAGCCGCGGACCCAGGCGGCTGGACCCAACTTGCATATTGGCGCCTGCACGGGTCGCCCCGGATGTACTACTCGGATTACGGCGCCGAGTTCCTCGCGAGCCTGGCTTCGAAAGTAAGCGCCTCCGCTTCATCTGAGATCTGGTGCGTATTCGACAATACAGCCTCGGGCGCTGCGCTCGGCAACGCCTTGACGCTCAGCGAGCAACTGGTTGGCATGTTGATCCTCCCGTTGGGTGGATACCGGTGCTAGTTTCGGGCAATGAGGCTGGGCCGCCGATATTATGCAACGCGCAGCCGCCACCCAGAGCGCCCCGCCCAACGACAGCCGATGTTCACGCCACCCGCGGGCGGTGCGGTGCTGATAGGGATGTCAGCCATGCGAACGTGAGCGTCGGACCCGCCCTGCGTGTCAAACGGCCCTTTAATCGCGGGGGGCTGTCAACTCCGGTAATGGTGTCCTCGCCGGGGTCGGGGTCCTTTCCGAGGTCAGAGCCTCATGATGGTGTTCGGGGTGGGCGCCTCAACGTATGGAGCGAAGTGCGAAGCAGTTCGACTTCAGCCGATGCACCGAGGTCACCGTCACCACCGTCCCGGCACGGACATCGACCGGCGCTGCGGGTCCGCAGGCCGAATGTTTGGGGGTTGGGCCGCGGTTACGCTGCCGTCACCATTTTTTGTCCCTCATTCGAACTCGGTGCCGTCGGTCCAGTTACAGCGCAGGGTCACGGCAATCTTGCGGGCCACCGCGACCTTCGCCTTCTTGGCGCCGATCCGCTTCATCAGCCGTGTGCCCCACGCGTTCAGGCTGGACCAGCGCTGAGTCCGATGCAGCAGCACACTGGGCGCCTCGAACGGGTAGGTCCGCAGCACTCTTTCAAGTAGTCCGCCGCCGTTGCCAGCTGTCGGAGTTGCGCCTTCCATGGCTTGAGGGGGTGAGGAACACGGGTATGAGTCATTGGCTGAAGCAGCGTAACGCGCGGGCGCGGCTGCTCGTGCTACTCGCCGGAATAGCCTAAACTTATTTGCCGTTTCAGGGGCTTAAGACCGCAAGCCACGAACAGCAAATAAAGTTGGCTTTCTGCCCCCGCAACCAACTTTGTTTGTTCCAAACAGTGTTGGCTGTGGGTCCCCGATTTGAACCTATGCACCCAGCAAGAGGGCGGGAGCGCCGATCAAAGCGGTACCGGTCGCGCGTCTGCTTAGCTCCTCGCAAGCTGACTTTTGCCCAGTGCGAGGGTCGACCCAAAACGGGCGCCATCGCTCGAAGGAGCAGGGGACTGCTCATGCCCCCAAAGCGGTCCACTCGGTTAAGCAGCCGCGGGCGTGATCAACCCCGCTCGACAATCAGGTAGATTAGCGCCTCGGCCGACGGATCGGGGTTCTCGACCCCATGCGGGGCATCGGTGCGGCAGCTGCAGCTGTCGCCTGCGGTGAGTTCGGCCGTTTCGTCGCCCACGGTGACGCGGACGGTGCCGGCGGCCACATGCATATGCTCGACCGTGCCGAGAGCATGGGCGCTGGCCGGACCCAGGACGGTAGATGGAGGGATCTGATAGCGCACGAAGTCGATGCGGCTACCGGGGACTGCGGTTCCCAGGCTTTGCCAACGGGCGGGGTGTTCACCCCCAGCACCCTCGCCGCAGCGTAGAACGCGAATGCGCGGTGCCGGACCCGCGCCTCCGTCAATCAGAGTAGCGGCGCTGACCCTCAGCGCCTGAGCGAGCCGCACGATGGTGATGACGGTCGGGGACTTCGTTCCGCGCTCGATGTCCGAAATCATCGAAGATGAGATGCCGCTACGTGCGGCCAGCATCCGCAAGCTGAAGCCGGCCGCCTCGCGCTGCTTCTTGACGGCGCGACCCGTGTGGAGGCTAACTTCGTCCTCTAAAGTTGACATTTGTCCTCTATAGCGCACAAAGGGTGATTTAAGCAAGGAGTAGATGCAATGAAAAAGGCCAAATTCGAAGCGGACCTGCGGCGCGAGGGCTATCGCGTCGTGAACAGCAGCGTGAAGCCCAACCTGATCGCGCCCAATCATTGTCATGATTTCGATGCCAAGGCATATGTCCTGGGCGGCGAGATCACCATCACCCGCGACAACAAGCCGATCGTCTTCCGCGCAAAGCAGTGCTTCGAAGTCCCGGCGGGTTGCATGCATGCCGAGCACGTGGGGCCGGAAGGGGTAGCACTGCTGTCGGGCCGCCGCCGCAACGGAGGCCCGCTCACTCGCGAGGCGTTCGAGAGCGACCTACGCCGCGAGGGTTTCGAGGTAGTGCATGGCGGTCAGAAGCCCGGCTTCGCCGAGGAATTACACGCGCACGACTTCGACGCGCGTATCATGGTGCTAAGCGGCGAAATCACCATCGGTCGCGACAATAAGGCGGAGACGTTCCGGGCGGGCGACCATTGCGAGATCGCGGCAGGGTGCCAGCACACCGCACAGGTGGGGCCGGAAGGGGTCGCCTACATCGTCGGCAAGGCTTGCCGCCAGGCCTCCATCAACTGAATTTCAGCCCATCGGCTGCCGCCAACAATCGGTTTCCGAACACCCCCGACTTCCCGTGTTCATGGTTGGTTTCATTCAGCACGTCGTGGCCGGGGGTGCGACTGGCGCAGCGGTCTTGACAGTCGCGAGCACGCGCGAGGCTCGTCCGAAACCTGTCTCCGAGGCCAACGGCGGCAGAGCAACATACGGGGCCGAGCCGCTGTCGCTGTGCCTGCCTCACGCTTTCGATCTCGCCGCTGCGGGTGGCTGCTTTCGGCGCAAAGGGCGTCAACGTCCAAGGAATCGGAGCAGGCCGCAACCACCTTCTGCGATCCTCAGCGATGACGGCTTATCATGCCAGAGCGGACCTAGCGCCCATCCGTTTGATTTGTAGAGGGGCGAATAGGCTGATGAGGCGGCGCCCGAGCGCCTCCCCGTGCCGAAACGCGCAAAGGAGGACATGCGGCGCTATTTGGAGACGAGTTCGGACGCTCGCCGACGAGCGTTTTTCGGACACCAGTCGGACATGGAAACGCCTGAAGCAGATGATGCTTCGGGTGTTCACGCCCGACAATGACCCGTTCGGCGAGCACGATTTCGGCGCCTTTGAGCAAAACGGCGAACGCATCGTCTGGAAAATCGACTACTACGATCTGGCGATGGAGTTCGGCTCGCCGGACCCTGCCGACCCGTACCAGACGACGCGCGTGCTCACCATCATGCTCGCGGGAGAATACTGACCCCGTGCGCTTTATCAGACTGATAATCGTAAAATCGTATGTTCGACAAACCATCGTTCAAAGAGCGCGTTGCAGCTCTCGAGAAGGCCGCAAGCGAGCTCCGCTTTCTCTCCGAGCAGCCGCGTGGCGGCAATAAGCAGCTCGCGGAGATTGCTGACATCGTCGAGGCAGAAGCCGTCGCAATGGCGGCCGCGCAATGGCGTTTCCAAGCGCAGCGCGAAGCTACGCCGCGCCGGAAATTCGCGAAGTAAGTTTCGACCCTGCCCGCCCCTTGGGGCGGGTGTGGGGTGTTTCCCACCATCCCCCGCCACCTCCCCGTGGCGATGGTGCGCATTTAGTTTTTGATGCTGTGCGGCAAATTAATTCCGGGATCTAAATCCAATCCCTTAGTTCGATCGAAACGGCCATCCCTTCGTCCTGACGCCATCAGCGCGGCACGGGACGAGCGCGCCGTCAAAGCCTCGCCCGATCGGGCGACCGCGAAGCGGCGCGGAGCCACGCGCCGGCGCAGAGCGCCGAGCATGGCGAGCGGGGTTGAAGGCGCGGGTGTCTGTGCGACCCCTGCCCTATATCTTGTGTCGCCCGGGCTAAATTTGTTAGTCCTGCGGTGCCGCGTTCGGGCTGAGTAAGGGTGGACGAAATTGTGCCTAATGCACTGAAGACCGGGGATTTGAATTCCTCTTCCAGCACGAAATTTCTTTTAACGTTTACAATAACCTGCTCGTTCACATCGAAGCATGTCAGCCAAAAGCTGTAATTCGTTATCAGGTAGAGCGCAGGCTCTAGCAATGGCTTCAGCGTCTAAATTTTCAGCGCGCATGTGATACAGCCGTTTGTTTACGCAGGCGACACGTTCTTTTTGTGTTAGCGGCGGAGAAGCATAAGAAACGACTGGGATCACTAGGAAGCCAACTAAGGCTAATGTAAGTCGGGTCTTGATATATCTCCACATTTCTGTTTACCCTTCATGAGAAAAGCGGCGCCTTACCATCTATCAAATCACGATCCGCTCGACCTCTTCTAGGCTGACCTCATCACGGCGGCGGTCGTAGAGCTGCGTCGTGCGCGTCGAGGCGTGGTTCGCCATCGCCGCGGCCTTTTCCAGCGTGCCGCCGTTCTTAAGATAGGCCGTGATCCCCGTCGCGCGGAAGCTGTGGTTGCCGAGTTTAGTTTTGATGCCGGCAGCCGCCGCGCGCCTACGTATCATCGCGTAGGCGTTTGCCTGCGGTAGGACGGTGCGGGTGAGCTGGCCGGTGCCGCGCCCGATCGTACAGAACAGCGGCCCCTTGGGATCGTCGCGCAGACCCGCGCTGTCGAGATAGGCGGCAAGGTATTCGTCGAGGTTGTGGTGGCACGGCATCGCGTGGCGCTTGCCGCCCTTCTCGCGCAGCCGCACCCATAGCCGGCGGTTCTGCGTGTAGACATCCTCGACCGCCATGCCGAGCGCCGCGCCGATTAGGGCGAAAGAATAGACCATGAGTTTGCAATCGCGCTCGTATCTTCCTTAATCAATAAGCGTGCGTTGTAAAGAATCGGAGGCCCCAGTGCGAAGTATCCGATATGGCCTTTTGGCTGTCGCAGGGTGCGGGGTCCTTCTCCTGATTGTCGGGATTGCAGTTGTATTTGGCGTGCAACGCACCGACCTGCTGGCCCAGCGACAGGAATTGGTCGGGTCGCAGCTTTTCGGGGCACGCCAAGTTTTCGAGACGCTGCTTGTTATGGAATCAAGTCAGCGCGGTTATCTGCTAACACGGGATCCGGCCTATCTGGCCCCCTATCGGGAGGAAGACCGGACGTTCGATACGGTACTTACGAGCTTCGAGGACCTTTTCCGCGACGACACAGCGACCAAGGAAATTGTAGCGGATATCCACCGGCTGGCTCGCGCAAAGCGGGAGGAATTGGCCCAGACGCTAAAACTTGCCGAGAGCGGCGACTTCGACGGTGGGATGACGATCGTCCGCACCGATGCCGGGAAGCAGGAAATGGAGATACTGCGGGTCAAGCTGTTTTCGCTGATCGCTCAGGAACGCGCGGTGCGTACTCAGTTCGTAGATCAAGGCCGGGCAACGTTCCATCAGCTCTATTTTCTTGGCGCCGGCGCGGCGGTGCTGATTTTGTTGCTGGTATCGGTCGCGGTTCGAGCTCTGTCTATCTCGATCACGCGGCTCGACGCGGCGCAGAAGGCCGAGGAGCGCAATGCTATGCACGATGCGCTGACCGGTCTGCCAAACCGGCGCTACCTGAGCGAGTGGCTGGCGACGGCGCTGGCAGGAGCGCAGCGATCGGCCCGGCAGCTCTGCGTGCTTTATTTCGATCTCGACGGCTTCAAAGCGGTTAACGACCGTTTCGGCCACCAGGCCGGCGATCGGGTTTTGCAGGCGACCGCTTCGCGGTTGCGCGCAACCCTGCGCTCATCGGATTTTGTGGCCCGCCTAGGCGGCGACGAGTTCGTCGCCGTGTTACCCGACGCGATGGAACCGCCGGGGGTCGACGCACTCATCAAGCGGCTCGAACAGCATCTGCATGCCGCGCTCATCCCCGAATTGAAAGACGGCGAAACCTCCGCGAGCATCGGCAAGGCGCTGTACCCGGAAGACGGAACCAGTGTCGATGCGCTGCTCGGCGCTGCCGACCGCGCCATGTACGCCACCAAGGAGAGCCACGTCGGCGACCGCAGTCGATAGTCGCCTACCGCCGCGGGCGCGGCGGCGCGGCGGCCGCTTCCGTGACGGCGAGGTGTCGTGGAGCTTCACGATCGTCACGCGACTCGTCCTACGACGCCGACCGCGCAACGTCGGGGTAATACTGGGGCGCCTCGCGCCGGTCGAACATGCCGTAATCCCGCACGATTCGGACGCGGCGGAGCCTCGCGCCGTCCGGCAGCGCGGTCTCGGCCTCGAAGGCTTCGACCGCCCCCTGGTCGCGCCAGGACATCAGCAGGATGATGTCGCCGGGGGTCAGCACGGCATCGAACACGTCCCAGCCGACAAGGCCCGGCCTGTCGGGCGCAAGTCCCAGCCATTTGGCGATGTCTTCCGGGCGGGACTTCGCAACCCAGTCGACCGGCCGCTTGGCGTCGATCAGGGTCACCGCCGGGGTGCCGGTTTCGGTCTCGTCCAGCCGCTGCTCAGGGAGGGCCTGGCCGTCGGGCAGCCCCGTGTCACGGGTCAACTGGCCAACCCTCAGGTGATAGTCGTGCAAAATCTCAGCGCGGCCCTTTTCCTGGACGTCGTGATGGCCCGCCTTGGTGCGCCAGCGCACCAGCGCCTTCTCATCGCGCCACCCCGAAAGCGACACCAGCCACCCCTCGCGGGTGAGGCTGCGGTAGCGGATGTTGTCGACAAACCCCTCCACCCGCTCCAACTCCGGCCGCAGCAATTTGGCGTAGCCGAGATAGGCGTCCCATTGGTCGGATTTGGGGTGGACCTCGAAAATGACCGAGAACATGGGTGCTTCCCGTTAGATCGCGGCGATGCAGTCGATTTCGATGTCGAAATGTCCCGGCCATGCCGGCACGCAGACAAATATCCGCGCGGGCGGGTCCTTGGGAAAGTATTGCGCATAGATAGCGTTGACCGCAGCGAACTGCTCGACCGAAGTGCAATACACGTTGCACTTCAGCACATTGTCCAGCGACGAGCCCGCGGTTTCGAGGCATAGCTTCATCTGCTCCAGGACCAGCTCGGTCTGGCGCTCGATCGGCGCGTCGACGACCTCGCCGGTGTCGGGGTCGAACGGCGGAAACCCCGAGACGTAGACCGTATCGCCGCATCGCGTGACGGCCGAGATCGGCGCCTTCCACCGTTCGAGATAGGTCGACAGCGGCTCGACGCGGATGACTTCTCGCTTCATCGGATTTCCTCGGCGGCTTTACGGCGGATTTTATCCGAGGTCCCGTCCTCTGCGGCACGAACCGCTTCGGTTTTGGCCGAACTCTTTTGCGGCCCGCCTACCGTCCCAGCACCCGGTCGAGCGTCTTGATCGCGTTGTCGGCGGCGGGCGCGGCGTCGGCCTCGGCGGCGGCGAGGTACTGGTAGAGCTTGGCGATCGCCGCGTACATGTCGCTCGACGGCGCGTTGGCGTCGAGGAAATCGCTGATCTCCTTCATCTCGCCGACCCAGCGATAGGCCTTGTCGTACATTCCAGGGATGCCGCGCTGCATCCGCTTCAGCATCTCCGGCTGCGACGACGACAATTCGGCGATCAGCGCCTCGGCGCAGCCGAACCGGGCCGCGCCGAGCAGCATCGCCGCGGCGATCGCGGTGGTGCCCTTGGTGATGCCGGCATAGGACATCTTGAGTCCCGAGGCCGCCCCGACCGGCCCCTCGATGATCCGCCAATCGATGCCGAACTCCTTGATTGGGGCCGTGCGCTCCGCCTGCGGCCCCGACGCGTAGATCGCCGGGCTGTAGCCCTCGCGCGGCGGCCCGCCGATGATCCCGCCATCGACAAAGACGGCGCCGGTCGGCTCGACGATCGCGGCGACGCGCTGCGCGGTCTGCGGGCTGATCGCGTTGCAATCGACATAGACCGGCTTCACCGGCAGCGATTGCAGCGCGGGGGCGAGGCGCGAGGCCAGCGCCTCGGCCTGATCGGGCGGCAGGATCGACAGAAAGAAATCGGCGCCGGCCAGCAATTCGCGCTCGTCGGCGACGGGCTTCATGCCGGCGGCCGTGGCCCGCGCCGTGCTGGCCTCGCTGCGGCCGGAGAGCAGGGTGCGCACCTCGGCGCCGCGCTCGTTGAGCCGGCGGCCGACCCCGGCCCCCATCGTCCCCTGCGCCATGACCGCGACGGTAATGCCCATGACCTACCTCGTGCAGAAGGATTGCGCGTAAAACGTACCGCGAACCGCTCGCCATGGCGAGAAGCGGAGCGTGGCAGGATTCCCCATCGGGAGGCACCGTCTTGACGAGCGCAGGAGCGCCAGGACACCCCTCAGATGCGCGATAATGAATCGGTGGGGGATCGATGTGGTGGCACAGGTGTTTGTGCATCATTATCAAATCACCTGTCCCGGGTACACAAGATAAAAACCCGGGACCTGCAGAGGAGATGAATGATGACCAAGACAATTAGTGCCATCGCACTTCTTGCCGGTATGGCTGCGAGCATCCCCGCTTTTGCGCAGTCGCCCGATCCTGCAGCAAATGCTGTAGCAGGCGGCGCGGGCGGCGCGACCACCGGCGCGATTATCGGCTGTATTGTGACGATCCCGGTCGGTTGCGCCCCGGGCGCGGCTGTCGGCGCGGCTGTGGGTGGGGGCGTCGGCGCCACCGCCGGCGCGGCGAGCACGCCGCCCCCGCCGCCGGTCTACTACCCGCCGCCGCCGCCGGCGCCGCGGTATTAGAACGGCGTACTAGCCGAAGCTATAAAGGCCGGCCCCGAAAACGGGCCGGCCTTTTTGGCGTTTCCGAGTGGTCGCATTGGACCGCGCGCGCGTCCCGGTAGTGTCTCTGTTTGATTGTAACAGTCTCACCAAGAATTTAGGCCATTACGCCCAAGCGATGGCGTAAATGGGCGCAGGGTCGTCATCCTTTTTAGCTCGGACGATCAACCGCCGTGGTTTCATTGCGCCCCCCGCTTGCCGGTGGCGACGCAATCTTATGCGCGCGTGGCGAACAAGCAGAAGCAGACGCTCGAATGGCTGTCGGACTGCGTATAAAATCGTTGCCGCCCGCCCCATGAAGCTGAGGAACAAAATTATCGAGAAAATGTCGATGTAGGCTAGCATATCGCCCATCAGAATAAATTGTGGGGGAATAGGGATGTTGTGCATATAAGCAACGACTAGAATTACAACGGGGATGAACGCTATTACTCGTCTTAAAGTCAGTCGGTCTAGAAATGCGGCTAACTCAATTACAAAAATTTCCCAAAGCCAGTCACCAAAGGCCGCTGGCTTATCGATCGTCCATTCTCCAAATCTGCTTCCACATAGATCGATCCGTCCCCGGTACACCCGACATACCCTGGTCCGGCAGGCAGGGCAGTCCTCTCAGCCTCCTCGCCGGTCGCGATCCGGGATACCTTGATCGCCGCGCCGATGACGTCGGCGGGACGCCTCTCGCCTCTAGGGCCGCGCGGCCTATTCATACCCTTTCCTCGAGCCGGCCGTCCTCGTTAATCCGCCGCGTCTTTGACCTTGCCGCGCGAGGCGAGAACCACTTCGCGCAAATCGGCGACGCCGTAGCGGTGGCAGAAATCACCGAACCCCTCGCCGGGCTCGCGCGCCTCGCCGAACAGCGCGAACAGCGGGTCGAGCACGTCGGCGACCTCGTCGAGGCGGATGCGGTTGGCGACCTCTTCGTTGAGGCGCTTGCCCTCGAAATCGCCGCCGACATAGATCGAATGAAAGCCGGGGATGCGCCCGACGATGCCGATATCGCCCGAATAGGGCCGGGCGCAGCCATTGGGACAGCCGGTGATGCGGATGCTGAGCCGCTCCTGCTCCAGCCCGTAGCGCCCCAGCCGCTCGACGATCTCGCCGACGAGGCCGTCGCTGACCCGCTCGGCCTCGGTCAGCGCCAGGCCGCAGGTCGGCAGCGCCGGGCAGGCCAGCGCCCAGCGCGCCGCCGGCGCCATGTCCTCGACAAAGCGCACGCCATGTCGGCGCAGCTTGCGGGTGATCGCGGCGCGGTCGCCCGGGGCGATCTCGCTGAGGATGATGTCCTGGCTCGGCATCAGGATCGGGTCGGCGCCGTATTCGGCGACGATTTCGCGGATCGCGGTGCGCAGCCGCGATTTATCGTCGTCGACGATGCGGCCGCTGGAAATCGGCAGGCCTAGATAGAGCTTGCCGTCGCCTTGCTCGTGCCAGCCGAGATGGTCGGGCACCGCGAAATCCGCCATAGGCCGCGCCGGCTCCAGCGTCTTGCCCAGATACTCGGACAGCCGCTCGCGCGCCCATTCCTCGCCGCGCTCGGCGATCACGTATTTGATCCGGGCGTGGCGCCGATTGCCGCGGTCGCCGTAGTCGCGGTGCAGCTGCACCACCGCCTTCGCCGCCTCGACCAGGTCGCCGGGCGCGACAAACGCCACCGCCGAGGCCATCCGCGGATAGGTCTCGGGCTTGTTGTGCGTCATCCCGTGGCCGCCGCCGACAAAGAAATTGTAGCCGGCAAGCTCGCCCTTTTCCCACAGCGCGACGATGCCGAGATCGTTGGTCAGCACGTCGATCGTGTTGTCCTCGGGCACCGCGAAGCCGATCTTGAACTTGCGCGGCAAATAGCGGTCGCCGTAGAGCGGGTCGACCGGCTCTTGCGAGCCCTGTTCCTCGCTCCACGGCGTGCCGTCGACCCAGATCTCCTTATAGGCGCCGGTCTGCGGCAACAGGGCCGTGCCGAGCAGCCGCGCGTCGGCCTCGAGCCGGTCGTAAATCTCGTTGCGGATCGGCGCCGGCGTTGTCGTCACCGTGCGCACCACGTCGCCGCAGGCCGCCAGGGTCGTCATCAGTCCGGCGCTGATCTCGCCCATCGCCGCCTTGAGGTCCTTCTTGACGACGCCGTGGAACTGGATGCTCTGCCGCGTCGTCACCCGCAGCGTATCGTTGGCGTAGTCGCCGGCGATCTTGTCGAGCGCCAGATACTGCGCCGCCTTGAGCCGCCCGCCGGGAATGCGCACCCGCACCATGAGCTGATAGTGCTTGGAATTACCGGCCTGCTTCAGCTCGGTGGCGCTGTCGCGGTCATACCCCTGGTAAATCCCGTGGAATTTGAGCAGCGAGTAGCCCTCGCCGTCGAACGGGTTGGCGGTGTCGGCGAGATCGCGCCCGATATGGCCGCGCAGCCGGCGGCTTTGCTGCTTGACCGCCTCGGCCTTCGAGATTTTCTCGACCTGAACCACGCCCCGACCCTCCATCCGCAGCCGGCAAATTCCGCGCTACGGACGTGGATCAGTAAAATCTAACACGACCAAAATGTCAAATATGACCTATTTTACATTTTAAAACCGCTATATCCGAAACGGAAACTCGGACGGCTATTCAGTTTGCCTCCGCCAGCAACAAACTCCCTTCCATCACGCTGACGCAGCGTCCGCCGACATGCACAGCGATCGCCCTTCCCGCCTTCATGCGGATCCGCGCCACGAGCAGGCCCGGTCGTCCCATATCGACCCCCTGCATGAACCGCAGGCTCAGTTCGCCATCGGGCGGGGCCGACAGCTCGGCGAGCAGCGCCGACGCCGCCGCTGTGGCGCTTCCCGTCGCCGGGTCCTCCGTCATCCGGGGGCTGAACGCGCGCGCCAAAATGTCCGAATTGGCCTCAGCCGGCGCTGCGCCGCGATCGCGCGTGTAGGCATAGACGGATCGCGCGCCATCGAGCGGCAGCACCTCGGCGAATGCCACCCGGTTCGGCGCGGCGCGGCGCAGGGCGTCGCGAGAGGCAAGTTCGACGACGAGGAAAGGCAGGCCGACAGAAACTACCTGTGGCTGATGTCGATCGGTACGTATGTCGTCGGCTGACAGCGAGAGACACGCGGCAGCCCGCCCAGGCGCTACCTGCGCGCGTCGGGAGAATGGCTCCGGCGCCAGCAGCTCCGCGCCAATTACCTCGCCGTCCTGTTGCAGCAGCGCCACGGGAACCAAACCGGCTTCCTCCTCGAAAATCAGTTGTTCCGGGATTCCTTCCTTTCGTTCCACCATCAACCTCGCCAGGGCAAAGGCCGTCCCGACATTGGGATGGCCGGCGAAGGGTATCTCGCTACTCGGGGTAAAGATGCGGACCCAGGCTGAGTGATCCCGGTGTTTTGGCGGCAGCACGAACGTCGTTTCCGAATAGTTGAACTCGATCGCGAGGGCCTGCATCTGGCTCGCCGACAAGCCATCCGCATCCAGCACGACCGCCAGCGGGTTTCCCCCAAACGCCTTTTCGGTAAAAACATCGACCGTCACGTAGCGGCGTCTCATGTTCAAACTCGCTCCAGCGCCCGGCCGATATCGGCGATCAGGTCGGCCTCGGCCTCGAGCCCGGCGGAGAGGCGCACCAACGAGTCGCCGATGCCGAGCGCGGCACGGTCCTCCGGCTTGAGCTTCGAATGCGTGGTCGTCGCCGGGTGCGTGACTATACTCTTCGAATCTCCGAGGTTGTTCGAAATGTCGACCAGCCGCAGCGCGTCGAGGAAGCGGAAGCAGGCCTCCTTGTCGCCGGCGATGTCGCAGCAGACGATGCTGCCGCCGAGCTTCATCTGGCGTTTGGCCAGCTCGTGCTGCGGGTGGCTCAGCAGCCCCGGATAGATCGACCGCGTGATCTTCGGATGGCTTTCGAGGAACCGGGCGATGGCCTCGGCGGTGCGGCATTGCCGCTCGAGACGAAGCTCCAACGTTTCCAACCCCTTGAGCAGCAGCCACGCATTGAACGGGCTCAAGGACGGGCCGATGTGGCGATAGAACTGGCCAAGGTCGTTCTTGAGGTAATCGTTGCTGCACAGGATCGCGCCGCCGAGCACCCTGCCCTGCCCGTCGATATGCTTGGTCGCGGAATAGACGACATCGTCGGCGCCGAGCGCCATCGGCTTTTGCAGCAGCGGGGTCGCGAACACGTTGTCGACGACAAAAAGACCCCCGGCGCGATGGGTCAGCCGCGCCACCTCGGCGAGGTCGACAAGGTCCATCGCCGGGTTCGACGGGCTTTCGCAGAACGTCAGCTTGACCCCGCCGGCGAGCGCCTCCTCCCAGGCCGACAGGTCGCGCCCGTCGACCAGCTTGGTCTCCACCCCGTAGCGCGGCAGCAAATCGTTGAGGATATAGGCGCAGGAGCCGAACAGCGCCCGGCTCGCCACCACCTTGTCGCCCGCGCGCAATTTGCACAGCAGCGCCGCGAATACCGCCGCCATGCCGCTCGCGGTGGCGCGGCACGCTTCGGCGCCTTCGATCAGCCGCAGGCGTTCCTCGAACATCGCCACGGTCGGGTTGCGATACCGCGAATAGAGAAAGCGCGAGCTGTCGTCCTTGAACGCGGCCTCGGCCGCGGCGGCGCTGCCGTAGACAAAGCCCGAGGTCAGGAACATCGCCTCGCAGGTTTCGTCGAAGGGGCTGCGCATCGCGCCGCCGCGCACCAGGATCGTCGCTTGGCTGACTTCGGCCGCCAGTTCGGGGGGTAGCACTTGCTTGGTCATCGGCCCGGCACTCCTCTAGGTCCCCCTGGAGGCCGCGGTGTCCGGGCAACAAAAAACCCCGGACCGGTGCGGGCCAGGGTTCCGACAGAACTCCCGACCTTTTAGCGCTTTATTTTACGTGGCGCGCAAGCCGGTCGGCTCAAATCCCCACGAAGTAGTCACGACCTAGCGCAACCGCGGCCCTCCTGTCAAGGCCGCCGCAAGACGCGGCTACGCGCGGAAGGACGACCCTTCCGCGCGTCGCATCGGCCGGCTAGCGCCAGCCGGCTTCCCTGTCGCAAGCCTTCATCTCGGCGGGATGAGTCTTCTCCCAGGTCGAGATCGACTGGGTTTCGTTGTTGCTCATCTTGTTGTTCATGCAGGTGCAATACTTGGTGATGACCTCGATCGCGGCTTTTTCGCTCTGGTTGTCCGAGACGCATTTCGCCACCCATTTGGCGTCGTCGGCATCGGCGTAGGCGGCGCTGCTGGCAAACAGCGAGGCGCCGAACAGCAAGGCAATGGCAACTGTCTTCATCGGAAACTCCTGTCAATTGCGGACCGCAAGCTGGGATTGGCCGTTAAAATCCGACTACTTCCAGCCGGCTTCCTTGTCGCAAGCGGCCTGCTCGGTCGGATGGGTCTTTTCCCAGGCGCTGACCGACAACGTCTCGTTGGCGTCCATCTTGCCGTTCATGCAGGTGCAATACTTGGTGATGACTTCGACCGCAGGGCTTCCCCGCTGGTTGTCCGCCACGCATTTGGCGACCCACTGGGCGTCGGCCTGGTCGGCCAAGGCGGCGGCGCTACCGAGAACGGAACCGGCAAGCAGGATGGCTAAGGCGATGGGTTTCATAGAGGACTCCTGATAACTCGGCGGCTGCGATGGGCGTCAGCCTGTTGGCGAGAATCCTATTGTTGCATGAAATCGGAGGTTTAGCGACAGCGCCAGGGTTGCGCCGCGCTCAGATCGGCCATCCTTGGCGCGACGTTGCGCAACTGGAATAAGTTCAAAATTGTTCGCCGCCGCAGCGGGCAGCGTGCTAAGCGCACCGTTATGAGCGACGCAAATTCCTCCCCGATCCGCTACCGGCTAGGCCTCAACCAGCCGGCTCATAGTCCGACCGCCCGCCGCATGGCCGAAATGGCCGAGGCCATTGGCCGCGACACCGGCGGCGCGTTCGAGCTCGCCGTCTTTCCGGAGAGCCGGCTCGGCCCCGACCCGCAAATGTTCGCCGACGTGCAGGCCGGCAGGCTCGAATTCTTCGTGTCGGGCGCGACGCTCGGCGGCATCGCCCCGGCGAGCGCGCTGCCGCTGCTGCCGTTCGCGTTCAAGGACAGCGCCGCGGTCTTCGCCGCGCTCGACGGCGGGCTCGGCGACGCGATCCGCGGCGAGCTGAAAACTGCCGGGTTGCACGCCTTTCGCCATTCGATGCAGAACGGCTTTCACCACATCACCACCAGCGTGCGGGCGATCGGCGACGCCGACGATTTCAAGGGCCTCAAAATTCGCATTCCGGGTGGCGCCATCGCCGCGGATTTCTTCGCCACGCTCGGCGCCGAGGCCGGCATGGTGCCGTTTAGCGGCATGTACGCGGCGCTGAAGGCCAAGCAATTCGACGGGCAGAGCGATCCGCACCAGGTCGTGCTGGCGCTAAAGCTGCATGAGGTGCAGACGTATCTCAGTATTACCGGGCATTGGTGGTCGGGTTTTACGCTGGTCGCCCATCACGCGGCGTGGGACGCGCTGCCGGCGGAAATTCGCCGCGCCGTCGAGTGCAACGTCGAGACGTACGCCAAGCTGCAGCGCGCCGATGTCGAGGCGGTCAACGCCGCCGGCGCGGCCGCGCTCGAACAGGCGGGGATGATCGTCAACACCGCTGACACAGCCAGCATCCGCGGGCGGCTCGGCGATTTCTACACACGCTGGAAGGCGAAGTTCGATCCCGGGACTTGGCGCCTCCTTGAAACCCATGCCGATGGGCTAGGCGGTTAGCCGCTCTCAGGCGCTGCCCGCCATGTAGCGGCGAAGCGCCGCCAGCCATTTGGCGAAGCCCTCGGTCTCCAGGTGGCGTGTCCACCGCTCCCGCTCGTCGGCGGCGCAGTCGAACGTCGCCCACCACTCGACAAAAGCAGTGTCGTTCTCGACAACCGGCGCCACCCGGATCGTCGCGAGGTAGTTGTCGATGGGAAACGGCGGAGCGTCGCAGAATTCGTAGCTGTATGAGCGATCCGTGTCGGAATGGGCGAGCAGACGCTGGCGAATAACCTTGTCCCCGCCGGCAAACCGCCTGACCGCGCCGACTTGATCGCCGGCCTTGCCGTCCTCGATGATGGTCTCCCCGGGAACCCCGGCCCAGCCGTAATGATCGAACGCGCGGATCGTCCGCCACACCGCCGCCGCCGGATGGTCCAGCACCACGCTGTAATAGGATTTTGCCATCGCACTCAGCCTTTCAGGGAAACACAGCCTGACAGGTGGCCCCCGCAGCGCGCCGCCGATACCCGCTTCTTGCGGTTCGATCCGGGTGACGGCAACCCCGGCGCCTGGCACGCTTTCGGCGGCGGCGGCACTCGGCTAGCATGGGCGGTCGAATTTCCTGGAGAATGACCTTGTCCGGCAACCCCTTTCGCCTGGACGGCAAGGTCGCGCTGGTCACCGGGGCCGGGCGCGGGCTCGGCCGCGGCATCGCGCTGGCGCTCGCCGCCGCGGGCGCGGAAGTCGTCCTCAACAGCCGCACCCCCGCGGAGCTCGACGCGGTCGCCGCCGAGATCGCCGCCGCGGGCGGCACGGCGCACCCCCTGCCCTTCGACGTCACCGATCAGGGCGCCGCGAGCGCCGCCATCGCCGGGCTCGCCAGGGATTTTGGCCGGCTCGACATCATGGTCAACAATGCCGGGGTCAACCGGCCGCAGCCCTTCCTCGAGGTCGACGAGGCGACGCTCGACCGGCTGATCGCGCTCAATATCCGCGCCCTCTTTCTCAACGCCCAGGCCGCGGCGCGGCGGATGATCGAGGCGGGGAACGGCGGCGTCATCGTCAATATGTCGTCGCAGATGGGGCATGTCGGCTCGGAGCTGAACCGCACCGTCTATGTCATGACCAAGCACGCGGTCGAAGGGCTGACCAAGGCGATGGCGGCCGAGCTGGCGCCAAAGGGCGTGCGCGTGGTGTCGATCGCGCCCACCTTCATCATGACGCCGCTGACCCAGCCGTTCTTCGACGACCCGGCGTTCAAGAAATGGACGCTCGACCGCATCCCGCTGGGCCGGCTCGGCACCGTCGACGAGGTGGCCCACGCGGTGGTGTTCCTCGCCTCCCCCGCGGCCGGCCTCGTCACCGGATCGAGCCTCTTGGTCGACGGCGGCTGGACCGCCTGGTGATGCGCCGGCGCGCGCTTGTGGAAACGCCCGGCTGGGCGCAGGTGTCGAGCCGGCGCCATCGCACCGGTCGACCGCAAAATCGCCAAAATGGCGCTGTATTGTCCGCCTGCGCCTATGGGATGTAGCGGACCGGACAGACGCTAAAGGAGTGCTGCTCCACCTGTTAAAAAGACGATAGTAACAGGTGAAACAGGAGTAACAGGTGCAGCAGTAAGGAGCAGCCGATGCCCCGCCACATCAAGACCGCCGCACTCGCGGGCACCCAGGACGAGGCCGACGCCAAGACCCGCGCCACCGTCGAAGGCATCATCGCCGATGTCCGCACCCGCGGCGATGCGGCGGTGCTCGAATTGTCCGAGCGCTTCGACAACTGGTCGCCGGCGAGCTTCCGCCTCTCCGACGGCGACATAAGCGGCCTCCTCGCCCAGGTCTCGCCGCAGGCGATCGAGGACATCGAATTCGCCCAGGCGCAGATCCGCAACTTCGCCGAAATCCAACGCGCCTCGCTCAAGGATGTCGAAGTCGAGACCTTGCCCGGCGTGATGCTCGGCCATCGCCACATCCCGGTCGGCAAGGTCGGCTGCTATGTGCCGGGCGGGCGCTATCCGATGGTCGCCTCGGCGCATATGTCGATCGTCACCGCCAAGGTCGCCGGGGTCGGCCATATCACCGCCTGCACCCCGCCCAACCAGGGCGGGCCGCACCCCGAAACGATCGCGGCGATGCACCTCGGCGGCGCCGACGAGATTTTTGTCCTGGGCGGCGTCCAGGCGGTGGCGGCGATGGGGGTCGGCACCGCGACGTTCCAGCCAGTCGACATGCTGGTCGGCCCCGGCAACGCCTCTGTCGCCGAGGCCAAGCGTCAGCTCTACGGCAAGGTGGGCATCGATTTGTTCGCCGGCCCGACCGAGGTGCTGGTGATCGCCGACGACAGCGCCGACGCCGAGATGTGCGCCACCGACCTCCTGGGCCAGGCCGAGCACGGGCCGACCTCGCCGGCGATCCTGCTGACCACCTCGGAAAAACTCGCCCGCGACACCGTCGCCGAGGTCGCGCGCCAACTCACCGTGCTGCGGACCGCCGATGTCGCCGGGGTGGCGTGGCGCGACTATGGCGAAATCATCCTCTGCGCCGACGAGGCCGAGATGGTCGCCGAGGCCGACCGCATCGCCGCCGAGCATGTCGAGGTCTTGACCCGCGAACCGCGCCGCTTCCTCGACCGGCTGCGCAATTACGGCGCGCTGTTCCTCGGGCCCCGGACCAACGTCTCCTACGGCGACAAGGTGATCGGCACCAACCACACGCTGCCGACCAAGGGCGCGGCGCGCTACACCGGCGGCCTGTGGGTCGGCAAGTTCCTCAAGACCTGCACCTACCAGGAAGTCCGCACCGCCGAGGCGAGCGCCATGATCGGCGAATATTGCAGCCGGCTATGCGCGATCGAGCGCTTCTGGGGCCACAAGGAGCAGGCCGATCTGCGCGTCCGCCGCTACGCCGGCAAGAACGCCGCGGAGTGAGCGTTGAATTTATAATGTAACGCGTTACATTATAATGGTGAGACATGGAGGACGAGTTGGCCGCCACAGCGGAGCGAATGAAAAGGATGCGCGACCGGCGGCGCCGCGCCGGCTTGCGCGAGGTACGACTAGCCGTGCCCGATGCACGCTCCCAAACCGTGCGCGACCGGATCGCGGCGCAGGTCGCCAAACTGAACCCCGACAGCGAACGCGACGCGCTGCTCTGGATCGAGGCTGTCTCAGAATTCGACGATGAGCCGCGGTGACGTGGTGATCGTCGCTGCACCAGGCGATTACGGGAAACCACGGCCAGCTGTGATCGTGCAGTCGAATGCGCTGCCGGAAAGCCACGCCTCCGTCGTGATCTGCCAGATGACATCAGAGCTGGCGGAAGCCGATTTTCGGATCACGATCGAACCGGGCCCGGAAACCGGGTTGAGGGTTCGATCTCAGGTGATGGCCGATAAACCGGCGACCATCCGTCATGAGCGGATCGGGCAACGGATCGGCCGGCTAGGCCCCACGGACATGGCGCGGCTCAATGCGGCGCTGGCCTTTGTGTTGGGTCTTGCTGACTGACGGCAGGTGCAGATCACTCCTCCGGCATGCCGGCCTTGCGCAGGCCGGCGTCGATGGTCTTTTCCGCCATCGCTCGATAGGCCGGGTTGTTGGTATAGGCCCAGCGCGCGAGTTGCGCCTTCATCGAATTGATCTGCGGCCGGAGCTTCAGCGATTCGGCGAGCGCGGCTTGCGCGCCCGGCAAATCGCCCTTGAGCGCCTGCGCCGCCGCCAGATCGAGGTAGAAATAATAGACGCGCGGGTTGGCGGCGCGCGCCTTGGTCAGCCAATCGATCGCCTCGTCGAGATGGTTTTGCAGCAGGTGGGCGAGCCCGATCGACCAGTAGGCGAGCGCGATATTGGGGTCGTTTGGGTTGAGGCGGATGCGCCTGTCCTCGAAGGGGATCGCCGCCGCCGGCTCGCCGAGATAGATCAACGTGACCCCGAGCTGGCCGTAGGCGTTCGCGTTGTTGGGATCGAGGTCGATCGCCCGCTCGAGCTCGATGCGCGATTCGGGCAATCGGTTCTGCACCCGGCGCAACAGCGCGATGGTGAGATGCAGCTGCGAGCGGTTCGGGTCGCGGGTCAACAGCTCGGCGAGCAATTCATCCGCGCGCGCTTCGTCCGCCGGAGGCTGCTCGCTCAAACCATTGGCGAGGTTGACCACCAGCACGGCGGCGATCCCGAGCCTGGCGTCATACGAATTCGGGTCGATTTGCAGCGCCCGCTCAAAGGTGCGTTTGGCATCGTCGCGGCTGGAAGCGGCAGGGGTCCGCTGATAGAGCGCCCAGCCGCGCATGATCAGATCCTGAGCGTCGGGGTTGACCGTGCCCTCCTGCTCGATTTTGCGGCCGACCGCCTGCACCAGTTCGAGGTTGAGCGTCCGGGCGAGCCGGCCGGTGATCTCGCTCTGCGCTTTGCAAGGTTGCTGCGGTCGGCCTCGAAACGGTCGGCCCAGACATGCGCGCCGCTTGCCGCGTCGATCAGCTGGACGTTGACCTGCACCTGGTTGCCCAGCCGCCGTACGCTGCCTTCAAGCACATAACGGACGCCGAGATCGCGGCCGAGCTGCTTCACGTCGACCGCAATGCCCTTGTAGGTGAAGGCGGTGTTGCGCGCGATGACAAAGCTGCCGGCGATGCGCGACAGGTCGGTGGTCAGGTCCTCGGTGATTCCCTCGGCGAAATAATCCTGATCGGGGTCGTGTGACAGGTTCTCGAACGGCAGCACGACGATCGACAGCCGCGGCGCCGCCGCCTGGACCGGCGTCGGACGGGCAATGGCGGTCTCATGCGGGGTGGACCACAGCCACCAGCCCGCGCCCGCCGCGACTATAAGGATTGCCAGCGCAACAGCGACGACGCCGTAGCGCCAGGCGCTGCCCCCTGCGGGCGCTTGGGCGAGCTCGGTCTCGGCGATGGCGGCCGGCGTCATCGCGTAGACCCGGACCGGACGGGCGATGTTCTTGACCTGCTGCTCGCCGCGATCCTCGAAGGCATAAGGCAGCTTGTCGCGAATCTGGTCGCGCACCACTCGCGAAACACAAATGCCGGCTGGGTCGGCCAGCGCCTCCACCCGCGCCGCGATATTCACGCCATCCCCGAAGATGTCGTGGTCCTCGGCGACGATGTCGCCGAGATTGATCCCGATACGGAACTCGATCCGCCGGTCGTCCGGCACGTCGGTGTTGCGCTCGGCCATCGCGCGCTGCATCTCGACGGCGCAGCGCACCGCGTCGACGACGCTGGCGAATTCGGCCAGGAACCCATCGCCGGTGGCCTTGACGATGCGGCCGCGAGACTCGCGGATTCGGGGCTCGGCGATATCGTGCCGCCACGCCCGCAAGGCGGCGAGGGTTCCGTCCTCGTCCTCGTTTATCAGGCGGGTGTATCCCGCGACATCGGCGGCCAGGATCGCCGCTAGATGCCGCCTCACCGACCCCCGTCGCAAAAAGTTCATGGAGCCGATCTTAGTCGAAGCGTTTTCCGAGCACCCCGGCTTTCGTGATCACAGACAGGTGTTCGCTTTGGCCGTCGCGCAAGGGAAGGCGGCAAACGGCTTGCCCTCGATGGCGTGAGGTCGGTGCACGCGCCGGACACCGCCTGGTCGGCCAGCAGCGCAGCGTTGGCAGATCGTCGCGATCATCCCCCGGCGCCACAATCGTCAAAGTTAAAACCGATGCGTTGAACTGCGGCGTCGCAGGTCCGGCATCGGGCTTCAGAAAGATCCGCGCTCGTACAAGCGGTCACTGAGAGGTTTAAATCGACACCTATGGCGAAAAAAGTTCACCTGTGATAGTTTCGCCACACCGCCTTGAGCGAGCCTTAACTTCCCCCCTCGAGCATCTCGCCGACTGCAAAACGCGTCAGGTAACCGGGGTCGAAATCCGCCAATTCGGACAGTGCTTCTATATCCATTATTGTCACGCGCTGATCCTCGATGACGACCAGACCGTCCTCGCGCAGCCGCCGCAAGACCCGATTTACATGAGGAATACTGAGGCCGAGGATGTCGGCGATCAGCTCCTGAGTGAGAGGAATCTTATAGGATTGTTTCTCGGAAAGTCCGACGGCTTGCAGCCGAACCAACAATTCAAGCAGGAAGTGCGCAACTCTTTCCAAAGCCGATCTACGGCCTAAATCAATGAGATGCTCCGCATAGATGGTAGACTCACAAGAAAACGACCAAAATATCTTAGCGATAAGTCGAGGATTTGTCTCAAAGAGCACGCTCAACCTAGTAAATGGTATCACCGCCACCACCATATCACTAAGAGCTTTGGTGGAATATAAAATGCTATCCACAAAGCTACCAAGAATACCGACTATGTCACCAGGAAGGACTACGTTTATAATTTGGCGACGGCCATCATGAAGAATACGATATCGTATTCCATTACCTTCTATTATTATAAATAAACTGCTGTAGGTCCGCCCTTCGACGACTATGTCGCGATGGCGCTGCACTGTGCGGGTATTTGATTGCAACGTCCCGAGTATGGCGCTTTCCTCTGAGGAAAGCGCCATAAGTTGCGCCAGTCGATGTGTGAAAGGCAACGCATCGGCTGCCATCCGGCCCGACGGCGTGGCTTCCATATGCCCCTCCCGTTCACTATTTGCTCTTTGATTTTGTCGTGATGGTATGGACGCCGCGTCAGCAAGCCAAACCGATTAATCCATGATATTGCGGCGAACGGAGATACCGATCGCCACTAGACATTGCTTTAAATCAATATCTCAAAGTAGGATAGCCCGCGCGATCAGCGGATACTCCTCTTCATGCCCAACCGGCCGTTGGGGAGGGGTCTGGAGAGTCCGGGATGGACGACCAAGGCCCTTGGGATGTGTTCATCTGAGGGGGATTTAATGATGAAGGGGCGTAAAATCGGCACCATCGCGCTACTGGGCGGCAGCACTGCGGCCCTCGCGATGCTGAGCGGACTCGCCGGCGCCCGTGCCGACGATCTGAAGGTCAACCAGCAGCTCCTCTCCGAGCGGCTCGACCAGCTCGCCGCGGTCGGCCTGCAGCCCGGCGGCGGCGCCTATCTCGGCGTCGACCAGAACAAGGCGGCCGGCGCGCCGGTCACCGCCGGCAGCTTCCCGCGCTCGATCCTGATCCCCGGCACCGAGACCTCACTCAAGATCTATGGGGAGATCTCCGAGGTCCTCGACTATTTCATGTCGGGCGGCGGCGTGGCGGTGACACCAGCCCGGTGAGCA
>JBBRPG010000051.1:0-23116 GCA_038228485.1 Alphaproteobacteria bacterium
GAAGCCCGGCGAGGGCGGCCAGCTCCCCGGCCACAAGGTCGACAAGGCCATCGCCAAGGTGCGGCATTCGACCCCCGGAGTCGGGCTGATCTCGCCGCCGCCGCATCACGACATCTATTCGATCGAGGATCTGGCGCAGCTGATCCACGACCTCAAGAACGCCAACCCCAAGGCCGCGGTGTCGGTCAAGCTGGTGTCCGAGGTCGGGGTCGGCACCGTCGCGGCCGGCGTGTCCAAGGCGCGCGCCGACCATGTGACGATCGCCGGGTACGAGGGCGGCACCGGCGCCAGCCCGCTGACCTCGCTGACCCATGCCGGCTCGCCGTGGGAGATCGGCCTTGCCGAAACCCAGCAGACGCTGGTGCGCAACGGGCTGCGCGGCCGCATCGCGGTGCAGGTCGACGGCGGGTTGCGCACCGGGCGCGACGTGGTGGTCGGGGCATTGCTCGGCGCCGACGAGTTCGGCTTCGCCACCGCGCCCTTGATCGCCGCCGGCTGCGTGATGATGCGCAAGTGCCATCTCAACACCTGCCCGGTCGGTATTGCCACGCAAGACCCGGTGCTGCGCGCCCGCTTTACCGGCCAGCCCGAGCACGTCATCAACTTCTTCTTCTTCATCGCCGAGGAAGTCCGCGAGCTGATGGCCGAATTGGGCTTCCGCACGATGAACGAGATGGTCGGCCGGGTCGACCGGCTCGACATGGTGCGCGCGGTGCACCACTGGAAGGCGCGCGGGGTCGACCTGTCGCGCATCCTCTACCAGGAGCCGGCGGCGCCGGGGGTGGCGATCTACAATTGCGAGACGCAGGATCATCACCTCGACAAGGCGCTCGACCAGGAACTGATCGCCGAATCCCAGGCGGCGCTGGAAAAGCGCGAGCTGGTGCGCATCGAAAAGCCGATCCGCAACGTCCACCGCACCGTCGGCGCGATGCTGTCGGGCGAGGTCGCCAAGCGCTACGGCCATGATGGGCTGCCCGAGGACACGATCTGGGCGCGCTTTGAAGGCACCGCCGGCGGCAGCTTTGGCGCGTTCCTCGCGCATGGCGTGACCTTGGAGCTGATCGGCGACGCCAACGACTATGTCGGCAAGGGGCTGTCGGGCGGACGCCTGATCGTCCGCCAGCCGCCGCAGGCGACCCGCGAGCCGACCGAGAACATCATCGTCGGCAACACCGTGCTCTACGGCGCCATCGCCGGCGAAGCCTATTTCGAGGGGGTGGCTGGCGAGCGCTTTGCGGTGCGCAACTCCGGCGCCATCGCGGTCGTCGAAGGCACCGGCGACCACGGCGCCGAGTACATGACCGGCGGCATCGTCGTCGTGCTTGGCGACACCGGCCGCAACTTTGCCGCCGGCATGTCGGGCGGCATCGCCTATGTCTGGGACCCGAAAGGCCGGTTCGCCAGCCTGTGCAACCCTTCCGGGGTCGACCTCGAAAACCTCCCCGCAGTCGACGACGGCGACGAGGACGGCCCCGACCAGACAAACCGCCCACGCCAGCGTCCGATCAATGTCCACGACAACGGCATGGGCGATCTCCTGCGCCATGACGCGCAGCGGCTGCGCATCCTGATCGAGCGCCACCACCTCTTGACCGGCAGCGCCCGCGCCCGCCAGCTGCTCGAGGACTGGGACAAGACGGTCGCCAGCTTCGTCAAGGTGATGCCGCGCGACTACCGCCGCGCCCTGCTGGAATTGAAAGCCGAAGCCGAGGCCGCGCCGGCAGCGGCCGCCGAGTAGCGGAAGGAAAGGGTACGGATGTGGCTGAAACCGTAGAGGTGAAAATCCCGGTTGACCCCGAAGCGGCAGCAACGCTCGCGGATCAGCGCAACCGCGACGCCGTCGGCCGCCTGATCAGCCGCGTGCTGCGGCCGCATTCCGGGCCGAGCGCACTCGCGCACGCTATTGCGGAGCTAAAGGCGGAAGCCCGAGCGGCGGGTGACGATATCGATGCAGAACTGGTCGCTTATAACGCGGAGCAGCGCGACCGCGGCGCTGACGGTTGATTGTCTTCGATGCGTCAACGCTCGTCAGTAGTGCGCTGAAGGTCGGCAGCACTCCTGAGCGTGCGTTACTGCGGGCACTTGAGGCCGATGTCTTGGCGCTTTCAACCGCAGTCGATCGCGAGATTACCGACGTCCTAAACCGCCCCAAATTCGCTGCTTCCCTGTCGCGTGAGCGCCGTGAAAACTTTCTCGACGTGCTGCGTCGTTCGGCGCTCTGGTTCGAGCCGATCGTGTCGGTGAACGACTGTCGTGATGCCAAGGACAACAAGTATCTGGAACTGGCGATTGCGGCCGGGGCCGACACCATCGTGAGTAGCGACGACGACTTGCTAGCCCTACATCCCTGGCGTGGCGTCTCGACCTCTCCCCCGCCCAATTTCTCGTTCTCCCGTGATGCCCGAACCAAAGGCGATAGTGCTGGGGCGGCGTAAACGCTGCCCGCAGCGGCTGGGCTTGACCCGACCAAATTTGAGTTATCATTAACCTGAAGACCGCCATGGCGCTCGGCCTCACCATTACGATATTGACAATATATTAATATTGTGATATACGTATGCGCTCGCGGTGAAAACATCGCCTCAACAGCGCAGAAGGCCGCATGGACGACACCGATCTCACGGAACCGCAAGATTTCCCCGTCCGCGGCCGGCCCTTCCCAAAGGGCCAGTCGGGCAATCCCGGCGGGCGGCCGCCGGGCGCGCGCAACCGCGCCGCGCTACTCGCCGAGCAAATGCTCGCCGACGAGGCCGAGGCGCTGACCCGCAAGGCGGTCGAGCTCGCGCTGGGCGGCGACCGCTGGGCCCTGCGGCTATGCCTCGAACGCGTCGTCGCGCCGCGCCGCGAGCAGCCGGTGCAGCTGCCGCTGCCCGACGCCGTCAGTCTCGCCGATGCGATGGCGGTGATCTCCGCGGCGGTTTCCGATGGCGGCATAACCCCGCTCGAAGCGAGCGAGCTGGGCAAGCCGGTCGACACCTTTCGCCGGGCTGTCGAAACCGCCGATTTCGAGCGCTGAATGATCTGGAAGCCGCGACCCGCGAAGCCGGCCGCTCCGACCGAGGCTGACGGGGATGCCCACTCGCCGCTGATCCGTAGCTGTAAAAACAGCGGAAACAGCGAGCCGGGCAATTGACCGCTCCGCGCCCGGGAGGTGCCCGGGAGATAATCGAACAGCGCCTCGGCCTCGGTTATTGTTTGATGTTGCGCGCCGAGCAGGGCATCATTGATATAAGTCAGCATTTATGACCAGTCTCGCAGAGGCTGGCGCAAGAGCGAAGCGATGGGCAAGCCGACCGGGTTTCTCGAAGTCGAACGGCAGGATCGCGGCTATGAAAAGCCGGCGGCGCGGCGTCAGACTTGGGCCGAATTCGTCAAGCCGCTGCCCGACAAGGCCCTCAAGGCTCAGGCCTCGCGTTGCATGGATTGCGGCATCCCGTTCTGCCACGACGGCTGCCCGGTCAACAACATCATCCCCGACTGGAACAACCTGGTTTACCGCGACCAGTGGAAGAACGCGCTGACCGTCCTGCACTCGACCAACAACTTTCCGGAGTTCACCGGCCGCATCTGCCCGGCGCCGTGCGAGGCGGCGTGCACGCTCAACATCGACGACAACCCGGTCACCATCAAAACCATCGAATGCGCCATCGTCGACCGCGGCTGGGACGAGGGCTGGATCGTCCCGCTGGCGCCGGCCAGGAAGAGCGGCAAGAAGGTGGCGGTAGTCGGCTCCGGTCCGGCCGGGATGGCCTGCGCCCAGCAGCTTGCGCGCGCCGGGCACGCGGTGACCTTGTTCGAGAAGAACGACCGCATCGGCGGGCTGCTGCGCTACGGCATCCCCGACTTCAAGATGGAAAAGCACCTGATCGACCGCCGCATGGCGCAGATGGCGGCCGAGGGTGTGGCGTTCCGTCCCTCGACCGAGATCGGGGTGACGGTCGGCGTACAGCAATTGCTGGCCGATTTCGACGCGGTGGCGATGACCGGCGGCGCCGAATGGGCGCGCGACCTCGAGGTCTCCGGCCGCGAGCTCTCCGGCATCCACTATGCGATGGACTTCCTGCCGCAGCAGAACAAGCGCAACGCCGGCGACGACGAGCCGCGCGCCGCGCCGGGCGGCACCATTTCGGCGGCAGGCAAGCACGTCGTGGTGATCGGCGGCGGCGATACCGGGTCCGACTGCATCGGCACCTCGACCCGCCAAGGGGCGGCCTCGATCACCCAGCTCGAAATCCTGCCGAAGCCGCCGGACAAAGAGAACAAGGCGCTGACCTGGCCGGACTGGCCGTTAAAGCTGCGCACCTCGTCGTCGCAGGAAGAAGGCTGCGAGCGCGACTGGGCGGTGCTGACCAAGAATGCGCGCGGCGCCAACGGCAAGATCGAGGCGCTCGAATGCGTACGGGTCGAGTGGGAACAGGCGCCCGACGGACGCTGGTCGATGCAAGAGCTGCCGGATAGCGGCTTCGAGCTGAAAGCCGATCTGGTGCTGCTGGCGATGGGGTTCCTGGGCCCGCGCCGGCCCGGCATGGTCGAGCAAGCCGGGTTCGCGCTCGACCCGCGCGGCAACGTCGCGGCCAACACACTCGACTACAAGACCTCGGTGCCAAAGGTGTTCTCCGCCGGCGACATGCGCCGCGGCCAGTCGCTGGTGGTCTGGGCGATCCGCGAGGGCCGGCAATGTGCCCGCGCCATCGACGAATTCCTGATGGGGAAAACGACGCTGCCGCGTTAGGTGGCGACAAAGGAGTGCGGAGACTTCAATGGACAAAAAGTCTGGAGGCCCATGGATCTATCAAACGGATAGAGGGCTTCTGATGTTTAATCCGATCGAGCAGCTGTTTGAGCCCATACTGAAACTTCTTCAAGCAAAGCCGAGGCCTTCCTGGGAACTCGAACGCGAGTTGGGAATTGAGTTCCAGTTAGCTGACCATGAGAGCGTGGCCAGGTTGGAGAGCGGGCATCGCGCCTGGGAGAACCACGTTGCTTGGGCTCTGAGCCGATTAAGCCGGCAAAGACGCGTTGCCAAAATTCGCACGAGACGCGCCCCCGATGGTGGTCGACGAGGAGTCTACCGAGCCAGCTCGTAGGTGCTGTTTCAATCGACGCTCGTCGTCACCGTGCCGATGCCGGCGAAGGCGGCTTTGATGCGGTCGCCGCGGTTGAGCGGGAATTGCCGGGTGAACGAGCCGCTCATGATGTGGTCGCCGGCGCGCACCTTTTCGCCGAACTGGGCCAGCTTGGCCGCGAGCCATACCACCGAATTGTAGGGGTGGCCCAAGACCGCGTTGCCGTCGGCGGCGGCTTCTTCGCTGCCGTTGATGCGCACGCTGACCGTCACGGCATCGAGCTCGGGGAGCGCCGCGCGCTCGACCGCGGGGCCGAGCACAAAACCCTTCTGCTGCGCGTTGTCGGCCAGGGCCAGCGCGAGCTGGCGGGTGAGGTCGCCGCGCGTCTCGATGATCTCGAAGGCGGGATGGATTCGGGCGACAGCGGCGGCGACATCGTCGCGGGTCGCATCGGCGGGTAAATCGCTGCCCATGACGATACAGAGTTCGTTCTCGAACCCCGGCTCGATCAACTCGTCGCGGCGGAAGACATGGCCGGATTCGAGCCGTCCGTCCGCCAGCAGGCAGCCGAACACCGGCTCGTGCACGCCGAATTGCTGCTGGATCGCGGTGGCGGTCAGGCCGACCTTCCAGCCGACCCGGCGCGCCCCGCGCCGCTCGATCAGCGCCAGCTGGATGCGATAGGCATCGTCGAGCGAGAGCCGGTCGAACCACGCGGCCGGAAAATATTCGCCGCGCGCCCGCGCCGCCTCGAACTCCGCAACAGCCGCTGCCAGCTCGCGTGCGTCCATCGATCCCCCTGGCATCAGTAGACTCCCGGAATGAGCCGCGCGGTACGGCGGCTATAGGCCTCGTAATCGGCGCGGAAGGTATCGCGCATCCGCTGTTCCTCGACATGCAGCTTGATGACGAGTCCAACAAGAATCAGCGCGGTGGCGATAAATCCGTAAGGCGCACCGATCGCCAGCGCGGTGCCGAGCAGCCCCACGAGCAGCCCGGTATAAATCGGATGGCGCACCCTATGATAGGGGCCGGTGGTGATCAGCGTGTGGTCCTGCTTGACGGTGACGATGCCGCTCCAGTTGCGGCCGAGGTGCCAGCGCGCCCACACCGAAAACACCAGCCCAGCCGCAACCAGCAGCGTGCCGATCGCCGGCGGCTCCGGTCCTATCAGAAAGCGGCGAGTCAGCGCCGCCGGCAGCAATTGCGGCGCCGTCAGCATCGCCGCGCCGAGCAGCACCGGGACACGGTTGTAGATGCCGGTGCGCCAATCTTCGCGCTCGCGAGTACGCCGGACGTTGAACGACGCGCCGATCCAGATCGCCAGCCAGATTATCCAAAAGGCCGGGATCAAATAGCGCGAGGCTTCGGCAAGGCTGTTCATGCCGCTTCATATAAGTTTGCCGACGCCTTCGATCACATTGTCCCAATCGTCGACCTCGCGGTCTTGGGGGTGGACCATGACGTGCTGCACCCCGGCGGCCTGGTAGGCCGCGATCCGTTCCTTCATGATGCCCACATCCTTGCCGTCCCAGTGGCTGCGCACCGAGATCGTGAAACCCGGCTCGGGCCGGTCGCGGCGCAGGCGCTTGACCACCTCGCCGGCCTGTTCGGGGGTCACCTGGCTGCCGTGCCAGCCGTCGCCGACGCGAACGGTGCGCTTGTGCGCCGCTTCGGAGCGGCTGCCGTGCCACATGGGGATCGGCGAGATCGGCTGCGGCAACATCGTCATGCCCTCGATCACCGACGGGATGTATCTGCTGTCAAAGCTGACGGGGTCTTGCGACCACACCGCCTTCATCATCGCGATGCCTTCGTCCATGCGCCGACCGCGCTCGTTGAACGGCACGCCGAGCGCGGCAAATTCGGGCTCGAGCCAGCCGACCCCGACCCCCATGATCAGCCGTCCGCCCGACAGGTTGTGCAAGGTCGCCAGCTCCTTGGCGAGCGGCAGCGGATGGCGCATCGGCAGCACCAGCACACTGGTGCCGAGCCGCACCCGCTCGGTCACCGCCGCAACCCAGGTCAGGGTCAGCACCGGGTCGTAGAACAACGGAGAACGCGGGAATTGCGCGCGCGGCACGATGATGTGCTCGCTGACCCAGACATCGCTGAGTCCCATATCCTCGGCGCGCCGTGCATGGCGCTTGATCAGCGCCGGCGTCGCCTGGCTGCCGGCATGCGGCAGGTGAATCCCGATTTGCATTGCTCGCCCCTCTTGTCGCGCGTTGACAGGCACTGCCTGCCGGCCCTCACAATGCCCGCAACGATACGAAGTGGGAAAGGGGGAGCGATGCGCTTTACCGACAAGGTGGCCTTGATCACCGCCGTCGCCAGCGGCATCGGCCGCGCCACCGCCGATATCATGGCCCGCGAGGGCGCGGTGATCGTCGGCGTCGACAACAACGCCGAGCGGCTGGAAAAGACCGTTGCCGAGATCACTGCCGCGGGCGGGCGGGCGCATGCTCGCCTCTGCAACGCGCTCGATTCAGCCGAGGTCGATCCGCTGGTCGACAGCGTAGCTAAGGAGTTCGGCCGGATCGACGTCCTGGTCAATGCGGTCGGCGGCAGCACGATCATCCCGCGCTCGGGCGCCACGGTCGATGAGCTGACCCTCGAGGAATGGAAGAAGATCATCGACTTCAACCTCGACGGCACTTTCCTGTTTACCCATGCCGTGGTGCCGGTGATGAAGCGGCAGCGCGGCGGCAAGATCGTCAACCTCGCCTCGATCGCCGGGCGCGGGCGCAGCGCCTCGTCGTCGAGCGCCTATGCCGCGGCCAAGGGCGGCATCATCGCCTTTACCAAAAAGCTCAGCTACGAGGTCGGCCCCTATGGGGTCAACATCAACGCGATCGCGCCGAGCACCACGCTTACCGAGCGCATCCGCCCGCATTGGGAGCGGCGCAGCCAAGAGGACCAGGCGCGCGCGATCGACGCCACCCCCTTGCGCCGCGTCGCCGAGGCGGTGGATCAGGCGCGGGTGATCTGCTTCCTCGCCTCCCAGGACGCCGATTTCATCACCGGCGTCACCATCGACGTCACCGGCGGGAGTTAACCCCGAGATACGCTTCCCGGCGGAAGCCGGGACCCACTCCTCGGCGCCCGAGACAGCGGAAAAGTAGGCCCCGGCTTCCGCCGGGGAGCGGCTGACACGAAAGGAAAGACAAATGGCGACATTCGTATTCATCCACGGCTCGTATCAGGGCGGCTGGATCTGGAAGCCGGTGGCGGAACGGCTGCGCGCGGCGGGGCATACGGTCTATGCGCCGACCCTCGACGGCTGCGGCGAGCGCGCCAGCCAGGTGCGCGCCGGGATCGACACCGAAAGCCAGGCCGACGAGGTCGCCCAGCTTTTGTTCTACGAAGACCTCGACAATGTCGTGCTGGTCGGCACCAGCTCGGGCGGGATGGTGGTGTGCCGGGTCGCCGAGCTGATCCCCGACCGCATCGGCCGGCTGGTGTTCGTCGATGCGCTGGCGCTGCTCAACGGCGAGAAAATCCGCGACATCGTCAAGCGCTCGACCGCGCAGGCGAGCGGGATCACCGCCGGGCCGTCGCGCGAGGACGCCGCCAACCGGCTGTTCGCCGACCTCGACCCGGCGGCAAAGACTCATGCACTGGAGCGCTACACCCAGCATCCGATCGCCTGCTACGAGCAGGGGGTCGAGCTCGACAAGTTCTGGTCGATGCCGTGGGAAGCCAGCGTCATCTGGTGCAAACGCGCGCAGAACCCCGGCGAGGCGCACCAGCGCCGCACCGCCGAGAAGCTCGACGCGGCTTTTATGGAACTCGACACGGGCCATTACCCGATGCTGAGCGAGCCCGAGAAGCTGACGGCGATGCTGCTGAAGGGGTGACCCTTACCATGGCCGTCATTGCGAGGAGCCCATAGGGCGACGCGGCAATCTCGTCGGAAGTGCGCACCCCGCGCGAGATTGCTTCGCTGCGCTCGCAATGACGGAGTAGCGGAGCTACGCTCGGTGCAATTGCGGAACTGGAGGATCAGACGATGCAGTACAAAGTGATCTCGGCCGATTGCCATGTCGATTTGATCTGGCTGCCGCCCGATCTGTTCACCGCCAACGCGCCGGCATCGCAGAAGGACCGCATGCCCTATGTCACCGAGGGCGCGCGCGGCAAGGAATGGGTGACTAAAAACGGTTCATCGTTCGGGCTGATGAACGGCATGGGCTCGGCCGGGCGCAAGTATGAGCCGGGCAAGATCCACCGCTCCGACCGGATGGCCTCGACCGGGCTTTACGCCGACGGCGAGAAAGGCATCCGCCGCCTCACCGACCCCGATCTGCGGCTCAAGGAGCAGGATCGCGACGGCGTCCAGGCCGAGGTGCTTTACGGGATCTTGGGGGCCACCAACCGCCTCAACGACAACGAGGCGGCCGGCTCGATGCTGCGCATTTACAACGACTGGCTCGCCGATTTCTGCGGCCACCATCCCGAGCGCTTCGCCGGCCTCGCCAACATCCCCAACCACAGCGTCGAGGAGGCGGTCGCCGAGATCGAGCGCGTCGCCAAGCGCGGCAACGTGCGCGGGCTCGAGGTCGCCCGGCGGCACGACATGACTCCGCTGTGGGACCCCTGGTGGAACCCGGTGTGGGACGCCATCGCCGCCAGCGGGCTGTCGGTGCATTTCCACACGATCGGCGGCCCCGGCCGCGACTTCTCCAAGCTCACCGGCAAGACGCTGCTCGCCGCGCGCGCCGCCAGCATCTCCAGCTTTCAGATGCACATGGCCGACGTGTTGATGTCGATGATTTTCGCCGGCGTGCTGCACCACCGCCCGAACATGAAGATGGTGATCGGCGAGGCCGGCACCGGCTGGATCCCCTACATCCTCGACCGCATGGACGCGGAGTGGGAGGACCAGTTCAAGGAGCTCGACCTCACCATGAAGCCCAGCGAGTACTGGAAGCGCCAGTGCTACGCCACCTATCAGAGCGACCCGGTCGGGGTGAAGCTGATCGAGGAATTGGGCGAGGACAACATCATGTGGGGCTCGGACTTCCCGCATCCCGACGGCATCTGGCCGGATTCCCAGGAATACATCGAGAAGGAGCTCGGCCACCTGCCGGCGGCGGTGAAGCAGAAGATCATCTGCGACAACGCCGCGAAGCTGTACCGGTTCGTGAATTAGCGCGGTATCGGCGCGAGATGTAGGGCGGATGAGCAAAGCGTCATCCGCCGAGTCAGTTCGTCCGGTTCGGCGGAAGGCGCTGCGCTTTCTCGCCCTACATCCGCCGTCAACAAGCAAATAAGAGGGGAGCGAGACGATGCAGGTGATGGACGCGATTTCCGAGATTCTCAAGCGCGAAGGGGTCTCGACCCTGTTCTGCTTCCCGACGACGCCCATCATCGAGGCGGCGGTCGCCGCCGGCATCCGCCCGATCATCTGCCGCCAGGAGCGGGTCGGCGTGCATATGGCCGACGGCTGCTCGCGGGTGCAGAACGGCAACCCGCCCGGCGTCTTCGCCATGCAATACGGGCCGGGGGCCGAGAACGCGTTTGCCGGCATCGCCTCGGCTTATTCGGATTCGACGCCGCTGCTGCTGTTGCCCTTGGGGCACCCGCGCGAGACCGCGCACCACTTCCCGATGTTCAACTCGACCCGCTCCTACGCCAGCGTCACCAAGCAGGTCGAGCCGGTGGTGATGCCCGAGCATACGGTCGGTGCCTTGCGCCGCGCCTTCAATGCGCTGAAGAACGGCCGCTCCGGCCCGGTCATGGTCGAGGTGCCGGCCGATGTGATGACCGCCGAGTTCCCCGGCAACGACGTGCATTACGAGCGTGTGCGCCGCACCCGCTCGGCCGGCGACGCGCGCGACATCGAGGAGGCGGCGAAAAAGCTGATCGACGCCAAGGTGCCGATGATCATCGCGGGGCAGGGGGTGCTCTATGCCGAGGCCAGCGACGAGCTGGTGGCTTTGGCCGAGCTGCTCGACGCGCCGGTGATGACGACGACCGACGGCAAGAGCGCGTTTCCCGAGGACCATGCGCTGGCGCTAGGCTCGGGCGGCACGGTCTATACCGGCCATGGCCGCCATTTCCTGCACGAGAGCGACATCATCTTCGCGGTCGGTACGTCGCTCACCAAGCACAACATCTCGACCCCGATCATCCCCGACGGCAAGCGCATCATCCACGCCACCAACGACACCCGCGATTTGTTCAAGACCCACCCGTGCGAGGTGCCGATCCTCGGCGACGCCAAGCTGGTGCTGGCGCAGATGATCGCGGCGGTGAAGGACCGGCTCGGTACGAAGAAACGTGCGACCGGCGCGCGCAACACCATCGCCACCTTGAAGGCCGAATGGCTGAAGCGCTGGGAGCCGAAGCTGCGGTCGCAGGAGCGGCCGATCAACCCGTATTTCGTGATGTCGGAATTCATGCGGGTGATCCCGTCGGAGGACGCGATCGTCACCCACGACAGCGGCAGTCCGCGCGACCAGCTGTTGCCGATGTACGTCGCGAAAAAGCCGCGCGGCTATCTCGGTTGGGGCAAGTCGCACCAGCTCGGCACCGGCCTCGGCCTGGCGATCGGCGCCAAGATGGGCGCGCCCGACAAGATGTGCGTCAACTTCATGGGCGATGCGGCGTTCGGCATGACCGGGCTCGATTTCGAGACCGCCGCGCGCAGCAACATCCCGATCACCACCATCGTCCTCAACAACTCGACGATGGCGATCGAGACGCACGCGATGGCCTATAGCCACGAGAAGCACAAGACGCGCGACCTCGGCGGCAATTACGCCAATCTGGGAGCCGACCTCGGCGGCTGGAGCGAGCGCGTGACCAAGCCCGACGAAGTCGGCCCGGCGATCCTGCGCGCCCGCCGGGTCAATGAAAGCGGCCGGGCGGCGCTCTTGGAATTCATCACCAGCGCCGAGACCGCGTTCTCGCATCGGCGCGGCGCGGCTTAGCGCTCATCACCGATCATCCCCCATGGCTGGGCTCGGCCCGGCCATGGAGATGTTAGAGTCAACTCGCGGAGGCGATTGCCTTGCTCATGTAAACCGTGGTGCCGCCGCCGGCGAAGGGTTCCGTCCGATCGATGTGGAAACCCGCGGATTCATATAGTCGTATGTTGGTTGCGAAGGCTTGATTGGTGAGCAGGCGCAGTTCCCTCATTTTGCTTGTTTTGCCTTGTCTTCGGCATGGCTCAGCAGGTGACGGCCTAAGCCCTGGCCTTGGCGATGAGGAACAACGGCAATATTTTCAATAAAAAGATGATCCGAATTCACGATGACTTCGATGAGCGCCACAAGTTGTTCATCCGCATATAAGAGATCGATTTCGTGATCCCTGACGGCTTGCTCGTAATCGGCTTTCATCGGCATGGGTTCGCGTCCGATGACAGGAACCCATTGTGCGTAGGCTTCCCTGACAAGCCGGCGCACGGCCTCGGCATCTCGTGGCCTGGCTCTCTCGATCCGCATTTCGGAGGCCTTCGACATGGCGGCCCTCCTAGTCTAGTCGCCCCGCCGCCCGATGAAGTCGAGCGTCGCCTGCGCCGACTGCTCGGCGTGAGTAGCGGCGACGTGGTAGGAGTTGCCGGGCCATACCACCAGCTCCGAGCCGGGTATCTGCTCCTGCCAGGCGCGCATCGAGGCGACCGAGCCGAGCCCGCTATCCTCGTTGGTAATGACCAGGGTCGGGCATTTGATCTTGGGGATGTCGGTGCGGATATCGGCGCAGGCGATCGTGCCCATAAAGCCTAGCTGCGTCGAGACCGCGGTGCGCGCCATGTACTTGACCCAAAAATCGAACCCCTCTTTGGGAAAGCTGCTGCCGAGTCGGTTGGCCATGTTCTGCCGCGCCCAATATTCGACCCCGTGCTCCTCGAACATTTTGACGGTCTCGGGCACCTTTTCGGCGACCCCCTCGCGGAACGGCGGCGGCGAGCCGACGACGGTGAGGGTCTTGACCCGCTCGGGCCGGCGCGCGGCGAAGGCGCGGGCGACGGTGCCGCCGATCTTGGCGCCGACGAGGTGGAAGCGGTCGACGCCGAGATGGTCCATCAGCAGGCAGAAATCCTCGACCAGCCGGTCGAGCGTCCACGGGAATTCGCGCGGCATCGGGGTCGATCGGCCAAAGCCGCGCATGTCCGGCCGCACCACCCGATAATGCCGCGCCAGGGTCGGAACCCAGCCCCACCACGCGAGCCCGCTCTCGGCGTTGCCGTGCAGCATCAGCACCGTTTCCGGCGTGGTCCAAGGGTCAGTGAAATCGTCGACCTCATAATGCATGTCGAGATCGGCGGACGGGCGGAAGCTCGGCATTTCTCCCTCCTGCGTGGTTGGCCATGATCCTAGTTGAGAACCGCCGCCGGCTCTGCTATGATTTGTCGAGTCAGCCGCATTGCCTCAATCTCAGGGAGGTACACGATGGGCGAAATCCTCGGTATCGGCGTCACGCATTATCCCCCGCTGATGCAATCCGACGCGCAGATGGCGGGCCTGATGAACCGGGCGCTTTCCAGCGACCAGGTGCCGGAAGCGGCGAAAGACCCGAAAACCTGGCCGGCGGCGATGCGCGCGGAGTGGGCCGACCCGGTCGCCGCCGCGGCCGAGCACCGCAAGCGGCTGGTTGCCGGCTTCCGCAAGACGCGCGAGGCGATCGACGCGTTCAAGCCGGATTTCGTGGTGATCTTCGGCGACGACCAGTACGAGAATTTCCGCGAGGAGGGGGTGCCGTCGTTCTGCGTCTTCCTGCAGGAGGAGACGGAGTCTCAGCCGTTCAGCCGCTACGCCGCCGGCAGCACCAATGTCTGGGGCGAGGGCAAGGACACGACGATCAAGACCAAGGGCCATAAGGCCGGCGCGTCCTACATCGCCGCCAAGCTGATCGAAGAGGATTACGACGTCAGCTACGCCTATCGCATGCGTTACGAGAACGGGTTGCCGCACGCGTTCATCAACACCGTGCTGTACCTCGATTACGACCGGACGGGGTTCCCCTACCCGGTGGTGCCGTTCCATGTGAACTGCTATGGCTCCAGCGTCATCGCCAAGCGCGGCTCGACCGCGCATTTGACCGGCGAGGCCGACCCCAATCTGGTCGATCCGCCGGGGCCGAACCCGCGGCGCTGCTTCGATATCGGCGGGGCGATCGCTCGGCTCTTGGCCGACAGCCCGTGGCGGGTGGCGCTGATCGCGTCGTCCTCCTGGTCGCACGCGTTCCTGACGCCGAAAAACCACTACCTCTATCCCGACAATGCCGGCGACCGGGCGCGGTTCGACGAATTGTCCTCGGGTAAGCTGTCGCGGTGGCGCGAACTGACCACCGCGCAGATCGAGGACGCCGGGCAGCAGGAGTTTCTCAACTGGGTCTGCCTCGGCGGGGCGATGAGCGAATTGCAGCGCGAGCCCGAAATCATCGACTACGTCGAGAGCTACATCTTCAATTCGGACAAGTGCTTCGCGGTGTTTTGGCCGTAGGACCCTCACCCGTCTCGCTGCGCTCGGCACCCTCTCCCGCAAGCGGGAGAGGGGTTTCAGGCGTCGGCGGCACCTTCCCTCACGCGCCTTCCTCGGCCAGGCGTTTGCGCTGCGCGTCTTCCCAGTGCCGGCCGTCGAAGAAGCGGGTCGGCTTGAGGCTCGGCCCGTCGATGCCGTCGAGGCAGCGGGCGTTGACCGTGACCTTGTCCGGCTGCGAGCGCGGCACGTAAAACGCGTGCATCCCGTAATGCCGGCAAAAGGTGTGCTGCGCCACCCCGGTGCCGAAGGTGTAGGTGGTCAGGTCGTCCTTGCCCGACAGCAGTTCGAAATCCGCGGGATCGGTGACGAGGTGCAGGATGCCCTTCTTGGTGCAGACCGTGCAGTTGCACTGCGACAGCCGGTCGAGGTCGACCTTGGCGCGGAACCGCACCCGGCCGCAATGGCATCCGCCTTCGCGGGTTTCCATCATGTTTCGTCTCCTTCGAGCGCGCGTGGCCCGAGGCTATCACGGTGCGCGGCGGCGGCGTAGATTAAGCCGATGACGCTGAGTTTCTCGTCCCTGCATCCGATTTTCGCCGCGCTTGCCGAGGGGATCGACCTGCGCTCGCCGCTCGCCGCGTCGGCGGCACGCGAGATCGAGGCGGCGATGGATCGATACGCCGTGCTCGTGTTCCGCGGTCAGGACCTGACGCAAGACGAGCAACTCGCCTTCACCGCCGCGTTCGGCCCGATGGACCCGGGCCGCCACCTCGCGGTCAGGCAGCAGCGCCGGGTGCGGCCGGAATTCGCCGATGTCTCCAACCTCGACGAGCACGGCCAGGTCGCCGACCGCAATCATCGCCGCATCCTCTCCAACATGGCGACCCGGCTGTGGCACACCGACAGCTCGTACAAGTAGCCGGCGGCGAAATTCTCGCTGCTGTATTGCAGCGCAATCCCCGGTTGGGGCGGCGAGACCGAGTTTGCCGACATGCGCGCCGCCTACGATGCGCTGCCCGAGCGGCTGCGCGCCGAAGCCCAGGGCCGCTCGGCCGAGCATTACGTCCATCACTCGCGGGCAACCCTGGGCTTTGCCCCAAGCCCCGAGGAGATCGCCGGCGCGATGCCGCCGGTGACGTGGCCGCTGATTCGCAACCATGCCGGCTCGGGCCGCAAGCTCCTTTATATCGGCGCGCACGCGACCCACGTCGTGGGGCTGTCGCTGCCCGAGGGAAAGGTGCTGCTGTCCGACCTTTTGGAGCACGCGACGCAGCGGCAGTTCGTTTATCGCCACGAATGGCGGCCGGGCGATTTGGTGATGTGGGACAACCGCGCGGTGCTGCACCGCGGCCGCCGCTACGACCTCAGCCAACGGCGCGATATGCGGCGCAGCACGGTCGAGGACAGGCTGCCGTCACAGCCCTAGCCGTCGGCCGTTGACGGTTTTCTAACCAATTTCGCGAGTTATGGCGCCGAGTGGGGGCCGAGCTGTCCGGCCGGCTGGGGGCGCCATGCGATTCATCGGGTTCAAGATTTTCGGTATTGCCCCTGGGGCTGTTGCTGCTGATGGGCGCGGTGGCGCTGCTAAGTCTGCGCATGACCCGCACGGTCGACGACCAGCTGCAGATACTCGACCGCAATTACTACCCCGCTTACGTTGCGCTGGCTCATGCCAACATCCACACGGTTGAGGAATCGGCGTTCATCCGCCGGATGATTCTGGCCCTCAACGAGGACCCGCGCGACGAGACAAAGATTGCCGATCTGCGCGCGCGGGTCGCAGCCGCCGGCAAGGCGAGCGACGAAGACCTGATCGAGGCGCGCGGGCGCATCAACGAGCAGATCGCCGACCCGCTCGACTTCGGCGACAACATCGAACTGGCGCGATTGGACACCAGGGTCGAGTTCCTTCAGGAGCAGCGGCAGAAATACGAAGCGGTGTTCGCCCGCCTGCGCAGCGCCGCTACCGGCCGCGCCGCCGAGGCCGAGATCGTGCTCGACCAACTCGACGAGGCGCGCGACGATTTCGACCGCCGCATCGCCGCCGCGCGCACCGAGATGCGGCACCTCGCCGGCAATGCCATCGTCGGCACCCGCGCCTACCAGCAGCATGTCATCGTCATCGGCCTGGCGTTGCTGGTGATCGTCGGTTTGCTCGGCCTGACCCTGGCCGCCGCGGTGACCACCGGCCTGGTGCGGCCGGTGCGGCGCCTGCTCGCCGGCACCGCCGCGGTCGAACGGGGCGCGCTCGACACGGTCGTGCCAGTGACCTCGCGCGACGAGATCGGCCGCCTGACCCAATCCTTCAACAACATGGTCGGCGAGCTCAGGGTCAAGGCGCAAATCCGCGAAACCTTCGGCAAGTATGTCGACCCGCGCATCGTCGCCGGGCTGATCGACCGGCCGGAGCTGACCGACCCGACCGGCTCGCGCCGCCAGATGACGATCCTCTTCTGCGACATGAAGGGCTTTACCAGCTTTAGCGAGGGCATGACCCGGGCGGGTCTGGTCAACGTGTTGAACCGCTATCTAACGGTGATTTCCGACCCGGTGCGGCACAATAACGGCATCATCGACAAGTATATCGGCGACGTCGTCATGGCGTTCTGGGGGCCTCCTTTCACCGGCGCCGAGGAACAGGCCCGCCTCGCCTGCTTTTCGGCGCTGGAGCAGCTCGCCGCGCTGCCGGGTTTCCAGGCCGAGCTGCCCGATCTGACCGGGGTGCGGCGCGGGCTTCCGACCGTCAACATCCGCGTCGGCATCGCCACCGGCGAGGTGGTGATCGGCAGCATCGGTTCCGAGCTGACGCGCAGCTACACGGTGATCGGCGACACGGTCAATTTCGCGTCGCGGCTGGAGGGCGCCTCCAAGGCCTACGGCACCCGCGTCTTGATCAGCGAGGCGACGCAGTTGCTTGCCGGCGACGCGGTCGAAACCCGCGAGATCGACTCGGTGCTGGTGGTCGGCAAGAGCGAGCCCGAGCGCATCTTCGAATTGCTCGGCCGCAGGGGCGAGGTGTCGGTCGAACGGCTCGAATTGCGCGACACCTTTGTCGCGGCGCTCGCCGACTACCGCGAGCGGAAATGGGACAAGGCGGCAAAGGGCTTCCGCGACTGCCTGACGATCACCCCCGACGATCCGCCCAGCAAGGTGTTTCTCGACCGCATCGCCCGTTTCGCCGACGAGGCGCCGGCCGAGGAATGGGGCGGGGTGTGGGCGCTCCAATCGAAATGATTTAGGTCGATTCCTGCCGGCCATTCCTCCGAATTGCGCTAGGATAGTCCAAAGCGCTTTTGGGAGGCCGTCATGGCCAAGATCGTGCTGGGCATCGGCACCTCGCATACGCCGATGCTGAACGCGCCGCCGACCGACTGGCCGCGCTTTTACGAACGCGACGTCAAGCGCACCAACCTGCTCGACACCGACGGCAACCGCACCACCTACGAGGCGCAGCTGAAACGCGCGCCCGCCGATATCGACGCGCAGATCGCGCCGGCGCGGATGCAGGCGCGGCACGATGCGGTGCAGGCGGCGATCTCGCGGCTCGGCGATTACCTGCGCGAGGCCAAGCTCGACACCTTGATCGTCGTCGGCGACGACCAGGATGAGCTCTACCACCCGGAAAACATGCCGGGCATCCTGGTCTATTACGGCGCGACGATCCGCAACGTGCCGCTGGCGCCGGTGGCGGAGCCCGATTGGGGTTGGCGGGCGAGCGCGCGCTGGCACGAGGAAACGGCGCCGCGCGACTATCCGGTCGATGCCGGCCTCGCGCGCCACCTGATCGACGCGCTGATCGACCGCGAGTTCGACGTCGCCGCCTCCGACCGCACCCCGCCAGGCGAGGGCGAGGGCCACGCCATCGGCTTTGTCCACCGCCGGATCATGAAGGACGTGGTTCCGGTCATCCCGGTCTGCATCAACACCTACTACCCGCCGAACCAGCCGACCCCGCGGCGCTGCTACAAGCTCGGCCAGGCGATCCGCGCCGCGGTCGAGAGCTATCCGGGCGACCAGCGGGTCGGCATCGTCGGCTCGGGCGGGCTGTCGCATTTCGTGGTCGACGAGGCGCTCGACCGCGGCTTTATCGAAATGCTGCGCCGCAAGGACGCGGACGCGATCCAGAACCTGCCGCGGGCAAAGCTGAATTCCGGCAGCTCGGAAATCCGCAACTGGATCTGCGTCGGCGGCGCGGTCGAGCATTTCTCGCTCGAATGGTCGCATTACGAACCCGGCTACCGCACCCCAGCCGGGACCGGCACCGGTCTTGGCTTTGCCTATTGGACATAAGGGGACTTGGTTGAACCCTAAAGCGATCACAGCGGCGGGCTACGCCGACTATGCCGCGCTGTATTTGCAGCCACGCCGCTTTCAGGACCCCATCCTCAAGATAACCGAAACCGTCGGCGTTCAATCCGTGCTGTGGGCCTTCGTGTTCGGCCCCCTGTTTTATTGGAAGAAAGGGGCACGAACCTGGGGGGCATTGATGGCGCTGGCCGCCGTGCCCGCGCTGGAGATAAGCCACGACGGTTCGGGAATTCACATTACATTATCGGAAATCCCCTACCTCAGCGCGGTTCTTTGGGCGCTCTTCGCGTTTCTGGCGCCCGTGTTGCTGACGATGCATTATCGACATAAGAGATGGATTGAACTGCCATAGGCGATAAGTAGCGCCATCGCAGGGAGGATCGGACATGCGCCAAAAGGACAGTGACGACCTGGTCCGCGTCGGCCCCGGCACGACGATGGGCAATCTGATGCGGCAATACTGGCTGCCGGCGGCGATGTCGTCGGAGCTGAAGGCCGACGGCGAGCCGATGCGGCTGATGCTGCTCGGCGAGCAGCTGATCGCGTTCCGCGACAGCGCCGGCCGGGTCGGCGTGATGGACCATAAATGCCCGCACCGCTGCGCCTCGCTGTTCCTCGGCCGCAACGAGGAGAACGGCATCCGCTGCGTCTATCACGGCTGGAAATTCGACGTCGACGGCAAGTGCGTCGACATGCCGAGCGTCCCGGCCGAGCGCGACTTCAAGCACCTGGTCCACGCCAAGGCCTACAAGGCGGTCGAGCGCCACGGCCTGGTCTGGGTCTATATGGGCGAGCGCAAGGAGGCGCCGCCGCTGCCGCAGATCGAGGCGACCTTGCTGCCCGAGACCGAGGTGCAGATCAGCTTCGTTCAGCGCGAGTGCAACTGGCTGCAGGCGCTCGAGGGCGACATCGACACCTGCCATTTCGGCTTTCTGCACGCCGGCAGCATCGAGGCCGACATGCTCCCCGCGGACGCCTTGCTCCGCTATACGGTGACCAACCGCGCGCCCGACTACCAGGTCGCCGACACCGCGGTCGGCACCATGTACGCCGCCCATCGCCAGGGCGGGCCGGACCAGACCTACTGGCGCTTTGCCAATTTCATGCTGCCGTTCTGGACCCAGACGCCGCAGGGCAAGTTCGCGACGCACCTGCACAACCGTGCGTGGGTGCCGATGGACGACACCCACACGATGTTCGTCAGCCTGCGGTGGAAGCACGAACCGGCCTTCGTCACCAACGACAAGCACGGCCAGATGATGCCGGGGTTCGACCGCACCTTCGACTACCTGCCGAACACCACCGAGTGGCACGGCCGCTGGCGGCTCAAGGGCCGGCCGGTCAACGACTGGAATATCGACCGCGCGGCGCAGGCGACCGGCGGCAACTACACCGGCATCACCGGCATCCATGCCCAGGACCAGGCGGTCACCGAAAGCATGGGGCCGATCACCGACCATCTGCACGAGCATCTCGGCCCCAGCGACACGATGATCATGCGCACGCGGCGGCGGCTGCTCCAGGTAGCGCGGGCCTTCGCCAAGGACGGCACGATGCCGCCGGGGGTCGACGACCCTGAGCGGATGTACCCGGTGCGCAGCGGCGATTTCGTCAGCGAAGCCGGGCTCGAATGGCGGGACGCCTACGACCGCCAGATGCAAGCCGCCACCCGCCCGCTGCAGGAAGCGGCGGAGTAGTTGCGTCTGTCATTGCGAGAAGCGCGCAGCGCGACGAAGCAATCTCCTACCGTCTTGGCCCTCTACGGCCGGAGATTGCCACGGCGCCTTCGGCGCCTCGCAATGACGATCTGAGTTACGCCGCCACCGCCTTCGGCACCGCGATTGCCGCGACGACAGCTTTGATGCTCGGCGCGGTTTCCAGCGTTTCCAGCATCTGCTGCAGCCGGGCAACCGCAGCCGGCGGCAGCGCGCGGCCGGCGCAGTTGACGAACTTGGCTCTCAGCGCGCCGGCCGGCAGCGGGTTGTCGGGGCCGCGGCCGAGCGCGGCTCCGACTTTTTTGGCGATGACCTCGCCGGTGTCGAGGGTGACGCGCACCTCGGCGCCGAGCGCCTGCTCGTTGGCGGTGCCGGCGTCGGGGTGGGGCGCGGCGTGGATGCGGGTCATCAGCGCGCGCACGGTCGGGTCGTCGTGGGCGTCGGCCTCGAAATCCTCGAGCCGGATCTGGCCCTGCAGGGTCGCGCGGGCGAGGCAGTATTGGACGCTGAACTTGGCGTCGAGCCCGGATTTCGGGTCGGGCCGGTTGGTGTGGGCGAGGCGGCGCGGATGCGTCCACGAGTCGATGCGCACGATCTTGTCGGCCGGCATCGCGTGCTCGCCGCGCAGGGCCAGCAGCGCGTCGAGCGCCGGGTGGGTGCTGCCGCAGCACGGGTATTGCTTGATCGCCGGGCCGGGGCGGACGACGTCATAGGGGTCGCCCCAATCCTTCAGCATCGCTTGCGCGTCGAAATTGCCCTCGCCGTTGAACACCATCAGGAACCCCTGGCCGTGCTCCATCGCGGCGTTGTTGGCGGTGAACCCGTCGCGCGCCAGCAGCGCCGCGAAAAGGCCGCTGCGCGCGGTGTGGCCGACATGAAGCGGTTTGGTCATCGTGCCGAAATTGGCCTTGATGCCGCCGGCGAGCGAAGCGGCGATCGCCAGCGCCTGGGCGGTCTGCGCCGCGGTAAGGCCCATCAGGCGGCAGCACGACGCGGTGGCGCCAAAGACGCCGAGCGTCGCGGTCGGATGCCAGCCTTTTTCGTAATGATGGAAATGGACGCCGCGGGCGATCCGCGTCTCGGTCTCGAACCCGGCAACATAGGCGGTGACGAACGCTCGCCCGTCGCAATCCTGCATGTCCGCCAGCGCGAACATCGCCGGCAGCAGCGGCGCCGAGGGATGGCCCCCGAGGGTGTTGCTGACATCGTCAAAATCGAGCGCGTGCGCCGCGGTGCCGTTGATCAGCGCCGCGTCGAGCGGCCCGGTGCGCCGGTCGCTGCCAAAGACCAGACAATCGCCGTGAGCGCCGCCCACGGCCAAGGTGCGCTCAACGATGCGGGCGCAATCCTCACCGGCCCCGGCCAAGGTCACTCCGACCGTGTCGAGGATCGCCGCCTTGGCCCAATCGACGGCCTCGCGCGGCAGGCCGTCGTAGCGGATCGCGACGATGTTCTCGGCGATTTGTTCGAGGATGGTCACGTCTTGTCCTCCGGCGGCAACTTCGGGTCGGGTTCAGCGTTCAATTCTGGCGCAACATGAATGCCACGAAAACCCTCCCGCCGCACTCGACGGCCCAACACCCGACCGACTTGTCTCGGGCGGTGAGTCTGATGGGCCGCGTCGGCTACGCCGCGCGCGGTACGATCTATTTTTTGGTCGGCGCCTCGGCCGCCTTGGCGGCGATCCGGCCCGAGCATCGGCCCGGCGGCATGACCGAGGCGCTGCAACCGCTGCAGAACGATTGGACCGGAGGCGTCGTCCTGGTCCTGCTCACCGCAGGCCTCGCCTGTCTCGCCGGCTGGTTCGCCATTGCCGGGCTGTCTCGCCGCGACCACACCGGCGCGGCGCGCGCCATGGTGGCGGCCGCCATGCTCGGCGACGCCGCGGTCTATGTCGGCTTTACCGTCATCGTCACCGGCTTCGCCCTGGGTTTCTGGCCGCATAGCGGCGAGCACACGGTGCATGTGTGGAGCGCTTGGCTGCTGTCCTACACCTATGGCCGGGTGCCGCTCGGAATGCTGGGCGCCATCGTCTGCGTCTGTGGCGCCGGGCTTATGGTCTGGAGCGCGTTTGGCCTTGTCGGGGGCTCGCTGGCGCTCTCTCGCGATGAAAGGAGGGTGATACGGCTGATCGGCCGTTGCGGCATCGCCGGGCGCGGCGTCGCGATCGCCCTCATTGGCTGCTACCTGTTCGTCGCGGCGCTGCACGGCAATGCGCGCGAGGCGCACGAGCTGGGGGGGGGGTGCTGACGGAACTGCGCGCGCAGCCCTACGGGGTGGCCGCGATCGCGCTGTTTGCGCTCGCCTTTATCGCGTCGAGCCTTCTCGATTTCGTGACCGCCGGCTTCCGCCGTTTCGACCCGACACGCCCCTGAGCCGCGCCGAGAGGTGCCCCTTTCGCTCGGGCGACATCGCGCCCAGCGCCGGCGCGAAGCGGACCAGCAGCGGGTCGGGTATCTTATGGCCGGCGAGCCGGCGCTCCTCCTGGTACGCGTAAGAATCCTGGATCATCTCCCAGCCGAACCAGAACACCCCCGCCAGCGCCAGAAACACCACGCCGAACGGGTTGAGGGGGCCGGGCGGCAGCAGC
>JBBRPG010000052.1:0-22431 GCA_038228485.1 Alphaproteobacteria bacterium
CGACGCCGCAAAATAAGGTAGCCCAGTAGCTGCCCCTCACCCCAACCCTCTCCCCGTTTGCGGGGAGAGGGTGGCCATTGCAAAGCGATGGACGGGTGAGGGGCAGCCGCGACTCAGACAATGGGAGGTTTGCCATGCCCCAGGCGCAGCCGGGCCGGTTCGGCCACAGCGGCAAACCCGATGATTCCTGGCTGGCAAAGCAGGAGAAGGAGGAAATCCTCGAACCCGGGCTGCCGATCATCGACACCCATCATCATTTGTGGGACGGCCGCGGCGGCTGGACCTATCTGCTGCCGGAGCTGATCGCCGACCTCGACACGGGGCACAACATCGTCGCCACCGTCTTCGAGGAATGCCGCTCGATGTACCGGGCCGATGGGCCGGTGGAGATGCGGCCGGTCGGCGAGGTCGAGTTCGTTGCCGGCATCGCCGCGATGAGCGGCAGCGGCGGCTACGGCCCGATCAAGGTAGCGCAGGGCATCGTCGGTTATGCCGATCTGGCGCTCGGCGACCGCGTCGAGCCGGTACTGGAGGCGCTGATCCGCGCCGGCGGCGGCCGTCTCGCCGGGGTGCGCTATTCGGTCGGCTACGATGCCGACCCGACCATCGGCAACAGCCGCCCGGATTCCGCGCCCAACATGCATGCCCGGCCCGACATCCGTGCCGGGGTGGCGCGTCTCGCGGCGCACGGGCTGGCGCTCGACGCCTGGTGCTACCACCCGCAGCTCGCCGACGTGATCGCGCTGGCGTGGGCGGTGCCGCAGGCGACGATCGTGATGTGCCATGTCGGCGGCGTGCTCGGCTACGGCGCCTACGCGGGCAAGAAGGATGAAGTCCACGCCACCTGGCGGGCGAGCATGGCGGAATTGGCCAAATGCCCGAACGTCTCGGTCAAGCTCGGCGGCATGTTGAACCGCGGCGCCGCGGTCGCTTTCCGCGAGCTTCCCGCGCCGCCGAACTCCGCAACTTGGGCCGCGGCCTGGCGGCCCTATGTCGAGCCGTGCATCGAGCTGTTCGGCGCCGACCGCTGCAATTTCGAAAGCAACTTCCCGGTCGACAAGATGGGCACCGGCTACGCCACCTTGTGGAACGCCTTCAAGCGCATCACCGCGGGCTGCTCCGCCGCCGAGAAGGCCGCGCTCTATAGCGGCACCGCCAAGCGGCTTTACAAGCTGGATTGAATTACGTCGTCATTGCGAGGAGCGCAGCGACGAAGCAATTTCGTGCCGCAGGAAGTCGTGGCGGATCGAGATTGCCGCGCCGCCTTCGGCGGCTCGCAATGACGATAGGGAGGAAGCGATGGCGAAGGGCCTGTTGATCGCGGCGATGAATTTCTCCGATGTCGCCGAGGACGAGTTCCACGACTGGTACGACACCGAGCACATCCCCGAGCGCCTCGCGGTGCCGGGCTTTATCAACGCGCACCGCTGGATCGGCATCGACAACCCGAAAGTGTCGGTCGCGACCTACGATCTCGACGAGGTCGGCGTGCTGCACAGCCCGCCCTACCAGGCGGTCGGCGGCGCCAACGGCTCGCCGTGGACCAAGCGGGTCACCGGCCGGGTCAACCACATCGTCCGCCTCGAAGGCGACCAGATCCTACCCGGCGACGGCCTCGCTCCCGAAGGCGCGGCGCAGCTGCTGGTGATCTCGATGAACCCGGCGCCGGAGGCCGAAGTCGAGTTCAACAACTGGTACAACCAGGAGCATCTGCCGGCGCTCGGCTCGGTGCCGGGGGTGCTGCAGGCGCGGCGCTATCGCGGCCAGGGCGCGACCCAGCGGTATCTGGCGATGTACCACTTCGCCCGGGATGATGTGCGCGACGGCGACGCCTGGAAAAAGGCGGCCAACACCCCCTGGACCGAAAAGATGCGGCCGCATTTCCGCGACTACCTGCGCCTCGAATGCCGGCCGTATAAGCCCGCCCGCTAGTGCAATGGCGGACAGGGGGCCGGAGGCGTTCACCAGCGGCGAGCCGCTGTCGCCGGCGTTGCTGCGCCGGCGCTGCGCGCCCGAGGAGCTGCCCTTCGCGCTGTCGAGCGAGCTGGCCGACGCCCCGGCGCAACTCGGCCAGGAACGCGCCGCCGAGGCGGTCGAGTTCGCGCTGCGGATGCGGCAAAAGGGGTACAACGTCTACGCGCTGGGGCCGCCCGGCACCGGCCGCCATCAGCTGGTCGAGGATCTGCTGCGACGCCGCGCGGCGGCGGAGTCCACCCCGCCCGACCTCTGCTATGTGAACAATTTCGCCGATCCGCAAAAGCCGCGCCGGCTCGACCTCCCGGCGGGGCAGGGCGCCGGGCTCGCCGCGGCGATGAAAAAGCTGATCGATGAGCTGCGCATCGCGCTTCCCGCGGCCTTCGAACGCGACGAGTACCGCGCCCGCCGCGAGGTCGTCGAGCAGCAGTTCAAAGGCCATAACGAAGAGGCCTTCGGCGGGTTGCAGAAGAGCGCCGAGGCCAAGGGCATCACCCTCATCCGCACCCCGATGGGCCTCGCCTTGGCGCCGCAGCGTGACGGCAAGGTCATGCAGCGCGAGGATTTCGACGCGCTGCCCGAGGACGAACGCAAGCGCATCGAGACCGACCTCGCCGCGGCGCAGACCGAGCTCGAAACCATCATGCGCCAGGTACCGCAATGGGAGCGCGAGCACCGCGAGGCGGCGCGCGAGCTCAACCGCGAGACCACCGGTTTCGCCGTCGCCAGCCTGATTGGCGAGACGCGCGCCGGGTATGGCGATCTCCCCGATGTGCTCGAGTATCTCGACGCGGTCGAGCGGGACATCAAGGAAAACGTCGACGACTTCCTGCCTCCGTCGGCGCCGGCCTCGCCGCAGGGGCAACAGGCCGAGGGCCCGCCGGCGGCGACCCCCTCGGAAGGCCCGGCGGCGGAGATGAGGTTCCGCCGCTACCAGGTCAACGTCATCGTCGACAATGGCGGGCGCCAGGGCGCGCCGGTCGTCTACGAGGACAACCCGACCTATCAGAACCTGGTCGGCCGGGTCGAGCATCTGGCCCGTTTCGGCGCGCTGATCACCGATTTCAACCTGATCCTCGCCGGGGCGCTGCACCGCGCCAATGGCGGCTACCTGATCCTCGACGCCGAGCGGCTGATCGCCGGCACCTTCGGCTGGCAGGGGCTGAAGCGGGCGCTGCAATCGGGCGAAATCCGCATCGAATCGCTGGAACAGGCGCTTGCCGTGGCCAGCACCGTGACCTTGCAGCCCGAGCCGATCGCGCTCGACGTCAAGGTGGTGCTGGTGGGCTCCCCCACGCTCTATTACCTGTTGAGCCAGCATGACGAGGATTTTGCCTCGCTGTTCAAGATCGCCGCCGATTTCAACGACCGGGTCGCGCGCAGCGGCGATGCGACGCTGCTTTACGCCCGGGTCATCGCCACCATTGTCCGCCGCGAGCATCTGCGCGCCTTCGACCGCGACGCGGTCGCGCGGGTGATCGAGCAATCGGCCCGCCTGGCCGGCGATTCCGAGCGGCTGTCGACCAGCATGCGCTCCACCATCGAGCTGCTGCAGGAGGCCGATCAGCTCGCTGCCGATGCCGGCAAGGAGGTGGTCGGCGTCGCCGAAGTCGAGGGCGCGATCGACGCCAAAATCCGCCGCGGCGACCGCATCTACCGGCGCATGCAGGAGGAGATCGGGCGCAGGACGATCCGCATCGAGACCGACGGCGCCGAGATTGGCCAGATCAACGGGCTGTCGGTGATCAGCCTCGGCGATCTGGCGTTCGGCAACCCGACCCGGATCACCGCGCAGGTGCGCATGGGCCGCGGCGAGGTCGTCGACATCGAGCGCGAGGTGCAGCTCGGCGGGCCGCTGCATTCAAAGGGCGTGCTGATCCTCACCGGCTTTCTCGGCGGGCGCTTCGGCCAGACCCGGCCGCTGTCGCTGCACGCCAGCCTGGTGTTCGAGCAATCCTATGGCGGGGTCGACGGCGACAGCGCCTCGGCGGCGGAGCTGTTCGCGCTGCTGTCGGCCTTGTCCGAGGTGCCGATCCGGCAATGCTTTGCGGTCACCGGCTCGGTCGACCAGCACGGGGTCATCCAGGCGATCGGCGGGGCCAACGAAAAGATCGAGGGGTTCTTCGACATCTGCCGCGCCGGCGGGCTGACCGGAAGGCAGGGGGTCATCATCCCGGCGAGCAACGTCAAGCATCTGATGCTGCGCGCCGATGTCGTCGCCGCGGCAGAAGCGGGGCAGTTCCAGGTCATCCCGATGGCGACGATCGACCAGGGGCTGGAGCTATTGACCGGGGTGCCGATCGACACGATCAACCAAAAGATCGCCGCCCGGCTCGACGATTTCGCCGCCAAGGCCGCGGCGCTCGCCCGCGCCGTCGCAGGAGGCCCGCCATGATCGGCACGATCCGGCGCGTCGTCGTCGCGCTCGACGCGGTGTCGGAGAACCGCGCCACGATCGACGCGGCGGCGCGGCTGGCGGCGCGGTGGAAGAGCCGGCTGCACGGCGTCTTTATCGAGGACGACGAGCTGTTGCGGCTGGCGGTGCTGCCCTTCGCCCGCCAGGTGACCCTCGGCTTCGGGGCCGAGACGCTGACCGTCGTAGCGGCCGAGCGGCAGCTCCGCGCCTATGCCGAGCGGTCGCGCAGCCAATTGGCGGCGGCGGCGCGGGGCCACGGAGTCGAGTGGTCGTTCGAGACCGTGCGCGGCACGGCCGGCAGCGTCTCGGTGGCGACTTCGGACTTCCTTGTCGCCGGCACCTCGACCCGGCCGATCGGCGGGCATTTCCGGGTCGAGTGCCGCTGGTGGTCGGTGGTCGAGCCGAGCCCCGCATCGTTTCTGCTGGCGCATCGCGAGACGCGTGCCCAGGGCGCCGTCGTTTGCGTGCTGCGCAGTCGCGGGCCGGCTTCCGAACGGGCGCTCGACGCGGCGGCGCAGCTCGCCGACAACGATGGCGGGCGGCTGACCGTGATCTGCCCGCCCGAGCTCGCCGCCGAGCCGGGGTTCACGGATTGGCTGTCGCAGCGCCTCGCCGGCCATGCGATCCGCACCGAGGTCGAGCTCTTGCCGGCAGAGCCGACGGCGCAGATCCGCCATATCGTGGAACTCGATTGCCGCCTGGTGACGATCGAATCCGACGCCGACCAAGCGCTGCCCGGGCGGCTGCGCGAGATCGTCGCGCGGGTGTCCTGCGACGTGCTGGTGGTGCGCTGACGGCCCGCGCGCCCGCTTGCGGTTCGCCTTGCTAAATTGACAGGAGCCCATAGCGCCTTGCCTAACTCGTCGCCGCCTCGCCCTATGGGGAAGTCGCCGGGGGCTGCTTCCCGTCTCGATCCGGCGACGTTGGACGGCTACCGCGAGATCGAGATGGTCGCCGCGGTCGCCGACCACCTCGGCATCGCCGACCCGTTCTTCCGCGTCCATGACGGGATCGCCGGCGCCGAGACCGTCATCGCGGGCCGCCGCTACCTCAACTTTGCCTCCTACGACTATCTCGCGCTCAACGGCGATCTGCGGGTGACGGAGGCGGCGAAGGCGGCGATCGACCGCTACGGCACCACTGTGTCGGCGAGCCGTCCGGTATCGGGCGAGCGGGCGATCCACCGCGAGCTCGAACAGGCATTGGCCGGGCTCTACGACGCGGAGGACGCCGTCGCTTTGGTCGGCGGCCATGCCACCAATATCACAATCATCGGCCAGCTGCTCGGGCGTGACGACGTCGTCGTCCACGACGCGCTCGCCCATAACAGCATCGCCGAGGGCGCGCGCCTGTCGGGGGCGCGGCGGGTATCGTTCCGCCATCTCGATCCGGCCGCGGCCGACAAGGCGTTGTCCGAGGCGCGCCCGCGTCATGGCCGCGCGCTGCTGGTGATCGAGGGGCACTACAGCATGGACGGCGATGTGCCCGACCTCGCGGCGTTTGTCGCGGTGGCGCGGCGGCACCGCGCCTGGCTGATGGTCGATGAGGCGCATGCGCTGGGGGTGCTGGGTGCGCGCGGGTCGGGCTCCGCCGAGCATGCGGGGCTCGATCCGGGCGAGGTCGATATCTGGATGGGCACGCTCAGCAAGAGCCTCGTCTCCTGCGGCGGCTATATCGCCGGCAGCCGGGCCCTGATCGATTATCTGAAGCGCAAGGCGCCGGGGTTTGTGTTCTCGGTCGGCATGGCGGCGGCCGCGTCGGCGCTGGCGGCGCTCGACATCCTGCGCGCCGAGCCGGAGCGGGTGGCGCTGTTGCGGCGCAACGCCGCGCTGCTTCTCGATTTGCTGCGCGCCGGCGGGCTCGACACCGGGGCGTCGGTCGGCGCGGCGATCGTGCCGGTCGTCACCGGGGATTCGATCCGCGCCGGCCGGCTGGCGCAGGCGCTCTTCGCACGCGGCGTCAATGTCCAGCCGATCCTTTACCCGGCGGTGCCGCATCGGGCGGCGCGGCTGCGCTTTTTCGCGACCGCGGCGCACAGCGAGGCGCAGTTGCGCGAGGCCGCCGCCATCGTCATCGAGGAAGAACGCGCGCTAGCCGCCGCGCCGCTCGATCTTGCCGCCGTCCTCCGCCATTTCGGCCGGCCGAGCTGAGGCGAGGCCGGCGATGACGCGGTCGACAATGGCGAAATGGTCTTCCCAGCGCGGCTTGCGCCACGCGGGAAGACGGCCGAGCTGAGCCTGCCGGCGCGACGTGTCGCCCCGGTAATCGAGGATCACCGCCCGCCAGGCCGCCGCATCGGAGGGGTCGAGATAATCGGGCGCCTCGCCGCCGCTTTCGCGCAAGGCCGGCAGACCGCTGCAGATAACCGGCACGCCCAAGGCCAACGCCTCGATCACCGGCAGGCCGAAGCCCTGGGCAAGCGACGGCAACAGCAGCGCGCGGGCGCCGCGCAGCAGGGAGGCCATTTGGCGATCCGGCATGTCGCGATGCTCGGCGACGAGGCCGGGCATCGTGGCGAGGCGGCCGGCGATCCGCTCGCTGCCCCAGCCGCGCTGCCCGATCAGCAGCAATCGCGGCGCGCGTTCGCCGAGTTCGGCGGCCAGGCTTTGCCACAGATCGAGCAGCAATCCGTGGTTCTTGCGCGCCTCGATCGTGCCGATGCAGATGAAATAGGGCCGCTCGCCCGCGGCCGCTTCCGGCATTTCCGGCAGCTCGAAGCCGAGCGGGGCGACGGCGATCGGCACCGGCCGCTCGGGATCGAGCCGGCGCTGCAATGCGGCGCGGGTCGCGGCGGAATTGACGATAACGGCATCGGCCAGCGCCGCGGTGGTGGCGATGCGTCGGCGATGGCGGTGGGTCTGGCTCGGCCGGGTGTAGCGCGGAAAATCGAGCGGTATCAAATCGTGGACAAAACAGGCAAAGCGCGCGCCGGTCGCCGCCTTGAGCCGGGCGATCGCGCGGCTGCGGTCGAGATGGTGGTGCGACACCAGCACGTAGACCGGAGCGCCTCCGTCGCTGATCGCCGCCCGCAAGCGGCGCTCGCCGCCAAACAGCGCCGCGCGCCGCAGCCGCCGCGCCAGCGTCGCAATCTCTCGGCGGGTTTCCGGGGCGGCGCCGTCGCGCCACGCGGCGGCTAGCATGCCGACGAACAGCTCCGCCTCCGCACGCGGCAGCATGCCGATCCGCCCCAACGCGTCGAGTGCGGTAAAACAATGCGGCCCCGCGCGCGCGAGAAGGTGCTGGGCATAGGCAAGCTCGACCCGGTCGATCCCGCTCGGCGTCGCGCTGCGGGCTCGCGACAGCAGCCGGGACAGGTCGAGCGCGATCATCGGCCGACGCCGCAAGCCGGGAGTTACTGTGTGGTGCTGCGGATCACGACCCCGGTTATCGCCGGCCCGGTCAGCGTGTTTGTCGCGCCAAAGACGGTAAAGGTGCGCGGCGCCCGCACCACGGTCAGCACGTCGCCCGGTTCGGCGTAGATGTTCTCGGCCGGGTTCGACACCAGCACTTCCAACGGCACCGTCACCGTGACGCCGCGGCGCGACAGCCGCACCGCGGTCTCGTAGACCGGGGAGCGGGTGCCGCCGGCGGACGCGACAAGGTCGAGCAGCCGGTCGCCCTTTAGCGACAGCGCCACGCGCGCGCCGCTGACCACCTCGCCCGAGACGGTAGCGGTGTTGCTGACGCTTTTGGTCAGCGTGACTATCGCCTGCGGCTCGATCGCTTTGCCGGAGAGGCGCCGCTCGATCGCGTGCTGCACCTCCAGCGGCAACCGCCCTGCCGCGCGGATACGGCCGGCAAACGGCACGCTGATCGCGCCGTCGCGTGCCACCGCCTGTTCCGGCAGGGTCACGCTGTGCGAACCGGAGACGACGTGATCCGCCGACCCAGACGCGGTGAACAATCCGCCGCCTGCAGCTTCCCACAACGTGACGACGAGGCTGTCGCCGATGCCGATCTTCGGCTCGGGCGGCGCCCCGTGCCGGGGGAACCGGTCGCGCAGGCTGTCCTTGCGCGCAGCGAGCCGCGCGGCGACGACGTTGCCGTCGATCTCGATCAGCGTGAAGCGCGCCTCGCCGTTATGGCTTTCCTGGTCGACGACCTGGCGGGCGGTGGGCCCGGCCGTGGGCAGCGTGCCGCAGCCGGCAACAAAAAGCCCGACCGCCAAAACCAGGCGCTCGAGCGCTCGCGGGGGGATGCGCGAACGGCAAAGCATCCCCCTGAGGTTACATGAGCTTATTGCTCAGACAACCTGCAATTCTGTCGCAATCATCCGCGAGGCGTAAACGCCCATCCAGCCGGTCGGGTCGAGCCATCCGTCTTCGTCGCGAGGCGGCTCGATCGCACGGATATGGGCGTCGGTGATCTCGCACAGATCGTCGATCGGCCGGGGCTGATCGACTTCGGTCGACCAGAAAAACCTGGCGGCTCCTCCGACCTCGTGCTTGGCCACAAGGCAATTCGGCGCTCCCCGCGCCGGATGGTAGAGCCCGACCGCCGAGTAGCCGTGGCGATGGCTGACCACCATCACCCCTTCCGTGCCCGGAAAGGCGTATTTCATCGCCGAAAACCAGCGGCACAACGCAGCCAGCTCGTCTTCGGTGAACTCATAGCCCACCGGCTGAGCCGAGGCCGCGGCCGGCGATGACGCCATCGGCCGCATTCTCAACGGAAAGCGAACAACATTGGTACTATCGAACACCTGGTCCACTTCGCCCCCAATGATCGAGCCCGCGTTTACGCAGGTACAATCCCTCGCATCCTTGCCGGCGGCCTCCGACCGCCCGCCTCCGCCCGCCCCGTGTCGATCGCGGAACCTAAAGGCGAGTTTTCGCCTACTACTTTCCCCAATGCGATCGATACAATGCGCGTCCGGTCGACACCTGGAAGAATACAGTCAAGGACGGAATCGAAGTCAATCGAGCCACAGGCCGAATCGGGTTTTTCCCTGTGGCCGTTGCGCAACGGCCACAGTTGCAAAAACGCGACAGCTTGTTGAACCGCTGGTTTCTTTTAGCGGGAAACGGGGCGTTGGGGCTTTGAGGGCGCAGTGTCAGCCGGCGGCCCTTCGGTCGGCGGGGGGCCGGGTTTTACTTGGCGCCGGCAGTTACGGCGACGACCTGCTCGACCATCACACGAGCGATGCCGGCCGTCTTCATGTCGAGTTGTTCGGCAGCTTTCGGCGACATGTCGATCAGCAGCGACTCGCTGACCGGACCGCGGTCGGTGACCCTGACGATGACCGAGCGGCCATTGCCGAGGTTGGTCACGCGGGCCAGCGAATTGAGTGGCAGGGAGCGGTGGGCGGCGGTCGGATGAACGGTGTCGAGCCGCTCGCCGCTGCTGGTGCGGCGTCCGACATAGGAGCCGCCATACCAGGCAGCGGCGCCGGTCTGGCGCAGGCCGACGGTGCGGATCGCCTGCGCCACCTGTACCGCTTGGGGGGTGCGCTGAGAATCGGCGGACGGGCGGCGCGTTTCGGAGCGCACGCGATCACCAGGTTTGAGCGCCAGCCTAGTTTGGTCGATGCGCTTGGTTACAGAGGCTTTGGGCTTGGTCTGGGTCGATACCGACGCGGCAGGCTGGCTCGGGGTTGGCGAAACGGCCTCGGCGGTCGCCGCGATATTCGCCGCCGCCACGGTCACCGTCGCGACTTGGGCGAGGGTGGGGCGTGGCTGCGTGGCGGAAGGCGTTGTCGCCGGGTGGTTGGAAGGCCCCGCTGGCAGCGGGTCGGCTAGAGAGGGGTCCGTAAGCGCGCCGCCAAAAAAAACCAGGGCGGCAATCGATAGACCGAGAGGAACGCGTAAGCTCATCCGCACATGACCCCACATTATGATTGCTGCACGCCGCTGCGCAGACACACAGCGTGCGCCGTTTTCAGACCCAACCGTTTTGCCGAATACCGGTGAGTGTCGTCCCGGATCGTTGGAGGACCGCCCGGGCAGGACGGGGGAAGGTGGCCGCAGCCTAGGCGGTGCCTCGGTAGGTTGTCAACCGGAAAGCGAATGAAAATCGGCTTGCTCGACAAGTCAGTCTAAGGCATCGCATCCGCGTGTTCGACTGTTGTGACAATTACCGAAACATGGGCCTATCCGGACTTATTCTTGTCCGACGAGATACTTGATAAAGTATGGAGGCGCTGCCGCAAGTTATACACGATCTGGTTACTGTTTTGCCACAAAGCGTCATCGGATTGCTTTGTTTTGTCTGAAGATCAAAAAAGGTTATCGCCGCAATATGGCGGGTAATCGGGGACTTTATCCCGCTTTACAGAAGTACCCGGCTCGGGCGCGAAACGACCGGTTGGGGCCGATTAAACATCGGCCGATTTAAACATCGGACGGCGCGAATGATGCGCCGCGCTCCCTTTCGGCGCTAAACTAGCGCTGGCGGTTAGCGTCGGGCGGCAGCAGAAAGGGATCGGTCATGGCGGCAGGCGAGCGCGCGGTTATCGTCGGGGCGGGGTCGGGGTTGAGCGCGGCGTTGGCCCGCAAATGCACGGAGGAGGGCATGCAGGTGTTCCTCGCCGCGCGCGACACGGGCAAGCTGGCGGGGCTGGTGCGCGAGACCGGCGCGACCGCGGTCGCGTGCGACGCCACCAAAATCGAGGATGTCGCGAAGCTGTTCGCGGCGGTCGACGCGGCCGGCGGCAGCCTCGACCTCGTCGTCTACAACGCCAGCGGGCGCGCGCGCGGGCCGATCGTCGAGCTCGATCCCGCGGCGGTTGAGCAGGCGGTCAAGGTGACCGCGTTCGGCGGCTTCCTCGTCGCCCAGCAGGCGGCCATTCGCATGACCAAGCAGGGTCACGGCACGATCCTCTTCACCGGCGCCAGCGCCGCGGTCAAGGGCTACCCGCGCTCGTCATCCTTTGCGATGGGCAAGTTCGCGCTGCGCGGCCTGGCGCAAAGCCTTGCCCGCGAGTTGCAGCCGGCGAACATCCATGTCGGCCACATCGTCATCGACGGCGGCATCGCCAAGGAGTCCGACCCGCGCGCCAACGAACGCGGACCCGACGGGCTGCTCGACCCCGCCGCGATCGCCGAAACCTATCTCAGCCTGCACCGCCAGCCGCGCAGCGCCTGGGCCTGGGAGATCGAGCTGCGGCCCTGGATCGAGAATTTCTAGAAGGAGCGAGGGCGTCCCGCCCACTCCTACGGACCAGCGGGGTAACCGAGACGGCCGCGGTTCAGCCCTGGAATTGACATTCCGGGCCAATTTGTTATCTATCGCCCATGACCTTTGCGCGTGACGAGCTGCGACTTATTTCCTCGGCGTCCTAATTCGGCGCCGAATTCGCTCGTCTGTACCCCCGCCGCGGGCTGTTGCGCACAAGGTGATTGCCATGTTTCTGGGATTTGGGACCGACCGGTGTTGCCGCGCCTGCGTTCGTTGCCTGCGACTTAGCGCCGGCCGGCGGGGCTGAGCCCACCGGCCGCCTTCTTCAGCGATCCCCCTATTCACGACCGAGCAGCCCGAGGCGCCGGTCCGTCCGCAGGAGCTTTCGATGTCGTCGATGCCGATCCAGAAATACCGTCCGTTTGCGCCGATCAACTTGCCCGACCGCCAATGGCCCTCGCGGGTCATCGACAAGCCGCCGATCTGGTGCAGCGTCGATCTGCGCGACGGCAACCAGGCGCTGGTCGAGCCGATGGGGCCCGAGCGCAAGCGCCGTATGTTCGACATGCTGGTCAAGCTCGGCTTCAAGGAGATCGAGGTCGGCTTCCCGGCGGCCTCCGAAACCGATTTCGCCTTTGTCCGCGAACTGGTCGAGCACGACCTCATTCCCGATGACGTGACCATCCAGGTGCTCACGCAAGCGCGCAGCGAGCTGATCGAGCGCAGCTTTGAATCGATCCGCGGCGCGCGGCGGGCGATCATGCACCTCTACAACTCGACCTCGACCTTGCAGCGCCGGGTGGTCTTCGGGCTCGACGAGGCCGGCATCACCGACATCGCGGTCACCGCCGCCCGGCAAATCCGCGAGCTCGCCGCGGCGATGCCCGAGACCGAGGTGATGTACCAGTATTCGCCCGAGAGCTTCACCGGCACCGAACTGCCTTACGCGGTCGAGATCTGCGAGGCGGTGATGGATGTGTGGCAGCCGACGCCGCAGAAAAAAGTCATCCTCAACCTGCCGGCGACGGTCGAGATGGCGACCCCGAACGTCTATGCCGACCAGATCGAGTGGTTCGGCCGCACCATCAAGAACCGCGACTGCATCGTCCTCAGCCTGCACCCGCACAACGACCGCGGCACCGGGGTCGCCGCGGCCGAGCTCGGCGTCATGGCCGGGGCCGACCGGGTCGAGGGCACCCTGTTCGGCAATGGCGAGCGCACCGGCAATGTCGACGTGATGACCCTGGCGCTCAATATGTTCAGCCAGGGGGTCGACCCGGCGCTGGAGATCAAGGACATCGACGACATCGTCCGCACCGTCGAATACTGCAACCAGCTGCCGGTGCACCCGCGCCACCCCTATGCCGGCGAGCTGGTCTACACCGCCTTCTCGGGCTCGCATCAGGACGCGATCAAGAAGGGGTTCGACGCGCTCGAAAAGCGCAACGACGATTTGTTCGAGGTGCCCTATCTGCCGATCGACCCCAAAGACCTGGGCCGCACCTACGAGGCGGTGATCCGGGTCAATTCGCAGTCGGGCAAAGGCGGGGTCGCCTACCTGCTCAAGGAGGATCACGGGCTCGACCTGCCGCGCAATTTGCAGGTCGAGTTCTCCAAGGTGGTGCAGGAAGTCACCGACCGCACCGGCAAGGAGATGACCAGCGCCGACATCTGGGCCTTGTTCAACCAGACCTATCTCGGCGGCGACGGCATCACCCTGGTCGATTACACCCTGCTGCCGGAGCCGCGGCCGGGCGAGCGGCGCATCTCGGCGCAGGTCGTCATCGACGGCGCCGAGCGGGTAATCGAGGGGGTCGGCAACGGGCCTATCGCCGCCTTTGTCGACGCGGTGCGGCAGGATTGCGGGACCGCGCTGACGGTGCGCGATTACCACGAGAACGCGGTCGGCGCCGGCGCCGACGCCCAGGCGGCGGCCTATGTCGAGATCGGCGGCCCCGGCGGCGAGACGCTCTACGGCGTCGGCATGGACAGCGACATCCTCACCGCCTCGCTGCGCGCGGTCGCCAGCGCCGCGACGAGGGTGCGCAAAGCCACGGCGCACTGAATTCCCTGCAATTCCCTGGCAGCAGGGAATTTTTCGCGAAACGGGCGCGGCCGCCCCTCGGCGGCGCCCGTTTTCGTTTGCGACATCAATGCGCTGAGATTGCTGCGCAGGGCGGCGCGGCGCCGCCGAGCAGGGAATTTTCTGCGGCCAAGCCGGGATTCTTTTGACACAGGCAGGGATCGCGTTTGCATTGCATTTTTATTGCCATATCAGAAATTATTATAATGACAAATAGACTCGCTCGTGCTATACGTCAAGGGCAGGTCGCAAAGCCCCTCGACCGTGCGAGCGAACAGGGTGCGCGTTGGTGTGAATGGATCATCCCCCGAAGGACGGCGGTGGCTACCGCGTCGGATACCAGCGGCCGCCGCTGCATAGCCGGTTCACGAAGGGCAAATCCGGCAACCCGAGCGGCCGCAGGCGCGCGCAAGGATTTGGCGCGCTGTTGCAAAAAGCGCTGGCGGCACGGGTAACGGTCACGGCGGACGGCACGCCGCGCCGGATCACCAAGCGCGAAGCGGTGGTCGTGCAATTGGTCAATCGCGCGGCCGAGGCCGACCCGCGCGCGGTAAAACTGCTGTTCGAATTGATCCGCCAGGTGGAAGGCCCGGAGAGCCTCGCCATTACGCCGCTCGCCGAAGATCCGCGCGAGGTCTTGTTGCGAAAACTGGAACAATTGGCCGGCGAAAACGTCGAAGGCGCCGATACCGCGCTCGCCGAAATGATGCAGGAAGACGACGAAGATGACGCCTCGTAACCGATGGAGCGGCGTATGGTGTTCCAATGTGATCTGGGGTGCCCGTGATTGCTGCGCATAGACTAGCGACGCCCAAGGATGCGACGCGGTTATTTGAGCTGCGGCGAGAATCCATCGTTGCTCTTGCGCCACACGGCATGTCCGTTTCAGAAGCTGAAATTTGGGCAAGGAATCTCTCTGTTCCCGGCATGGAACTAAAGATCCGCGAGATGGAAATATTGGTTGCGGAGATAAACGGGCAGGTGGTTGGATGGGGCGCAATTCGCGGCGATCGGTTGGAAGGATTGTATACCGACCCAGATTTTGCTGGCCGAGGGATTGGAACAGAATTGCTAAGCAAGCTCGAATTACTGATGCGAACGCGCGGTATTCGAACCATACGCGCGGAAGCGAGTTTGAACGCCGAGGGATTTTATCTTCGCCGTGGTTATGAGCCGCTCGGGCCTCCCCTCGGAGCCGGGCGACAAATCATCAAGCGGTTAGCCTAGCTGCCTCGTAATAGGTCGAGGGCCAACGATGCGGTTCATTGGTGTGGTCAGTCTGAAATTTTGGGCTTCTGGAACAGCGGGTGATAAACGGGCCGACCGTGGCGATCGACGTTTCGCGGCCGCCACGGTCGCTTGACGAAGGGGTTACCGCGTTTCTGGTTATAGAATTTCATCCGATACCATTCGTGAAACGTCATTCCCCAACGCCGCGCCAGGTCAGCACGGATTTGATCGCCAAACCAGCGGTGCACCATCGGCCACCGTTTCAGCCAAAACCGCCGCAACCGCCGCGTCATTGGTTATGCGACCTTTGGCTGACGCGGCTTGTGGGTGCCCCGCTTCTTCGGCCCAGCATCGCGAACTTCTGGCGGTTCAATCAGTTTGCCCCCTGGCAATCGGGCAATGATTTCGATACCCGCTAAGTGGCCATCGTCATCCATGTCCAAGATCGCCTCGACCAAAATTTGTTTTCGGAAAGGCGGATCGGCGCGCCCATCAAGCGCGATATACCAGACCTTGCGGTCATCATCGTATTGCCAACTCGCCGAACCCTTCACGTCCATGCCTCGGGCCCACCTTCTGCTTTGCGATAAGCATATGGGACAGAGCGGTGGGCGCGATAGGCCCGCCAGGGCTCGCCAATCTCAAACCGAGACACGACCGATTCATTTGGGCAGCTTGCCCCGCTCAGCGTAAAAAAGCGCGATCGGAGGAAGCTCGATGCCCGCAACCGTGATCGCCGTCAGCCGCAGCTCCGGCCATAGCTTGTCGAAGCCGAACGAGGGCAGCATTCGCCTGCTGGCGGGGCTTGGGGTCGAGGGCGATGCGCATATGGGGGTGACGGTCAAGCACCGCTCGCGCGTCGCCAAGGACCCGACCGCGCCCAATTTGCGTCAGGTCCATCTGGTCCACGCCGAGCTGCATGACGAGCTGGAGGCGGCCGGGTTTCGCCTCGCGCCGGGGGTGTTGGGCGAGAACGTCACCACCCGCGGGATCGACTTGCTGGGCCTGCCGACCGGCGCAAAGCTGCGTCTCGGCGCCGCCGCGGTGGTCGAGATCACCGGGCTGCGCAACCCTTGCTCGCAGCTCAACAAGATCCAGCCGGGGCTGATGGCGGCGACCCTCGACCGCGATGCCGACGGCAATTTGATCCGCAAGGCCGGGATCATGGGCATCGTGCTGACGCCCGGCGAGGTCAAGCCCGGCGACCGGATCGAGGTCGAACTGCCGCCCGAACCGCGCCGGAAACTGGAGCCGGTGTAGGCCGGCTTTCCCTTCGGGCTGCGGGTCTATGACTGCAGGCGGTAATAATCCGCGATAACGTCGTTGTATTCCGCGCCGGTCTTGACCGCGGCCGGCCAGCGGTCGGCGCCGGCGATTTCGGCGAGGATGGCATCGTTGATCTCCGCCGGCGTGCTGGCGAGCGGCAGCAGCGCGCCGACCTGGCTGGCGGCGATGCGCTCTTCGAGCGCGCCGAAGCCGAGGGCGATCGGATAGAGCCCGGCTGCGTAGGCATCCGACAGCGCGTAGCAGTAAGTCTCCGGCCAGATGCTGAGGAACAGCGCCACGTCGCAGGGGTTTTCCGCCATCAGCCGCGGCAGGTCGCGGCGGATGTATTCGCCGATCACCCGGACATTGCCCATGCGCCGCAGCGGCGCTTCGTCGGCGGCGTAGCCGAACAGGTGGAATTCCAGCGGCAGGCCGCGCTTTTGCGCATCGCGCGCGCAGCCGAGCAGCAGGTCGAACCCTTTGTGCGGCCCGATCGCGCCGATCACCGCGACGCGGACGGCATCGGCCTCCGACCGACGAGCCGGCCGGTGAATGGCGACGGTCTGCGCCGCTTCGGGATGCGGCCGCACCTCGTATCTGACGCCGGGGATATGGCGCTCCATGCGCGCCGCGACGTCCCGGCTTGGGGTAAAGACCCGCCGTGCGCCGGCCAGCAAGGCGCTGTGCAGGCGCAGCCATTCGCTCATCCCGCCGCGCTCGCGGAATGCCTCCTCAACCTGCGGATGCGGCTGGTTGAGCGCGATGCAGCGCTCGCACACCGCAAGCGGCGGCTCGCCGCAATACCGTCCGCTTTCGTCGATCAGGTCGATCCGCGGGCAGATGAACGAATAATCGTGGATGGTCACGTCGTAGGGACAGCCGATCTGACCCGGCAGCGCGGTCCAGCGCTCGCCGCCCATGATCTGGTGGAAATGGATGTGCCAGATGCCGGCGGCGCGCAGATCGCGGGTGAGCGCGGCGCTCTCGTCCGGCAGCGCGTAGACGCTGCTGGTGCCGAGCGTGAGGTTGCGGATCGTCGCGGCCCCGCGATTGTCGGCATTGGCTTCGAGGATCAGCACATGGCGGCCCTGCTCGGCGAGCCGCCGCGCCATGTCCTCGACATGCAGCGTCGTGCCGCCGCCGTGGCGGTGCGACACGAACAGCATGAACCGCTGGCTCAGGCGCTTGAGCCGCGCCCAGTCGATCGCCCGGCGCGCCGCGGCCGCGGGGTCGCTGCGCAGGAACTCCATGACCCGCGGGAAATAGTCGGGATAGAGCCGGTTCAAGGCGCCGAGATTGGTTTCGAGCAGCGCCTTGCGGCCGTCGCTGCCGAACGATACCGCGCCGTGATGCGGAACGAATAAATTCGGCGCCATGACATGCTTCCAGCCGCGCGCGGCGGCGAGGATGCACAGTTCGTTTTCCTCGCCGTAGCCGCTCTTCCAGCGCTCGGCGTTGAGCAGCCCGACCTCGCGCAGCATCGCCCGGCGCAGATAGGTGCAGAAGCCGACCGCGGTCGGGATTTCCACCGCGGCCGCCGCGTTGACCGCCGCGCAAATCCCGTCGAGCGCCTCCCAGCCGATCTCGCCGGGCAGGTCGTTGTCGCGGTTGATCTCCGGATAGGAGCAGATCGTCGCCCGGTTCGACAGCGGCGTCACCGAGCCGACATTGCCGGAGCGGTAGGCCGCCGCGCGCAGCCGGTCGATCCAGCCGCGCGGCGCCAAGGTGTCGGCGTTGAGCAGGATCACGTCGCGGTCGGGGTGCAGCGCCATCCCGGCATTGGCCGACGCCGGGAACCCCCTGTTCTCCGGGTTCGTCAGCAGCGTGATCGCGCCGGCCCGCTCATAGGCGCGCAACGCCTCGCGCAGCTTGCGGTCGGGGCCGCAATCGTCGACGACGACGATCTCCCGGCCGGTGGTGTTGTCGGCGCGGATCACCGACTCGATGCAGGCGATGGTCTCGTCGTACCCGGCGTAAACCGGGATCACGACATCGACGATGTCGGCCGCCGCCGGCACCGGCGTGTGGAACTGCGACAGGTCGAGCGGCACGGACAGGTCGAGCCTGCCGCTGCGCCGGTCATGCGAGCGCAGCGCGGCGATGAGGCCCGGCACGATGGCGTCGCGCAGCGGCGAGTAGGCCGGGTCTTCGCCCGGTGCGGCGGGTGCGGCCGCGGCGGCAAACGCTTCGAGCTGCTCGATGATTCGCGACAGCGGGGTAAAGCGGAACCGGCCGGGGAGCGCCGGGTTGGCGGTTCCGGCGACGAAAAAATCGGCCGCGATCTCGTGGTGGCGCGACACCGGCGGGGAAATCGCGAACTCGAACACCCAACCCTCGATCCCGCGCGCGGCGCGAACATCGGGGCGCGGCGTCTCGGCGGTGGCGGCGACCCGCTCGCCGTTGACGACGATGTCGAGACAGATGTGCCGACCCGGCGCCTCGGCGCACGACACCCAGCCGCTGCCGCCGTATTGGTCGAGCCGGTCGAGCGCGCCGGTATAGCTACCGCGGAATGGCCGCGCGCCGGGCGCGACCGTCTGCCCCGAGGCGCGGTGGCGGAACTCGATCTCGTGGACGCCGCCGTCGAGGCATGATTGCGGGAGCGGCTCGGCATAACCGAACCGCCCGTCGTCGACGCCATGCGCCTTCAGCTCCTCGCGCAGGCGGTCGGCGGTGACGGTGCGCACCAGGCGGCCGTCGACGAACATGTCGAGGACGGCGCGGGTCGGCTGGCGAACCCGCTCGCGCACCCAGCCGGTCGCCGTGGCGCCCGTGATCGGCTCCAGCACGCCGTCGATCCGCCGCGATCCCAGCGACAGCGGCGAATTGGTCAGCTCGACGCCGTCGGCGAAGACGCGGACCACGGCGCCGGAAGTGAACTTGTCTGCCGGGATCGAGCAGGCAAAGCCGCTGAACCCGTCATGGTCGCCGGTCCCGACCAGCTCGCGCCGCAAGCCGTTGGCGACCGTCTCGGCCACCACCGTGTCGTCGACGGTCAGCGTGATCCGGAGCCGGCGGCGTCCGTATTCGGCGTCGTAGGCCCAGCCGAAAACCGCCGCGCCGATCAGCCCGTCGACGGCGCCGAGGGCCTTGACGGACGATTGCCTTGCGGCGGGTTCGAGAAATCCGACCCCCGCGGGAGCGAGGCCGGCGATGTCGTCCCAGTCGGATGCCGGCCAGTCGGATGCCGGCGGCGGCGCGATCGCTCCGCCAGGATGTTGTGGCGGCGGTTGTGGGGGCGGTCGCGGGGGGCGGCGGCGAGAATCCATCTGGGCCCGGGCCTTCCCGCTTCTAGGCGTTCTGCGGCTCGACCGAACGGCGCCGGTCGCCGCGGCCGCGCGGGCCGGGCTCGCGCGGCTTCCCGCGCCGGTCGGTGCTCAGCAGCTGCACCCGGTATTGCGACCACATATACGCCGCCTTGGTGCTGTTTTTGACGCCGCAGCCGATCTGATAGGTGCCCGGCGGCACTTTCGACAGCGTGAACAGCGAGCCGAACCCGCAATTCGCCGTATAGGCGCTTTCGACGTTGTGCCGGGCGCGCACCACATCCTGGCGCGGCCAATACTGGTAGATCTGGGCGGCGTAGACGGTTTCGGTCTTCTCATCCTTTAACAGGATGAAGCGGGCGGTGGTCTCGGCGTCGGGGATGATGTCGGGGCAAAAAATCCAGCCCTCCAGATGCGCGGTGGTCCTGACGTCGACGATCGTGTCGGTACGCATCGCGCGGCCGTTGATCCGTTCGAACCAGCCTTCGATGTCGCCGCTATGCTCGGGGCCAAACAATTCGTCGATCGTCCGCCGGTAGAACACCGTCGCCTCGCGCTCCTGGCGGAGCCGTTCGACCATCTGCCGCTCGCGGGTGAAATAATCGACGGTCTTGCCCAGGTGCTGAAGCTGGGCGTGGATTTCCGTGGCGTAGCCGGCGATGCACTCGCGCAGATCGGGGCTGCCGATGCGCGCGATCTCGTCGCTCAACAGGCTGAACAGCTGCTGCGGGTCGGTCTGCCCGCCAAGCGCACGCTTGGTCGCCTCCAGATAGGCCGAACCGTATTTCAAATCGGGTTCGAGATGCGCGCCCTCGGCCCACTCGTTCCAGGCGTTGACGAAGATGATGCGCTGGTCGCCGACCAGGTTCTGCCGGGTGTAGGCGACCAGCCCGCGCAGCCAATATTCGAACCGCGCCGGATCGGCGTGGTGGAAGATCAGCGCCTGGCGCCGCTTGCGGGCGGTGTTGTCCCAGCCCGGGAAGATGCCGCGATAGAGCGGATAGTCCGGCGGCGCCGCGGTCAGCGAATGACGCGCCACCAGCTCGTAATCGCAGACCCAGCCGTCGAAATCGCTGGGCAATCCGCGCAGCCGGTCGGCGGTGATCTGCCCTACCGCATGCCCGTGCGGCGGGAACTCGCAGGCTGAATCGAAGCCGTAAGGCCGCGGATCGCCGATGTTGAAGGTCTGCGCCGCACAGAGGTGAATACCCGGCAGCCCGGCCTTTTCGCACTCCTCGCGCCAGCCCGCCGCGGTCGCCGCCGGTATCTTCAACAGGTCGGCGCGGTACAGCACCAGCAACGGCATCCCGTTGACCCGGATGTAGCGCGGGTCCTTGAGCAGCGGGATGACGTCGCGGATGAACTTCATGTCCGAGGCGGTGTCGTGCTCCTGCACGAGCAGCACCTCGTGGTTGCCGCCGTCCCAGCGCCGGCTCCAATTTTCGTTCGCCCAGCAGATGCAGAACGGGAAGTCGAGGGTCGGGTCGGCGACGTAGCGGTCGAGCGGATGCTCGAGGATGCGCCGGCCGTTGAACCAATAATAGTAGTAGCAGAACCCATAGACGCCGCTGGCGCGGGCCAGCTCGACCTGCTTGCGCCGCACGTCGTCGAGCCGCAGGTCGTAAAAGCCGAGCGCGCCCGGCAAATGCGGCTGGTAGTGGCCATCGAACAGCGGCGTCCCGCGCACGACGTTCTGCCAGTCGGTAAACCCCGGGCCCCACCAGCGGTCGTTCTCCGCCACGGGATGGAATTGCGGCAGATAAAACGCGATCAGGCGGACGTCGGACGCGGTGGGTTGGTCAGCCGGGGCCGCAGCCTCCGGCCTCACCCATTCGATGTGGTCCCCGGGGCGGTCCCCGGCGCGGTCCACGGGGCGGTCCACGGCCTTCATCGGCCCAGCCGGCGGCGCGGGGCGGCGTTTTTGGTCGGCCCCAGCGGATAATCTCGCCACGGTGTGGCGATCGTCTCGCTCATTCAACCTCTACCCCACGAGGAGGGACGCGTCCCCCCGGCTTTGCGAGCGACGACACTAGCCAAACTTCCTTAATCGATATTTTCCGAACCAGCCGCGGATCCGCCCATTGCCGAGGCAAGATAGTCCAACGCAGGGGGGCGGAGAAGTGCGGCGCGAGCGCCTCAATCGCTGCGGCAGCCGAGAGGGGAGGCGGCGGTCGGCTGGATCCGCCGCATCAGCAACAGGCGATTGCGCCGGCCCCGGCGGGAGTATTGCGCCTCGTCCACGAGTTTTTTGACGAAATGGATGCCGAGGCCGCCGATCGGACGATCTTCCGTCGGCAGATCGAGATCGGGAGGGGGCGCCGAAAGCGGGTCGAACGGGCGGCCGTCATCGGTCACCTCTATTCCCAGGCAACCGCCGGCGTACGACAAGCCGACCTCAACCGTGCCGCTCGCCTCCGGCGCCTCGTATCCGTGCCGGACGACATTGCTGAACAGCTCGTCGATGATGACCAGCAGCCGGTTCAGTTCGGTGATCGGCAGTTGGTTGCGCTCGGCAAATTCGGTCGCGAACGCCACGAGCCGGGGAAGTTCCGCAATCTCATTCCGCAAACTAAGCGCGGCTCTCATTGCAGTCCGTCCAAGTGCGGCACCATATATCCGAGTCGGCGGCAACCGTGTCCACCCGATATTAACCCGGTATCGGCGGGATTGCTCCAGGGTTGTGCGACCAATTATAATCCATCCCCTAATAGGAGAGTGACATGCGGCAGATCACGAGGCTTGGGTGCGGCGCTGTCCTGCTCGGCCTGATGGCGGCCGGGCCGGCGCTTGCCGAGACGGCGCACATCGCGCAGGTCAAAACGACGGCTGGTCCCGCGTTCATCGTCCGCGGGGCGGAGCGGCTTCCGGCAAAGCCGGGCGACATGCTGTACCAGAGCGATGTCGTCGAGACCGGGGCGGGCGGGACGATCGGGTTCACCTTTGTCGACAACACGGTGTTCTCGACCGGCCCCGAGAGCCAGGTCGCGCTCGAGCAGTTCCACTTCGACTCGAGCAATTTCAAGGGCGACATGCTGGCCGACATGCGCAAGGGCACGCTGACCGTCGTCTCCGGCGACATC
>JBBRPG010000053.1:0-22410 GCA_038228485.1 Alphaproteobacteria bacterium
GCAGCCGGCGCCTGGCCAAGGACTTCGAAGCAACCACCCAAAGCGCCACCGCCTGGCTCCTCCTCGCCAATCTCCGCCTCCTCTCCCGCCGCCTCGCAAAAGCTTGAGCGCAAATGAACCATTTCGAGTCAGACTCTGAGGAGCGCTCCACCGGAGCGCGTCTCGAAGGACGCGAGAGGCCGCTGCAGCCAGTGTGCGGCTCATGAGCACCGCGGACGACAGCACGCGGCTCGGCGTCCACGAGCTGATCGCCGCGTATTGCGACTGCATCGACGACGACCGGCTCGAGGAATGGCCGGATTTCTTTGTCGACGAGTGCCGCTACCTGATCACCGACCGCGAAAGCCACGCCGCCGGGTACAAGCACGGGATCATCTACTGTGCTTCGCGCGGCATGCTGGTCGATCGCGTCATGTCGCTGCGCCGGGTGCTGATGTTCGAGGCCCACCGCTATCGCCATGTCGTCGGGCCGATCCGGGTCGGCGTGGTCGACAACGGCGTCGCCGAGGCGCGCTCGAACTTCATCGCCGTGCGCATTATGCATGACGGCGTGACCAGCCTCTTCGCCACCGGCCGCTACCTCGACCGCATCGATGTGAGCCGCACGCCGTATCGCTTTATCGAGCGCCTCGTCGTCCTCGACAGCCAGAAGATCGACACGCTCCTCGTCATTCCGTTGTGATGCGTGCCGTTGTGATGCTGGCTGTCCGCAAATTTTGATAGGCGGGGCGGGTCTGATAGGTTGGGCGGGTTGCGGGAGCGCGGTTATGACCACTGGCGTCAGACGGACCATCACCACTTCATTGCCGGCGGACGAACTGGCCGAGCTCGACCGGGTGCGCGAGCGGCAGGATCTCAGCCGGGCGGAGGCCGTGCGGGCCGCGATCCGCTGGTACATTGGCGCAATTGGCAGTCTTCCGTCCGCCGAGGAACCGACAGCGGACGAGATCGCTTCTATCCGGGCTGGGGAGGCTGAGTTCGCTCGCGGCGAGACCCGGCGTCTCGAGGACGTGCAATGTGAGCTGGGATTGCCGATTAAGTAGCCGGGCCGAGCGCGCGCTGCAGCGCATGCCGGTGCGCGACCGAGGCCGCGTCAACAGGGTGCTAAACGAGATGAAGGGCCGACCGCTCAGCGGCGATATCGTACCGCTGCGAGGGGAGCATCAGGGCGCATTTCGGCGACGCGTCGGATCGTGGCGCATCATTTTTACCGTCCGGCCCGACGCGCAAATCGTTATCGTCCACGATATCATGCGTCGCACCTCCACGACCTATTGAGATGACTGATACCGACGACATCCTGTTCGGCCGGCGGGGCGGGGTCGCGACCGTGCTGCTCAACCGGCCGCAGGCGTTGAACGCCTTTACCCTCGGCATGTACCGGCTGCTCTATCCGATGCTGCGCGCCTGGGCGGATGACCCCGCCATCCATGCGGTGCTGATCGAGGGCGCCGGCGACCGCGCGTTCTGCGCCGGCGGCGACGTGCGCGCGGTGTACGAGGCCGGCAAGGGGATTGCCGGCGTCCGCGATTTCACCAGCGTGTTCTTCGCCGAGGAATACCGGATCATCCGTTTCATCCATCATTTCCCGAAGCCGTATATCGCGATCCTCGACGGGATCACGATGGGCGGCGGCGCCGGGATGTCGGTCAATGGCGCCTACCGGGTCGCCACCGAGCGGACCATGTTCGCGATGCCGGAAACCGGCATCGGCCTCTTTCCCGATGTCGGCGCCACCCGGTTTCTCGACCGGTGCCCGGGGCATATCGGCCGCTATCTCGGCCTGACCGGGGCGCGGCTCGGCGCCGCCGACGCGCTCTATTGCGGTTTTGCGACCCATTACGTGCCGCGCGAGCGGGTCCGGGAGCTGACCGCGGCGCTGGCCGGCGTCGCCTGGGAGCTGGGGCGGGAAAACGCGCAGGCCGAAGCGGTGCTGGCGCAGTTCGTCGCCGATCCCGGACCGCCGCCCGTGCAGGCGCGGCAGGCGGCGATCGATCGCTGCTTTGCTGGCGACACGGTCGAGGCAATCCTCGACGCGCTGCAGGCGGAGCGCGAGGAGCCCGAATGGGCGGCGCAGACCGCGGCGTCGCTGTCGGCGAAATCGCCGACCAGCCTGCGGATCACCTTGCGCCAGCTTATCGTCGGGCGGGGCTTCGACCTCGACGCGGCGCTGCGGCTCGAATACCGGATGACCCAGCACGTCATGGCGGCGCACGATTTCTACGAGGGCGTGCGCGCGGCCCTGGTCGACAAGGACCAGCAGCCGCGCTGGCAGCCGTCAAGCCTGGCCGAGATCGACGAGGCGGCGGCGGAGATGTATTTCGCCCCGCTCGGCGCCAGCGGGCTGGGAAGCGAACTCACCTTTGATTAACGGAGGGACGGCGATGGCGACGATCGGCTTTATCGGGCTCGGCAACATGGGGGCGCCGATGGCCGCCAACCTGGTGAAGGCGCAGCACAGCGTCACCGGCTTCGACCTCGTCGCCGGCGCGGTGGCGGCGCTCGATGCCGCCGGCGGCAAGGTTGCGGCCAGCGCCGCCGAGGCGGCGGCGGGCGACATCGTCGTCACCATGCTGCCGGCCGGACCGCAGGTTCGCGCGGTCTATCTCGGCCCCGACGGGATCATCGCCAAGGCGAAAAAGGGTGCGCTGCTGATCGACTGCTCGACGATCGACGTCGAGACTGCGCGCCTGGTCGCCGCCGAGGCGGCAAAAGCCGGGCTCGAGATGCTCGACGCCCCGGTCTCGGGCGGCACCATGGGCGCACAGGGCGGCACGCTCACCTTTATGGTCGGCGGCCCCGAAAGCGCGTTCGCGCGCGGACGGCCGGTGCTCGAGAAGATGGGGCGCACCATCGTCCATGCCGGGCCGTCGGGCAGCGGCCAAACCGCCAAGATCTGCAACAACATGATCCTCGCGGTGTCGATGATCGGGGTGTGCGAGGGGTTCGCGCTCGCCGAGAAGCTGGGCCTGCCGGCGCAGACCCTGTTCGACATCACCAGCACATCGACCAGCGCGTGCTGGGCGATGACCAATTATTGCCCGATGCCGGGGCCGGTGCCGGCGGCCCCGTCCAACCGCGGCTATGCCGCCGGCTTCACCGCGGCCAACATGCTGAAGGATTTACGTCTCTCGCAGCAGGCCGCGGCAAGCGCCTCGGCGGCGACCCCGATGGGCGCCGCCGCGGCCAATCTTTACCAACTATTTGTCGACGGCGGCACCGGGGCGCTCGACTTCTCGGCGATCATGCAGCTCATCCGGCGCAGCGAAAATACCGCGTGAGAACGAAAAATTAACACAAACCTCGTTAGGTATCCGTGCAAACGGGGCGCCTAGCGAGGCTCATATGAACAACGGCTATCTCGAAGTGATCTCGCTTGTCGAGCGACTTCACCGTCATTTTCTTGAGGTTGTGAAGCTCGAGCTCGACGGGCTCGGCATCCATGACATCAACAACGTGCAAGGGCTGATGCTGTTCAATATCGGCGATGCCGAGATGACCGTCGGCGAGCTGACGTTGCGTGGCTGCTATCTCGGCTCGAACGTGTCGTACAACGTCAAGAAGATGGTCGAGAACGGCTATCTCTCGCAGATGCGCTCGGTGCACGACCGCCGCTCGATCCATGTGCGGCTGACCGACAAGGGCCGCAAGCTGCGCGACCGGCTGAGCTCGATGCATCAGCGCCACGGCGAGCTGCTGGCCCAGACCGCGATCACCGACGATGACCTCGCGGCATCGACCGTGACCCTGCGCCGGCTCGAACGGTTCTGGATCCGCGCCGGCGATCTGGTGCAGCGCCCGGGACAATACGCGGCCTAACGCCGCCGCCCCAAAAGGCGCTGTCCGGGGCGCAATTTTTTCAGGTGACGGAACTGCGGCGGGCTGCGATTTTGCAGCCCGTTTTGCTTTTGCTGGGTAAAGCTCATGCCGTCATTGCCGCCCCTGATGGAGCTCGCCCCCGGATTGACTGCCGCCGGCGCGCTCACCCGCGATCATATCGAGGCGCTCGCCGCCGTCGGCACCAAGGTCATCATCAATAACCGCCCGGACAGCGAAGACCCCGGCCAACTCGACGCCGAGGAGGCGCGCCGCCTGTGCGCCGCGCACGGCATCGCCTATCACCACATCCCGTTTGTCAACGCGACCTTGACCGCGGCCCACGTGGACGCGATGGCGGCGGCGCTGAAGGCGGCGAACGGGCCGGTGGTCGCGCACTGCCGCAGCGGCACCCGCTCGACGATGGTGTGGGCGCTGACCCGGGTGCGCGAGGGCGAGGATCCGGCCGCGCTGGTTGCGCTCGGCGCGCGCAACGGCGTCGACATCTCGGCGCTGCCGGCGCTCGCGGCGCGGCTGCTCTAGCGGCGCGCGGCTTGGTCGACGAGCCGCGCGGGGTCCCGGTCGAGACGGTCGTCGTGCTCAACCGGGAAGAAGTCGAGAAATCGGGCGAGCCGCATGCGCTGGCCGACCGGGCCGCGCTGCAGATCGCGGTGCGGCGGCCGTGGAACGTCTGGGTCTATTTCATGGACCGCGATTTCGCGACCCTGGCCTCGGCGCTGATGGTGGCGGTCGCCGGCGCCAAGGCGTTCGCCGCCGGCAACGAGCGCACCGCAATTGCCTTGCTGGAGGCCAACGGCATCGCGGTCGATCTCGGCCCCAACCGCTGAGCGCGCCGAGGAGCGCGTGTTCGAATACTTCCACGGCCGGCTCAGCCAGGCCGGCGTCGCCGAGTGGTTCAAGATGTGGATGACCCGCGATTCGTCCGATGGCGGCGACCGGTGAAGCTCGCCGCGTCAACTATCCTTCGGTGAATGCGACAGAATCGGCAAACCTGCTTGCGGCCCGGCCGATCTGGGGTAGACCGAAAGCGGTTGCTCATCGGGGGGCAGGGGTTTGACGCGAATTCCGCCAGGAAGCGCCGCGGCAAGGCAATCGGCGCGCAGGGACTGGATGGTCAATCTGTCGGCTGTCCTCTTCGTTCTCGGGATGGCTGGCCTCGGGGTTGTGGTCACCCTCTATCAGCTCGACGAGGAGCGATTGCAGAAAGCGGCGATCGCGGCGTTCAACGAGCGCATGCCGGCAACGCCGGTCAGCGACTTTCATCATGTGGATAACAGCAAATACATCGGCGAGGCGGGGGCCTGCATCTTTGTGCTCGCCTTGGCGGCGGTGGTCCGCTACCGCGCGCCGCGGCCGGTCCGCCCGGCGGAACGGGTCAAGGTCGTCGAGAAATGGTCGCGGACTCCGCCCAGGCGCCAACGTAAGCCGATCGAGCCAGTGGCGGCGCCGGTCAAGACGCAGCCGGAGCTGGCCGACCGGCTGTCGGTCGTCGTCTGGGGCGACCGTGTCGCCGATAAGGTCGCGGGAGTGGGCTGAGGCGGCGCGCGTGGTTAACGGCGCGCGCCTCAATATTGACGCCGGCAACCGGCGGCCCGGCATGCCGCATGAAAAAGGGCGCCGCGGGGCGCCCTTTTCGTAGGGGACAAGACCCGATTATTTTTTGCCGCGCGCCGAGCGCCGGCCGGTGCCGCGGCCGAGGCCGATCTTCTTGGCGAAGTCGGAGCGCTGCTGCGCGTAGTTCGGCGCGACCATCGGGTAATCCGATCCCAGCCCCCATTTAGCCCGGTATTCGTCGGGCGAAAGATTGTAGGTCGAGCGAAGATGGCGCTTCAGCATCTTCAGCTTCTTGCCGTCTTCGAGACAGATCAGGAATTCGGGGGTAATGGACTTGCGCACCGGAACCGCAGGCTTCAATACCTCGGGAACCGGCTCGGCGACCTGGCCGTCAAGGGAGCGCAGCGAATTGTAGACTGCGTGGATAACGTCGCCCAGTTGCGCCGACGCCAATGTATTGTTGCTCACGTAAGCGGCAACCACCTCGGTTGTCATTCTGAGCAGATCGTCTTCCGCCATCTTGGGCGCCGCTACTTCTGCCATATCCTGCCCCTGCGAATCGCGCGAGTTATCCTGAATGTCATAATCGCAGCGCGTTTTTTTGCTGTCAACGAAAACTCCGGGCATGAATAGTAATGATCGAGAACGACTTGCCGCAGCGACTTGGAATATAGCAGTCAAGGCAACGTAAGCCTCGCGTCATAAGGCAGTTGGAGCTGGTTTGATTCACCGTGTGCTTTGCCGGACGCCCGATAATCGGGCCGTTGCTAAGACGGCGAATTAATTAATAGCGCAGCGAGCGAAACGCGAGGTCTGGTAGCCAGCTGACATAAGCGCCCGAGATATGGTAGGGTGGCTGCAATCGGCGCTCCCCTTGGCCGCCGCCGCACCGCCATTTTCGCATTACGATAGGTGTTCCCTGACCCAAGCTCCTGCTTCAGTCGCCGATGCCGCGCCCGGCGCGGGGTTTTTTGGCGATGACCTCGCCGCCGCCGACCCCGAAATCGCCGCCGCGATCGCCCAGGAATTGGACCGTCAGCAGTCACAGATCGAGCTGATCGCCAGCGAGAACATCGTCTCGCGCGCGGTGCTTGAGGCGCAGGGCTCGGTGCTGACCAACAAATACGCCGAAGGCTATCCCGGGCGGCGCTACTACGGCGGCTGCGAGTTCGTCGACATCGCCGAGCGCCTGGCGATCGAGCGCGCCAAGCGTCTGTTCCAATGCGGCTTCGCCAATGTCCAGCCGCACGCCGGGGCGCCGGCGAACGAGGCGGTGTATCTCGCGCTGCTGTCGCCGGGCGACGCGATCCTTGGCATGTCGCTGGCGGCGGGCGGGCATCTGACCCACGGGGCGCCGCCGAACATTTCCGGCAAATGGTTCAAGGCGGCGACCTACGGGGTGCGCGCCGACGACGCCCGCATCGACTTCGACGAGGTCGAGCGCCAGGCCGAAGCGCACCAGCCAAAGCTGATCATCGCCGGCGGCAGCGCCTACCCGCGGGTGATCGATTTCGCCCGCTTCCGCGCGATTGCCGACAAGGTCGGCGCGTATTTCATGGTCGACATGGCGCATTTCGCCGGGCTGGTCGCTGGCGGCGTGCATCCCAGCCCGCTGCCGCACGCGCATGTCGTCACCACGACCACGCACAAGACGCTGCGCGGCCCGCGCGGCGGCATGATCCTCACCAATGACGAGGCGATCGCGAAAAAGATCGACTCGGCAATCTTCCCCGGGCTGCAGGGCGGGCCGCTGATGCACGCGGTCGCGGCCAAGGCGGTGGCGCTGGGCGAGGCGCTGCAGCCGAGCTTCCGCGCCTATGCCGCGGCGGTGGCGGAGAACGCCAAGGTGCTCGCCGCGACCCTGGTCGAGCAGGGCCTCGCGATCGTCTCGGGCGGCACCGACACGCATCTGATGCTGGTCGATCTGCGCCCGCTCGACCTCACCGGCCGCGACGCCGAGAAGGCGCTGGAGCGGGCCGGCATGACCTGCAACAAGAACGGCATCCCGTTTGACCCGCGCCCGCCGACCGTGACCTCCGGGATCCGCCTCGGCTCGCCGGCCGCGACCACCCGCGGTTTTGGCGCGGCCGAGTTCCGCCAAATCGGTGAGTGGATCGGCGAAGTCCTGCGCGGCCTTGCCCGCCATCCCGACGACAATACGGCCACCGAAACGCGGGTGCGCGGCGCGGTCAGGGCGCTGTGCGACCGCTTCCCGATCTATCCGGCCACGATACCGTTTGGCGGCTAGGCCTCGGGAGAATACGGAGGGGAAATGCGCTGTCCGTTCTGCGGCACCGAAGATACTCAGGTCAAGGATTCGCGGCCGACCGACGACCGCGGCGCGATCCGTCGCCGCCGCTTTTGCCCGAATTGCGCGGCGCGGTTCACCACCTTCGAGCGGGTGCAGCTGCGCGACCTCACCGTGGTCAAGAAGAACGGTCAGCGCGAGCCGTTCGACCGCGACAAGTTGGCGCGCTCGATCTATGTCGCGTTGCGCAAGCGCCCCTACGAGACCGAGCGGGTCGAGCGGATGATCAACTCGATGGTGCGCCAGCTCGAAAGCTCGGGAGAGACCGACATCCCCAGCGACATGGTCGGCGAGTTGGTGATGGAGGCGTTGGCCTCGCTCGACCAGGTCGCCTATATCCGCTTCGCGTCGGTCTACCGCAATTTCCGCGAGGCCAAGGATTTCGGCGAGTTCGTCGGCCGCATCGCCGCCGACGGCGATTGCTGAGGCCGGCGACGGCGGCCTCCCTGAAGACCGCTTCCCGGCGCAAGCCGGGACCCACGATTCAGCGGCCCTTGCCTCGGAAAAGTGGGCCCCGGCTTGCGCCGGGGAGCGTTTAAGATGAGCGACCTCGCCCATATGCGCGCGGCGCTGGCGCTGGCGCGGCGCAATCTCGGCGCGACCTGGCCCAACCCCTCGGTCGGCTGCGTCATCGTCAAGGACGGGCGCGTGGCGGGCCGGGGCTGGACCCAGCCGGGCGGGCGTCCGCATGCCGAAGCCGAGGCGCTGCGGCGGGCCGGCGCGGCGGCGCGGAGCGCCACCGCCTATGTCAGCCTCGAACCGTGCAGTCATCATGGGCGGACACCGCCTTGCGCCGAGGCGCTGATCGCGGCGGGGATCGCGCGCGTCGTCGCAGCGGGCGAAGACCTCGACCCGCGCGTTTCCGGTAGCGGTCTCGCCCGGCTGCGCGACGCTGGGGTCGCGGTCGAAACCGGGCTGTGCGCCGAGGCGGCCGCAGAACTCAACGCCGGGTTTTTCTGCCGGGTGACAAAGGGCCGGCCGCTGGTGACGTTGAAGCTGGCGACCTCGGTCGACGGGCGCATCGCCACCGCGAGCGGGCAAAGCCGCTGGATCACCGGGCCGGCGGCCCGCGAGCGGGCGCATCTGTTGCGCGCCACGCATGACGCGGTGCTGGTCGGCACCGGCACGGCGCTCGCCGACGACCCGCTGCTGACCTGCCGCCTGCCGGGGCTGGAAGACCGCTCGCCAGTGCGGATCGTCCTCGACCGCACGCTGCGCCTGCCGGCGATGCTGCGTCTCTTTGCCGGAGCGCGCGAGACGCCGAGCTGGGTTGTCACCTCGGCTGCGGCGGACCCGGCCCGGCGCGCTGCTTTGGAGAAATTGGGCGTCGCTGTCATCGCGGTGGAGCCGGACGCGACGGGGGGCCTAGACCTTGCCGCCACGCTGTGCGCGTTGGGCGATAAGGGGCTGACCCGGCTGCTGGTCGAGGGCGGCGGCGGCCTCGCCGCGTCGCTGCTGCGCGCCGGGCTGGTCGATCGCCTGGTGTGGCTGCACGCGCCGCTGCTGATCGGCGGCGACGGCATCCCGGCGGTCGCCGCACTCGGCCTCGACGCTCTCGACCGCGCGCCACGCTTCGCCCCGATGGCGACGGAGACAGTCGGCGGCGATCTGCTCGAGACGTATTGCGCTCTCTAAACATTATACGCACAGGCTAAATCGCTCATTCGTGCCCTTGGCCGGGCTTAACCCGGCCATCCACGTCTTCTTCTCCGAGTGCGTGCCGAAGGCGTGGGCCCCCGGGTCAATCCCGGGGGAGGATCACAAATGATTCGGGCCGCAGCCCTAAAACTCGCCGCTGCGGTAGGCCTCGTCGAGCCGCTTGGCGTCTTCCTCGGAGGGCTCGTCCCACGGCGCGCCGCGATGGCGCAGCGTGCCGGTGAAATTGGGCGGGCGCTTTTCGTTGAACGCCTGGCGGCCTTCTTCGCCGTCGGTGGTGGTCTGGATCAGCAGGGCGTTGATGATGTTCTGGATCTGCCAAGCCTGGTCGGTGGGCAGGTCGCCGAAGCGCACCACGAACTCCTTCATCATCCGCACCGCCACCGGCGGCATGGTGCAGATATGGCGGGCGATCTTTTCCGCCCGCTCCATCAGCTGCGCGTGCGGCACGACCTCGTTGATCAGGCCGATGCGCAGCGCCTCGGCGGCGTCGAACGGCTCGTCGGTGAGCAGGATCTTCATCGCGTCGACATAGCGCAGCTGCTTGGCCAACAGCGCCGCGCCCGGCCCGTGCCCGACCCAGCCCTGGGTCAAGAGCGCGAACTTGAAGCGGGCGTGCTCGGCGCTGGCGATGCGGATATCGGTCGACGACAGCAGCACATACAGCCCGGCCCCGGCGGCCCAGCCGTTGACCGCGGCGATCACCGGCTTCCACACCCGCGGGTAGTGGTCGCCCATGCGCCCGTCGAGCCCGGTCTTCTGGCCGTTGACGGTGCCGGCGAGCGGCCAGAACACGCGCTGGGTGCGCAGGTATTCACGGTCGTCGGCGGTGAGGTCGGGACGCGGCGCCAGATTGTGCCCGCCGCAGAAATGGCGGTCGCCGGCGCCGGTCAGGATAGCGCAGCGGATGTGGCGGTCTTCCCACAAATCGATCCAGGCCTCGGAAATCGCGTCCGCGGTCTCCTTGTCGAAGATGTTGGCCTTGTCCGGGTTGTTGAGGGTGATGTAGGCGACCCCGTCGCGCTTCTCGTAGAGGATGGGCAAGGCGGTTCTCCCTGGGGAATGTCATTCCGGGACAGCGCGGAGCGCTGGACCCGGAACCCATGAACTTGGACTGTAGCAAGGCAATCGCCGCCGCCGGAGGATAATCAGAAGCGCCGGTGGTCATGGGTTCCGGTTCGCCGGCTAACGCCGTCGCTCCGGAATGACAATGATTTGCGGTGGATTGACAGCGGAAGCCAGCGCCTCTTCACTCGCGCCATGAGGGAGGACGCGCTCAAGATCGCCGTGATCGGCGGCGGCATCGGCGGGCTGGCCGCGGCGTTGGCGCTGCACCGCGCCGGGCTCGCGGTCGACGTGTACGAGCAGGCGCCGGCCCTGGTCGAAGTCGGCGGCGGCATCAACATGGGGCCGAACGCGGCCCGCATCCTCTACCGGCTGGGGCTGGGCGAGGGGCTCGACCGCGATGCGGTGCGCCCGGTCGGCATGCACCAGCGCCGCTGGGACGACGGCCGTACCTTGCAAAAGGCGCCGCTCAACCCGCTCTGCGACGAGCTTTACGGCGCGCCGCATCTGACGATCCACCGCGCCGATCTCCAGGCGATCATCGCCGCGGGATTGCCGACGGAGCGCATTCATCTCGGGCATCGCCTTGTTGGCCTCGACGAGACGGGCGACGGCGTCGAGGCGTCGTTCGACAACGGCGCGCGCATAACGGCGGACGTGCTGGTCGGCGCCGATGGCATCCATTCGACCGTGCGGACCATCCTGTTCGGCGAGGAGGCGCCGCAATTCGCCGGCTGCGTCGCCTATCGCGGGCTGGTGCCGGCCGAGCGCATCGCCGATCTCGGGCTGGAGCGCGGCAACCAGTCCTGGCTCGGGCCGGGCGGCCATCTGGTGCATTATTTCGTCTCGGGCGGGCGGCTGTTGAATTTTGTCGGCTGGACCGAGCACGACACCTGGAACCGCGAGGACTGGACCGACCGCGCCACCGTCGAGCGGGCGCTGGCGGCGTTCGAGGGCTGGCATCCGCAAATTCGCCGGATCATTTCCGAGGCCGGCACCTGCTTTATCTGGGCGCTGTTCGACCGAGAGCCGCTGCCGCGCTGGTCGGCCGGGCGGGTGACCCTGCTCGGCGATGCGTGTCACCCGATGTACCCGTTCATGGCCCAAGGCGCGGCGCAGGCGATCGAGGACGGGGCTTGCCTGGCGGCGCTGCTGGCCGCCGAGCGCGGGGGCGATCCGGCTGAGACCTTGCGCCGCTACGAGCAGGTGCGTCTGCCGCGCGTCACCCGGTTGCAGCAGATGTCGCGCGCCAACAAGCACCGCTATCACATGCCGGACGGCCCCGAGCAGGAGGCGCGCGACACCGCGATGGCCGCGACCCGCGAGCGCGCGCCGGAATCGATGCAATGGCTGTTCGGCTTCGACGCCGGCACGGTTGCGGCAGCCTAGGGAGAAATCATGGCCAACCCGCGCTCGGCCCAGTTACAACAGCTGATCCACCGCCGCGACAAGGTGCTGGCGGTGCTGCACCCGCCGACCGCGGCGCATGCGCGGATCATGGAGCGCGCCGGCTGCGAGGCGCTGTTCGTCGGCACTGGCGGGGTGGTCGTCGCCTATACCGGGATGGCCGATGTCGGCACGGCGACCCTGTCCGAATGCGTCGAGATCGCCGGCTGGATCGCCGAGAGCGTCACCATTCCGGTCATCATGGACGGCGACACCGGCCATGGCGGCATCATGGCGGTGCGCCGCATGGTGCGCGAGTGCATCCGCCGCGGCATCGCCGGGGTGCGCATCGACGACCAGCCGATCGAGGGCAAGCGCAAGACCCAGAGCGCCGGGGTCGAGGTGGTGCCGCTCGACCTCGCGATCGCGCGCTACCGCGCCGCGGTCGACATGAAAAACGAGCTCGACCCGAATTTCGCGGTGATGGCGCAATGCTATGCCCGCGATGCCGCCAATGGCGGGCTCGACGACGCGCTGCTGCGGCTGAGGGCATATCGCGAGGATGCGGGGGTGGATTGGGTGCAGCTGGAATCGCCGCATTCGGTCGACGAGATCAAGCTGGCGCGCGCCGCGGTCGCCGGCCCGTTCTCGTTCATGAAGGGCCGGCTCGGCCGCTATCTCGGGCTCGACGAGCATCTGGCGCTGGGGGTGACCATCGCCTGGTATCCGGGCTTCACCCATCATGTGACCTGGGCGGCGCTGTGGGACTTTATGGAAGGCTTCCGCGAGCGCGGGCGTCGCCGCCTGGGATGATTTTGTCGACAGCCGCAAGGACCGGCCTTACCCCGCCCCGGAAATGCCGGATGAGGGCGAGGGCGAGGCCAAGCAGCGCGCGCTCGAAGAGCGCTACCTGTCGGCCGAGGCGCTGGCGAAATACGGGAGGAAATAATGGCGCGCGACGGCTACCGTATCTTCGATTCCGACACCCATGTCGGCCCCGACGCGGCGATCCTCTCAGGGTATTTGAGCGCGGCCGAAAAGGAGCGCCTCGCCGGCTGGGATCAGTACCGCGCCACCGGCCGCTTCGGCCACGTCACCTACACCAAGGGCCAGCGCAGCTACCGCCGGCGGCTCGGCGACGCCAAGCCCGACGAGGCGCCGGCCGGTTACATGGCCGGGTTTACCGGGGTCGCGCGCAAACGCGAACCGTCGCCCAAGGTCGACGCCGACCCGGCAGCGCGCATCGCCGACATGGATTACGAGGGGGTCGACGTCAACCTGACCCTGCCCTCGGGCTGGTTCGGCACCTTTACCGCGGGCGACGACATTCCACTAGAAAGCGCGATGTACCGCGCCTACCACCGCTGGATGAACGATTATTGCGGCGCCTATCCGGCGCGGCTCGGCGGGGTGATTCTCGCTAGTGCCCGGGACATTGTCGGTTCGCTCGCGGAAATCCGCCGTTGGGGCAAGTCGGCGTGGGCCTGGGGGGTGATGGTCTACGCACCCGTGGGCACGCCGCTCGACCACCCCGACCTCGAACCATTCTATGCCGAGGCGGCGGCGCTCGACCTCGCAGTGGTGCTGCATACCTTTACGGTGATGCCGCCCTACGCGCCCGGCGGGCAGGATACCTGGGACAATTTGTGGCTGCAGCGCTCGGCGGCGCATCCGTGGTGCGGCATGCGCAACATGGCCTCGCTGATCGGCAGCGGCGCGATGGACCGCTACCCCAGCCTGCGCGTCGCCACCCTGGAGGCCGGGCATGGCTGGCTGCCGTTCTGGATCAAGCGGCTCGACGAACATGCCGAGACGATCAAGGCAGCGCTGCCAGAGCTCAAGCGGCGGCCTAGCGACTATGTGACCGGCGGACGCTATTTCCAGAGCATCGAAATTCCCGAAGGCGCGGCGCTGACTAATGCGGTCGCCGAGTTGCTCGGCGACGAGGTGCTGATGTACGCCTCCGACTACCCGCACGGCGAAAGCCATTTCCCCGAGTCTGCCGGCATCGTCATGGGCTGGGAGATGGCGGAGCCGCGCAAGCGCAAGCTGCTGTGGGACAACGCGGTGAAGCTCTACGCCCGCGCCCCGGTCGGCTGAGGAGGCCGCGGATGAAACGCAGCACCGAGCGGTTACTCACCACCCACACCGGCAGCCTGCCGCGCCCGGAAGATCTGGTGCGCACCATGTTTGCCAAGGAGGAAGGCGTGCCGGTCGACGGCGCCGCGCTTGGCGCCCGTATCGCCCAGGCCGTCGCGGACATCGTCCGCCATCAAGCCGATGCCGGCATCGACATCGTCAACGACGGCGAAATGTCGAAGCCGAGCTACGCTACCTACATCAAGGACCGGCTCGACGGGTTCGGCGGCGAGAGCCATCCGCTGACCTATCAGGACCTGGTCGAGTTTCCCGACCTCGCGCGCTGGGTGTTCGGCGATCCCGGCCGCTCGCGGCGCAAGACGCCGGGCTGCAACGGGCCGATCTCGGTGCGCGATCCGGGCGCGGCCGAGACCGATGCGGCCAACCTCAAAGCGGCGCTGGCCGGGGTCAAATCGGAAGAGGGGTTTCTGAGCGCGGCGTCGCCAGGGCTGATCTCGCTGTTCTTTCACAACGGCCATTACCCGACCCACGAGGCCTATCTCTACGCCATCGCCGACGCGATGAGGCAGGAATACGAAGCCGTCGTCGGCGCCGGCTTTATCCTCCAGCTCGATTGCCCCGACCTGGCGATGGGAAGGCACATCCAGAACGCCCACCTCACCACCGCCGAGTTCCGCAAGGCGGCGCAGCTCCATATCGAGGCGCTGAACCACGCGCTGCGCAACATCCCGGCCGACCGCGCACGGGTGCATCTGTGCTGGGGTAATTACGAAGGCCCGCATCATTGCGACGTGCCGCTCGCCGACATCGTCGACGTGGTCTTCACCGCCAAGCCGGCCGGGCTGTCGTTCGAGGCGGCTAACCCGCGTCACGCGCATGAATGGAAAGTGTTCGAGACGGTCAAACTGCCCGAAGGCAAGGTGCTGATCCCCGGGGTCATCGAGTCGAAGACCAACTTCATCGAACACCCTGAGCTGATCGCCCAGCGCATCGGCCGCTATGCCGCATCGGTGGGACGCGAGAACGTCATCGCCGGCAGCGATTGCGGCTACGGCACCTGGGTCGGGCAGGCGGCGGTCGATCCGCAAGTAGTGTGGGCCAAGCTCGCCAGCCTGGCCGAGGGCGCGCGCCTCGCCTCGCGCGAGTTCTGGCGCTGACGCTTCGATAAAAGGCGTACACGGGGAGGGTGGAGTGAGATTTGGGCCTTGTGCGGCAACTGGCGCCGCTCTTGCCATGTTCAGCATGTTCGCCGCGGCGGTTGTTGTCACCCCGGCGTGGGCCGCCGAAACCCCGAAGCGCGGCGGCATCCTCACCTACATGATCCCGGCCGACGCGCCGCCGAGCTTCGACGGGCACAAGGAAAGCACCTTTGCCACGGTGCACGCCTTCGCGCCGTTCTACAGCCTGCTGGTGCGCATCAACCCGGAGAACCCGTCCTCGACCACCGACCTCGTCTGCGATTTGTGCACCGAGATGCCGCAGCCGACCGACGGCGGCAAGACCTACGCTTTCAAAATCAGGGACGGGGTCAAATGGCACGACGGCTCGCCGCTGACCGCGGCCGATGTGGCGGCGAGCTTCAACGCATTGATCTTTCCGCCGCCCGGCGTGCTGAGCGCGCGGGTCGGCAATTTCCTGATGGTCGAGAAAGTCGAGGCGACCGATCCTTCGACGGTGGTGTTTCGGCTCAAATTCCCGACCTCGACATTCCTGACCTCGATCGCCAGCCCGTTCAACTGGGTCTACCAGAAGGCGATCCTCGACCGGGACCCGCACTGGTACGAGAAAAACGTGATGGGCACCGGCCCCTTCAAATTCGCCGGGTACGAGACCGGGCAGTCGGTCAAGGGCGAGCGCAATCCCGACTATTATGACAAGGCGCTGCCCTATCTCGACGGCTTCGTCGCGATCTACGCCGACAAACAGGCGACCCGGGTCGAGGCGATCCGCGCCGACCGCGCCACGATCGAGTTCCGCGGCATGCTGCCCGCCTCGCGCGACGAGCTGGTGCAGGCGCTCGGCGACCGGATCGCGGTGCAGGAAGGCGATTGGGACGTCAGCAGCCAGATCACCGCGAACCATCAGAAGAAGCCGTTCGACGATGTCCGGGTGCGCCGGGCGCTGACCCTGGCGATCGACCGCTGGGGCGGCGCGCCGGCGCTGTCCAAGATCGCCATCGTCAGCACGGTGGGCGCGCTCGCCTATCCCGGCTCGCCGCTGGCGATGAGCAAGGCGGAACTGGAGCAGGTGGCCGGCTATTGGCCCGACATCGAAAAGTCGCGGGCCGAGGCGCGGCGGCTGTTGCAGGAGGCGGGCGCGGCAGGACTGAGCTTTGAGCTCCTGAACCGCAATGTCGACCAGCCGTACAAATATGTCGGCACCTGGCTGATCGACCAGTGGAGCAAGGTCGGGCTCAAGGTCACGCAAAAGGTCGTGCCCACCGGCCCCTGGTTCGACAACATGCGCAAGGGCGATTTCGACGTCGTCGTCGAGGCGCCCGGTTACGGCATCGTCAACCCGCCGCTCGACGTGCAAAAGGTGTTGCCGTCATCGGTCGACGCCGAGAACTACGCGCATTACGAAGACCCGAAAGCGGTCGAGCTGCACGAGCAGATGCTGCACGAGACCGACCCCGCCAAGCAGAAGGCGGCGATGACCCGCTTCGAGGAATACATCCTCGACGACGAGGCGCATGCGCTCGCGGTGCTGTGGTGGCACCGCATCGTGCCGTACCGGTCGTACCTGAAGGGCTTCAAGATCGGCCCGACCCACTTCCTCAACCAGGACCTAGCGCGGTTGTGGCTGGATAAGTGACGGGAGCTCCGAGCCGGTGAAGCAATCAGAAGCTTGTCATTCCGGGGCGCTGCGTAGCATGGAACCCGGAACCCAGGAACACAGACCGGCGCCTATTATACGGTAACGCCTGCAAAAACTTGGGGGAGGTCCGTGTTCATAGGTACCGGGTCTGCCCCTTCGGGCATCCCGGAATGACAATCTCTCTTTGAGAACAATCCTTCACAGGCTGTTTCGCCAGGATGACAATAAGAGGATGCTTCTCGGGTCATCGAGATGAAAGGTTGCGCGTGATATCCCCATTGAACCCGATCCGGCTCGCCGTCGCCGCGGCAGCTTTGCTGGCCCTTGCCGCTCCCGTAGCCGCCGAAGGCCCCAAGCGCGGCGGCACGCTGACCTACATGATCCCAGCCGATGCGCCGCCGAGCTTTGACGGGCACCGCGAAAGCACCTACGCGACGGCGCAGGCATTTGCGCCGTTCTACAGCCTGCTGATCAAGGTCAACCCGGACGACCCGGCTTCGCCCAACTATATCTGTGATGTCTGCACCGAGATGCCGCAGCCGGCCGACGACGGCAAGACCTACACCTTCAAGCTGCGCCAGGACGTCAAGTTCCACGACGGCTCGCCGCTGACCGCCGCCGATGTCGCGGCGAGCTGGAGCCACATCATCTTTCCGCCGCAAGGGGTGATCAGCCCGCGCCAGGGCTATTTCCTGATGGTCGACAAGATCGAGGCGCCCGATCCCGCGACGGTCGTGTTCCGGCTCAAATTCCCCACCGGCGCTTTCCTGCCCGCGCTCGCTGACCCGTTCGCGTTTCTCTACCAGAAGAAAATTCTCGATAAGGACCCGCACTGGTACGAGAAAAACGTGATGGGCTCCGGCCCGTTCAAGTTCGCCGGCTACGAGACGGGGCAATCGGTCAAAGGCGAGCGCAACCCCGACTATTACGTCAAGGGGTTGCCCTATCTCGACGGCTTCAACGCGGTCTATGCCGACAAGCAGGCGACCCGGGTCGAGGCGATCCGCGCCGACCGCGCCGCGATCGAGTTTCGCGGCATGCCGCCCTCGGCGGTCGAGGAGATCAAGAAGGCGCTCGGCGACAAGGTTGTCGTCGAGACCAGCGATTGGAATGTCGGCTCGTCGTTCACCCCCAACCATAAGAAAAAGCCGTTTGACGACGTGCGGGTGCGCCGGGCGCTGACCTTGGCGGTCGACCGCTGGAAGGGCGCGCAGGCGCTGTCCAACGTCGCCATCGTCAAGACCGTCGGCACCTTCGCCTTCCCCGGCTCGGCGCTGGCCCCCAACAAGGACGAGCTTGCGTCGATCGCCGGCTATTGGCCCGATATCGAGAAATCGCGCGCCGAGGCCAAGCGGCTGCTGAAGGAAGCCGGCGCCGAAGGGCTGAGCTTCGAGCTGCTCAACCGCAACGTCGATCAGCCGTACAAATATGTCGGCATCTGGCTGGTCGACGACTGGAGCAAGATCGGACTCAAGGTCACGCAAAAAGTGGTGCCGAGCGGCCCGTGGTACGACGCGCTGCGCACCGGCAATTTCGATGTCGCGGTCGAGGCGCCCGGCCACGGCATCGTCAACCCGGCGCTCGACGTGCAAAAGGAAGCGCCGCCGCCGGTGTCGAACGAGAATTACGGCGGCTACGAGGACGCCAAGGCGGTCGAGCTCTACAACACGATGCTGCACGAGACCGACCCGGCGAAGCAGCACTCGGCGATGCTGGCGTTCGAGAAGCACAACCTCGACGAGGAGGCGCATGCCGGCTACGTGGTGTGGTGGTACCGGACGGTGCCCTACCACGCCTACGTCAAGGGCTGGAAGATCGGCCCCAGCCATCTCGCCAACCAGGATTTGGCGACGGTGTGGCTGGATCGGTAGGGTTGTAGGATGGGGTTGAGCACCGCGAAACCCATCGCCTCGCCGATAGATATGATGGGTATCGCTACGCTCCACCCATCCTACTGTTCCGCGCGATTAAACCACCGCCTCGGCGCCGACCGGCAGGCGCCACAGGACGCGGCGCTGGCCATGATAGTCGTTGATCGCGAAATGCTGGCAGCAGCGGTTGTCCCAGATCGTCACCGTGCCCTTTTCCCAGCGCAGGCGGGCGGTAAATTCCGGCTTGGTGCAATGCGCCTGGAGAAACTCGATCAGCGGCCGGCTTTCCTCTTCGGTCATGCCCTTGAAGCGAACCGTGTGCCGGGTTGAAACATACAGCGCCCTGCGCCCGGTTTCGGGGTGGGTACGCACCACCGGATGCTCGGCCTCGATCTCGTCGGCTTTGGCCACGGTGTCCTTCATCTTCATGTGCTTGTTCTCGGCCCGCCCGCCGCGGCCGCCGTTCATCCGCGCGCTGTAGACGCCGGTAAGCCCGTCGAGCATCCGGCGCATCCCCGCCGACAGCGTCTCGTAGGCGAGGTACTGGTTCGCCACCATCGTGTCGCCGCCATAGTCCGGCACCTCGCGGGCGTAGAGCATCGTGCCGATCGGCGGCTTGTCGAGATAGGTGGTGTCGGAATGCCAGGCGCCGCCGACATTCACCGTCATCTCCGGTTCCTTGCGCAGCTCGAAGATCTGCGGGAACTCGGGGAGGCCCTCGACAAACGGGTAGAACGCGGGCTCGGCGAAATAGCGGGCATAGCGCAGCAAATCGGCGCCGCCCAGCTCCTGGCCGCGGATGTAGATTGCGCAGTGGGCCAGAAACGCGTCGTGGAGTTCCGAGCGCTGCTGGTTGCTGAGCGGCTCGCGCAGGTCGAGGCCGCCGATCTCGGCGCCGAGCGCGCCGGCGAGCGGTTTGACCGTGATAGTTTCGTAAGTCATCGCGCGTCCTGTTCTTCGCGGAAGGCCGCGATATCCTAGGCCGTCAATCATTAGCCCGCAGCTGAAATTCAAATCTGTCATTTCGGGACGGCCCGTCGGGCCGGGCCCGGAACCCATGAACGCGGGCCTTGGCCAGGAGGGTCGACCGCCAGCGTGTCCCTAGCAAAGCACGTGTCCATGGGTTCCGGGTTCGCTGCTTTGCAGCGCCCCGGAATGACACGATAAATTACGCCTTGGGCGGCATCTGGCAGCCGGGGGTCGAGAGCGAGATCGCGACCTCCTCCTCGTTCATGTCGGCCGCGACGTCGGCGAACAGCGGCGTGCTGAGGTAGCGCTCGCCGGTATCGGGCAGCATTGCCAGCACCGTCGCGCCCTTCGGCAGCTCGGCGCATAGCCGCAGCGCGCCGGCAAAGGTCGCGCCCGAGGTGATGCCGACAAAGATGCCTTCCTTCTGCGCCAGCTCCCGGCTGCACTTGAGGGCCTCGGGGCCGGGAACGCGGATGATCTTGTAGATCACCTTCATGTCGACCGCGTCGCCGGTCAGCTTGGGGATGAAGTCCGGGCTCCAGCCCTGCATCGGATGCGGCTTCCAGGCGTCGTGCCCGACCGAGGGGGTGCCGTCGGGATTGCGTTGCTGTGGCGAGCCGCTGCTCAGCATCGGCGCGTCCTCGGGCTCGCAGACGACGATCTTGGTGTCCGGCCGCTCCTTGGCGAGCACCCGCGCGACGCCCTTCAAGGTGCCGCCGGTGCCGAACCCGGTGACCCAGTAGTCGAGCGGCTCGCCGGCGAAATCGTCGACGATTTCGCGCGCCGTGGTGCGCGAGTGCATGTCGGCGTTGGCTTCGTTCTCGAACTGCCGGGTCATGAACCAGCCATGCTTCTCGGCCAGCTCCTCGGTCTTGCGCAGCATGCCGACGGCGCGGTCGGCGGCCGGGGTCAGGATCACCTTGGCGCCGAGAAAGCGCATCAGCCGGCGGCGCTCGACGCTGAACGACTCGGCCATCGTCACCACCAGTGGATAGCCCTTTTGCGCGCAGACCATCGCCAGGCCGATGCCGGTATTGCCGCTGGTGGCCTCGATCACGGTCTGGCCGGGCTTGAGCTTGCCGGTGCGCTCAGCGTCCTCGATGACGCCCAGCGCCAGCCGGTCCTTGACCGATCCCAGCGGGTTGAACGCCTCGACCTTGACGTAGAGGTTGATCCCCGCAGGCGCCAGTCTGCCGATCTTCACCACGGGGGTGCGCCCGACCGTCTCGAGGATGTTCGCGAATTTTGCCATGCCGGATCTCCTGCGACTACGCCGGGCATCCGCCGCAGCGCCATACCAAAGCTCTTAGCAGAATGCGCGAAATTCCACGATCCCCGCAACCGGCGACCGCCCGGCCGCACCGCTTCTCGCGAGGCGCGACCCGGTCTGGCGGCTCGCGAAGCTGTGAACGCAAGTAGGGACCATCGAGGCGGCGCTGGTGATATTCTGGGCCGCACACCAGTCGCGGCCGATAAGGCCTCGGCCACACAGGGGCATACCTATGGAACGAAAGAAGGCATCGGATTTCCCGCAGGAGCTGCTGAACCTGTTTGACGGTTACGTGCATGGCGGCGTCAGCCGCCGCGGGTTCTTGGAAGGGGCGCAGAAATTTGCCGTCGGCGGGGTGACCGCGGCGGCGCTGTTCCAGATGCTCAAGCCGAATTATGCCTGGGCCATCCAAGTTCCGCCGGACGACAAGCGGCTCAAGGCGGAAACCGCCACCGTGCCGTCGCCGCAGGGCAACGGCAGCATCAAGGGCTACCTGGCGCGGCCGGCAAATACGGCGAAGCTGCCCCGTGGTTTTGGTCATCCACGAAAACCGCGGCCTCAATCCCTATATTGAGGATGTCGCGCGACGGCTGGCGGTCGCCGATTTTATCGCGTTCGCGCCGGATGCGCTGACCTCGGTGGGCGGCTATCCCGGAGACGACGAGAAGGGCCTGGCGCTGTTCGGCCAGCTCGACCGCGCCAAGATGGGAGAGGATTTTCTCGCCGCGGCAAATTGGCTGAAAGCGCGCCCGGACAGCACCGGCAAACTCGGCGCGGTGGGGTTTTGCTTTGGCGGCGGCATCGTCAATCAGCTGGCGGTGCGGATGGGCCCAGATCTTGCCGCCGGCGTTCCGTTCTATGGCGCCCAACCCAGCGCCGCCGACGCCGCCAAGATAAAGGCGCCGATAAATGCGCAATATGGCGAGCTCGACGCGCGCATCACCGACGGATGGCCCGCCTTCGACGCGGCCCTGACGCAGGCGCACGTGGTGCACGAGGGGCATATCTACAAAGGCGCCAACCATGGCTTCCACAACGATACGACCCCCCGGTACGACGAGGCCGCCGCCAAGGAGGCCTGGCAGCACACGCTGGATTGGTTCAACAAATACCTGAAGGCCTGACGGCGGTTGGCCGCGTCACCTAAAAATAACTTGTCCGAAAGGCCACGTTGATAGCGAGATTGGTTCCCGTCTGGCTTTCAATGGCATCGGGCAAAGGGCATCGGGTGATCGGCGGAGACTCGGCGCGCGGGACGGAACCTTTGTCGAAGACGCGGCACGGCGTGGGCGACCCGCTCGGCCGCTCGTACCTGGCATATTTTCTCGGGACCGCGCCGACCGTAGCCAATGCGCTGCGGCCATTTCCCTATCTCGCCAGCGCCGGCGCGGTTGGCCTTGCGCTGGCCTGCGGCTTGGCGATCGAACGGTTTGTCGGCCTGCAAAGCGTTTTGCTGGCGTTCTTGATGGCCATCATCGTCTCCGCCATCGCCTGGGGGCTGTTTCCCTCGTTGCTGGCCTGCGTGCTGAGCGTGCTGACCTACAATTTCTTTTTTCTGGCGCCGCTCTACACGCTGA
>JBBRPG010000054.1:0-22326 GCA_038228485.1 Alphaproteobacteria bacterium
CATGAATCATGGTGGCGCGCCTTCACTCTCCCTCTCCGCCCCTGGGGGCGGAGAGGGTCGGGGTGAGGTGGGGGATTCCAGAAGCGTCCGAGCATTCCCACCTCCCCCCGGAACGCCCGCCCTGGCGGGCGGTTGTCCGGGGGCTCCCAGCGCTCCGCGCTGGGCCCCTCCCTCTCCCCCCGCAATGGTCCTTGGCGGGCGGAGAGGGAAAGCGTACGCGGTGCTGCAACGATGACCCAGGACCTCGCCGTGATCGGCGCCGGGCCGGCAGGGATGGCGGCGGCGACGCTCGCCGCCGAGCTCGGCCTCGACACCGTGCTAATCGACGAGCAGGACGCGCCCGGCGGCCAGATCTACCGCGGCGTCGAGCGCGCAACCGAGCCATCGCCGCTCGGCGCCGACTACCTCGGCGGCCGCAGCCTCGCCGCTGCTTTCCGCGCCAGCGGGGCGCAATACCGCCCGGCCACCACCGTCTGGCACATCGACCCGTATGGCATCCTGTCGCTGATCGCCGCCAATGCCAGCGAAACCCTCCAGGCGCGGAGCATCCTCATCGCCACCGGCGCGATCGAGCGGCCGGTGCCGATCCCGGGCTGGACCTTGCCCGGCGTCATGACCGCCGGCGCGGCGCAAATCCTGCTCAAGACCGGCGACCTGGTGCCCCAGGGCCGCGCCGTGCTCGCCGGGCAGGGGCCGCTGCTCTACCTGGTCGCGCTGCAGCTCGTCCGCGCCGGCGCGCCGCCGGTAGCGATCCTCGAAACCACCCCGCACCGCAACCGTCACGCCGCCGCCGGCCGTCTCGGCTCTGCCTGGGCCGGCCGCCGAGCGCTCCTCAAAGGCCTGGCAATGATCCGCGGGGTGCGCCGCGCCGGCATCCCTATCATCCGCGGCGTGACCGGCCTGCGCGCGCTCGGCCGCGACAAGGTCGAGCGGGTTCGCTGGGACGACGGCGAGATCGCCGCCGATCTTCTGCTGCTGCATGAAGGCGTCATCCCTAACACGCAGATAAGCCTCGCATTGGGGCTCGACCATCGCTGGGACGAGGCGCAGCTGTGTTGGCGTCCGGCGGTCGACGAATGGGGCGCGACCAACCTGCCGACGATCGCGCTCGCCGGCGATGGCGGCGGCATTCTCGGGGCCGGAGCGGCGGCGCTGTCGGGCCGGCTGGCGGCGCTCGACGCCGCCGCGCTGTTCGACAAAATCGACCCGGCCGAGCGCGACCGGCGCGCCCGGCCGATCCGCGCCGCGCTCCGCCGCGAGCGGGCGATCCGGCCGTTTCTCGACGCGCTCTACCGCCCGGCGCCGGCGGTCCTGGTGCCGCCGGACGACATCACCGTCTGCCGCTGCGAAGAGGTGACGGCCGGCCAGGTGCGCCGCGCCGCCCGGCTCGGCGCACAGGGCCCGAACCAGGCCAAGGCCTTCACCCGCTGCGGCATGGGCCCGTGCCAGGGCCGCATCTGCGGCTCGATCGTCAGCGCCGTCATGGCCGACACCCTAAAGAAGCCCATCGCCGAGATCGGCGCCTACCGCCCCCGCGCCCCCTACAAGCCGATCACCCTCGGCGCGCTGGCGGGGTTGGAGACGGCGGGCAATCCCGGCTAGCGCCGGCCGTCTCATCCTCCGGGTCGCCGGTGATCAGCCGGGCGCCGCGTTGGTAGGTCAGGTACGACCACAGCCAGTCGATGGCCACCGCCAGCCGGTTGCGGAACCCGATCAGGAAATAGATGTGCGCGCCGCTCCACAGCAGCCAGCCGGGCCAGCCGGACAGGCGCAGCCAGCCGAAATCGACGACCGCCTCCCGCCGCCCGATCGTCGCCAGGTTGCCGGCGTTGCGATAGCGGAACGGCGTCGCCACCGTCTCACCGTTGAGGTGCGCCGCGATGGCGCGGGCGACGTACCGGCCCTGCTGTTTCGCCACCGGCGCGACTCCCGGCAGCGGGTTTCCGTCAATGCCGACGGCCAGCGCGGTGTCTCCGATGACGAATATTTTGGGGTGATCGGGCAGGCTCAGATCCGGGCCGACCGCGACGCGGCCGCCGCGCCCCGGCACGACCCCGAGCCACTGCGCCGCCGGCGAAGCGGCGACCCCCGCGGCCCAGATCACGGTACGGCTCTCGATCCGCCCATTGCCTAGCTTGACTTCGCCCAGCTTGACGCCGTCCCCGTCGCAATCGGTCACCATAGCGCCGAGCCGCAGCTCGACCCCCAGCCGCGCCAGCGCCCGCGCCGCCACCGCCGATAGCCGCGGCGGAAAGCTCGGCAACAGCCGCTCCCCGCCCTCGACCAGCACGATGCGCGCCGATTTCGGATCGATGCGGCGAAAGTCCTTGGCCAGTGTCGCGCGCGACAACTCGGCGAGCGCGCCGGCCAACTCGACCCCGGTCGGACCGCCGCCGATGACGACAAAGGTCAACAGCCTGCGGCGCTCGTCCGCGTCGTCGCTGTCCTCGGCGCGCTCGAACGCGACGAGGATGCGCCGCCGCATCGCGCGCGCATCCTCGACCCCCTTCAGCGGCGCCGTGACCGCCGCCCAGTCGTCGTGCCCGAAATAGGCGTCGCGCGCGCCGGTGGCGACCACCAGGTAGTCGTAAGGCACGCGCCGGCCGCCGAGCAGCACCGCGCGGCCGGCTTTGTCGATGCCGGTGACGGTGCCCAGGATCACCCGCGTATTGCTCTGGCGGCCGAGGATCGAACGGATCGGCGCGGCGATATCGGCGGGCGACAGCGCCGCTGTCGCCACCTGGTAAAGCAGCGGCTGGAACAGGTGATAGTTGTGCCGGTCGATCACGGTCACGTCCGCATCGGCGCGGCCGAGGCGGGTTGCGGCCCACAACCCGCCAAACCCGGCGCCGACGATCACGATCCGTTTCCGCCGCGCCGGTGCCGCAGCCTCACGGACGATGCTCTCGCTCAATCCGTCCATACCGGTCTCCCTCGCATGGCGGTGAACGCCCGTTAGATGGGCAGCCCCAACACCCGGCCTCAAGGGCGTGTCGGCTGCCATGCGCGAAAAGCGTCGGTGGCCGCCATGACGGCCTACAGCCGTCCCGGCGCGGGCCGGTCTCGATGCCGACGCGCTCAGCCGATTAGGTCGAGAAATTGGCGTGCGGTGACGATCGCCGTCGCGCCGTGGCTAACGAGCGCCAGCAGTCCGGCCTTGTCGCCGGTGACAAGGTAGTCGGCGCTGCCCGCCTGACAGATCGCCAGGAGGAAATCGTCGGCCGGGTCGGCGGAACGCTGGATCGCCGGCAATCGGCCGAGGAATACCGCGTCGGCACGCATCTGATTGACGAGACGTCCCGCTTCGGCTGCTCTGAGCAGCGCTCGCGTGCGTGGCCGCCGTGTGACAGTCCTTATCTCGTCGATTTGCCGTTCATGCGTCAGGAGTATGAAGGCGTTGCTAGTCCAGGCATCGACGATTTGCCCAGGGATGCCCTCGCGTGTGATGAGCGCACTCAGCAGCACCTTGGTATCGAGGACGGTACGCATTCAGCGCTATTCGTCCCACCATCTGCGGTCGCGCCAGAACTCCTTGCGGACTGCGGCGACCTCCTCGTCGATGATTGCCTGTATTTCGTCGCTGGAAAGATGCGCGTTGCACTCACGGACATCCCGCACAGTGGCGCGAAAGACCTCTTTCTGCACCGCACGTTCGACGAATTTCGAAAGGTCACCTTTTTTGCCGCCATGCTCGGCGAGATACGAGCGCAGAGCGATGTCGGTATCCCGGCTCACCATCACGGTCCAGCGGGTTAGGTCGGACATCTCAGTGCCTATACGGATAAGTTCCTAAGATGATAAACGTTTATCATCCTATCGTCGGTTTCACCACCGCCCATGCGTCCGGCGCACTTGCACTCCCCGGCTTTTGCCCAAAGGATGCGCCCTCCGCTCCTCCACGCATGAATGCCCCGCACATGACCGATCATCCGCTTATGCCGCTTCTCGCGCCGCGCTCGGTGGCGATCTTTGGCGCGTCCAACGACCCGACCCGGATCAGCGGCCGCTCGCTGCGCTATTACCGCGAGGCCGGCTACCAGGGCGCGATCTACCCGATCAACCCGACGCGCGACCAGGTGCAGGGGCTGCGCGCCTACCCCGACCTCGCCTCGGTGCCGGGCGAGGTGGATTTCGGCCTGATCGCGGTGCCGGCCAACCTCGCGGTCGAGGCGATGGAGGCGTGCGTCAAGAAGGGCGTGCGCGGCGTCGTCATGTTCACCGCCGGCTTTGCCGAGATCGGCCCCGAGGGCCGTGCCATGCAGGACCAGATCACCAAGATCGCGCTCGACAGCGGCATCCGGTTGTGCGGGCCGAATTGCCTCGGCCTCTTCAACATGCGGATCGGCCACACCCCCACGTTCAGCTCGTTCCTCGAGGAAGGGCCGCCCAAATCCGGGCCGCTCGGCATGATCACCCAGTCGGGCGCGTTCGGCACGCATTTGCTGGCGCTGACCGCGCGCCGCGGCATCTCGGTCGGGGTGTGGATGAGCACCGGCAACGAGGCCGAGGTGCAGGTCGCCGATGGCATCTCGTTCCTCGCCGACGACCCCGAGACCCAGGCGATCGCCTGCTACATGGAGGCGATCCAGGACGGCGAGCGCTTTGCCGCGGCGGTCAAGCGGGCGCGCGAGAACGGCAAGCCGGTGATCGCGATGAAGGTCGGCGGCTCCGAGATCGGCGCCGCGGCGGCGGCCTCGCACACCGCCTCGCTCGCCGGCAGCGACGCGGTCTACGACGCGGCCCTGCGCCAGCTCGGGGTCGAGCGCGCCAAGACCCCCGAGGATCTGGTCGAGATCGCCTATGCCTGCACCCGCGGCCGGCTGCCGCGCTCGCGCCGGCTCGCGGTGATGACGATGTCGGGCGGCGCCGGCGTCTTGATGGCCGATGCGGCCGAGGAGCAGGGGCTGGAGCTGACCCCGCTCGCCGAGGACTCGCAGAAAGAGGTGCTGAGCTGGGTTCCGTTCGCCGCGTCGCGCAACCCGGTCGACATCACCGCCCAGGCGCTCAACGACCCGACCATCCTCGACAAGAGCTTTGACCTGCTGCTCGGCAAGGAAAAATTTCCGTCGATGGTCGGGTTCTTTACCACCTGGGCGTCGTCGCCGCAGATGGCCGAACCGCTGTTCAAGGCGGTGACCGGCGCGGTCGAGCGCCACCCCGACAGCTATTTCGCGCTCTCCGCCATCGCCACCCCGGAGATGCAGCGTCGCTACGAGGCGGCGGGGGTCGGCCTCTTTGAAGACCCGTGGCGCGCGGTCGAGGCGGTCGCCGCGGCGACCCGCTGCGCCGAGCGCATCGCCACCCCGCCGCACCCGATCCCGCCGGTGCCGGCCGGGGTCGCGCCGTTGCCCCAACACGCGCTCGGCGAGCACGAGGCCAAGGCGATCCTCGCCGCCGCCGGCGTGCCGATCCTCGAAGAGCGCCTCGTCACCAGCGAGGCCGAGGCGAAAGCCGCCGCCAGCCTGGGCGAAAAGTTGGTCTTAAAGATCGTATCGCCCGAGATCACCCATAAGACCGAAGTCGGCGGCGTCATGCTCAACGTCGCCGCCGCCGACGCTGTCTCGGCCTATACCGAGCTGATGACCCGCGTCGCCGCCCGCGCGCCCAACGCCAACCTCGAAGGCGTGCTGATCTCGCCCATGCTCACCGACGGGGTCGAGATGATCCTCGGCGTCCAGCACGACAGCGTGTTCGGGCCGGTGGTGCTGCTGGGGCTCGGCGGCATCTTTGTCGAGGTGCTGCGTGACGTGACCTTCCGCCTCGCCCCGTTCGGGGTCGAGGAGGCGCGCGCGATGATCGCCGAGCTACGCGGCGCCGCGATCCTCAAGGGCGCGCGCGGCAAACCGCCCGGCGACCTCGACGCGCTGGCCGCAACCCTGTCGAAGCTGTCGCTGTTCGCCGCCGCGCAAAAGGGCCAGTTCTCCAGCATCGACATCAACCCGCTGCTGGTGCGCCCACAAGGCCACGGCGTCGTCGCCCTCGACGCGCTGATCGTGACCGAAGGGACGCCGGCGGTCGGGCATTAGGAACTTGCGTCACACGCTACGGCAATCGCCAATCCAACCCGGAAAAGCGGGCGTAGTCGCGGTCGTAAGTGATCCAGGTGCAACCATGCTCGATCGCCAGCGCGGCGAACCACGCGTCCGTGATCCGCGCTCCGGTGATTTGCGCCCGGCGGCTCAGCCGCTCGAAGATATCCCAATGCCGCTGACCGGGCTCCACGACCTCGCAATGCGGCTGTCGAAGGAGATTATTGCAATAGGCGAAGGCTTCAGCGAGAGAGCTGGGCTGATTGAAGGCTCTCGGCTGGGTGATGATCCGGATCACTGCACCCAGCGCCAGCGGCGAAATGCCAAATCTAGCGTCCCCGCTGACGACAGTATCGAGCCAGGGTTTGCAGACCGAATGATGGGGCGAGTCGCTGCGGAACGCATAAATCAGCACGTTCACGTCCGGCAAAATCATCGCATACGTTTCACGTATTCGAGATCGTCCATTTCCTGCAGCGCTGCCGAGCTATTCAGATCGATCCCGGGTAGCAACCCGCCTGTTGCCGTGCTCACCGGCGGCAGCACTCGTTTCGCCTTGGGGGCTGAGGATCTTTCCTCCAGCGCAATTCGCAGGCTTTCCTCAATCAATGAGGTCAGCGAACGGCCTTCGGCCGCCGCCTTCTGCTTGGCGCGGCGCATCAATTCGTGCGGTAGGCGGACTGTCGTTCGCTCGCTCATATGTCATGACATATTTGGCGGTCGGCCGGCATGTCAACCGCTGCGATAGCGATGACGCGCTACACCGTCGGCGGCACCTTTACCGACATCGTCTGCGCCGGGTCGGACGGCTCGTTCCGGCAGACAAGAGCGGCCGCCGGACGCCCAATTCCGTGCATTTCTTGAGGTAGTGGTCCGATCCCGCTAGGGTAACAACATGGATGTCACGGTCTCCATTCCCGATGACTTGGCCCGCCGGCTCGGTACGGCGGATGATATCGAACGCCGTGTGCTCGAAACCTTGGCGCTCGACGAGTACCGGCTTGGCCATCTGACCAAGCCGGAGCTGCGGCGACTTCTCGGTTTTGGCACGCGTGCCGCGCTCGATGCATTCCTTAAGGCTCACGATTGTTTCGAATCCTATTCGCTCGCCGATCTGGAGCGCGACCGGCAGGATTTGGAGCGGCTCGGCTTTTGATGCCCGATGCGCGTCGTGGTGGCCGACACCGGGCCGCTCAACTATCTGGTGCTCATCGGCGAGATCGAATTGCTGCCGCGGCTGTTCGGCCGCATTTTCGTGCCGACTGCGGTTCGTGACGAGCTGGCGCGTGCTGAAGCCCCGACTCTGATAAAGGCCTGGATCGCTGCGCTGCCGGCGTGGTTGAGCGTCGAGCCCAACCCCGACCTTCATACTCTCAATGCTGCGGCAATGGCACTCGACGAAGGCGAGCGAAATGCAATCGCGCTGGCTAAAATGCTCGGTGCTGATCTTTTGCTGATCGATGAACGCGAGGGTGTGGCCGTCGCGCGCCGCGAGGGTTTCGCGGCGACGGGTACGCTGAGCCTGCTCGACCTGGCCGCGCGGCGCAGGATGGTCGATCTCGCGGCGGCTTTCGCCCGCTTAAGAGCGACGAGTTTTCGCCACCGTCCGGAGTTGCTGGACGCCATTCTCGCGCAGCACACACAACGACAGCGATGATGCGCTACTCCGTCGGCGTCGATATCGGCGGCACCTTTACCGATGTCGTCTGCGCCGGGTCGGACGGCTCGTTCCGGCTGATGAAGCGGCCGACGACGCGCGCCGACCCGGCCGCCGAGGTGCGCGACGCACTTGCGGCAATGCAGGCCGAATGGGGCATCGACCCCGCCGCCATCGCGCGCTTCGTCCATGGCTCGACCGTCGCCACCAACGCCGTCATCGAGCGCAAGGGCGCGCGCACTGGCATCATCACCACCGCCGGGTTCAAGGACGTGCTTGAGATCGGCCGCCAGATGCGCCACCGCATGTACGACCTCATCCTCCAGCCCGAGACCCCGGTCTTCCTCGCCCCCGGCTCGCGCCGCAAGGAGGTGCGCGAGCGCATCTCGGCCCAGGGCGCGGTCGTCACCCCGCTCGACGAAAGCGACGTCCGCGCCCGCGCCGCCGAGCTCGCCGCCGACGGGGTCGAGGCGGTCGCCATCGTCTTTCTGTTCTCGTTCCTCAACCCCGCGCATGAGCGCCGCGCCCGCGACCTGATCGCCGAAGCTCACCCAAACCTCGCCGTCTCGCTGTCCTGCGAGGTCGACCCGGCGCTGCGCGAATACGAGCGCACCGCCGTCACCGCGTTCGACGCCTATCTGAAGCCGGTGGTCGCCGGCTATGTCGCGCGGATGGGAAGCGACCTCGCCGCCGCCGGCGTGCCGGCGCCGTTGCAGATGATGCCGTCGCGCGGCGGGATCGGCTCGGCGGCGAACGCGGCGCTGCGGCCGGTGCGGCTGTTTCTGTCGGGTCCGGCGGCGGGGGTGGTCGGCGGGCTCGCGGTCGGCCGCGAGGCGGGCATCGGCGACCTCATCACCATCGACATCGGCGGCACCAGCTGCGACATCGCGCTGGTCAGCGGCGGCGAGCCGCTGGTTCGGGCCGAAGGGGTGATCGACGGCTACACCGTCCGCGTGCCGATGGTCGACGTCACCGCGATCGGCGCCGGCGGCGGCAGCGTCGCCCAGATCGACGACGCCGGCGCGTTGCGGGTCGGCCCGCAATCGGCGGGGTCGGAGCCGGGCCCCGCCTGTTACGGCCGCGGCGGCACCGCGGCGACCGTCACCGACGCCTCGCTGGTGCTCGGCTATCTCGACCCCGATTATTTCGCCGGCGGCGCCGTGCGCCTCGACCCGGATCGCGCCCGCCGCGCGATCGAGGAGAATGTCGCCGCGCGCATGGGCGTCTCGGTCGAGACCGCCGCGCTCGGCATCCACCGCGTCGTCAACGCGCAGATGGCCGAGGCGATGCGCCTGGTGTCGATCGGCCGCGGCATCGACCCCCGCGGCTATACCCTGCTGCCGCTGGGCGGCGCCGGCCCCATCCACGCCGCAGCATTGGCGGCCGAACTCGGCATAAGCCGCATCCTGGTGCCGCCGCATCCGGGGGTGTTGTCGGCGGCCGGGCTGCTCGCCGCGCCGATCGAGCACGAGGTGTCGGCCGCCTATCCGCGCCCGCTCGCATCGGCCGATTGGGCCGAGGTCACCGCGGCGCTGGCCGAGCTCGACGCCGGCTGTGCGGCGCTGATGGCGGATGAGGGGATCGCGCCCGGCGCGGCCCCCGGCCAGACGACGATCCGCCACTTTGCCGATGTCTGCTATATCGGCCAGGGCTACCATCTCGAAATCCCGCTGCGCGACGGCGCGCCCCCGGAGAAGTCCCAGGGCGATCCTCAGCCGCTCGCCGCGCTTTACCGCGATTTCCTCACCGCGCATGACCGGGTCTACGGCCACGCCGCCGAGGCGCCGGCCCGGCTGGTCAATCTGCGCGCGGTGCATCGGGTCGCCCCGCCGGATCGGCCAGCCGCGCCGCCTTTGCCTGAGCCAGCCTCGCCGGGAACGGCAACGCCGACACATCGCCCCGTGCTGATCGATCCCGCGACCGGGTTCGAGGACGCCGCGGTGTATCGGCGCGAGGCTCTGGCGGCCGGCCGGCGTATCGCCGGTCCGGCGATCGTCGAGCAGCCCGACACGACGATCCTGGTGCCCTCCGGATGGTGCGGCATGGTTGGCGCCGGCGGCGTGCTGATCCTCGAACCGGACCGTCCGGGGCGCGGCTGAGCCGGCCGGCCCTCGCCTTTGGGTTGCGCCCCTGAAGGCGCAGAATTTGCGGCTCGGTGGCTCGGCTTTGCGGCTTCGTCGTCAGGCCGCAAACCCGGTCGGCCTAACGGAAAATTAACCGCGCCGGTTTAGTCTAGTAAACGGCAGCGTTACAAAGGATGCTCGCCGTGCGCCGTCTGGTTTTTGCACTGCTCCTTCTGACCGCGCTTCCGGCGGCGGCCGACGAGCTGCCGAGCCTGCACCTCAAAGTGGTCGGCGGTCTTGGCCAGACGATGCAATTCAAGAACTTCGAAGAGCCGTTCTGGAGCAAGCAGCTCGCCGAGCATTCTCACGGCAAGATCACCGCCGAGGTGACGCCGTGGGATCAATTCGGCATCAAGGGCGCCGAATTGCTGCAGTTCACCCGGCTCGGCGCGATCGCCATCAGCACCGTCTCGCTGAGCCAGATCGCCAGCGAAGACCCGGAAGCGGCGGCGGTCGACCTGGCCGGGCTCAACCCCGATGTCGCCACCCTGCGCAAGACCATCAAGGCCTATCTGCCGACCCTGCGCGAGGTCTACCGCAGCCGCTACGGCCTGGAGCTGTTGGCGGTCTGGAGCTACCCGGCGCAGGTCATTTTCTGCAACGCGCCGATCGCCGGCCTGGGCGACCTCAACGGCGTCAAGGTCCGCGTCGCCAGCGCCATGCACGGCGATTTCATCGAGGGGCTGGGCGGCGTCGGCATCACCATCCCGTTCGACGGGCTGATGGACGCGCTGAACAAGCACGTCGCCGCCTGCGCGATCACCGGGGCGATGTCGGGCTACCGGGTCGGATTGCAGAACGCGACGACCCATCTCGACGCGACGACGGTCAGCTGGGGTCCCTACGTGGTGTTCGCCAACCGCGCCGCTTGGCTGCGCTTCGATCCGTCGGTGCGCGAGTTCCTGACCGCCGAGATCGACAAGCTCGGCGACCGGTTGTGGGATGCCACCGAGCGCGAGACCCAAGAAGGCATCGCCTGCCTGACCGGGGGCGAGTGCAGCGCCGGCCCGCCCGCGCACATGGTGCTGGCGCCGGCCGGCCTTGAAGACCGCAAGCTGATGCGCCGGTCCTTTACCGATGTGGTGTCGCCGCGCTGGTCGGAGCGTTGCGGGGCCGAGTGCGTGACCAACTGGAACCATGCGGTCGGCCGGCTCTTCGACATCACCGTCGCCGCGGGCCCATGAGGGCAACGGCGATGCGGTGCCCTCCGTGGCTTCTCGGCGTTGCGCGGCAGGTGCGGCTGCAAAATGCGATGATCGTGTTGTGCGCGGTGCTGGTCAGCGCCTACGGCGCCAGCATGTACGCCTCGCTTCACCGCGCCCACCGCCAGGCGCTCGACGACGCGGCCGGCACCCTCGAAAGCATCGCCCGCTCGGCCGAGGTCGGCACCAACCGTTCGATCTTCGAGATCGACGCGGCGCTGCTCGGGGTCGAGCGGATGCTCGACGTGATGCTGCCGGACAAGCCGCTCACCGACCGTTCGGTGCGGATCTTGCTCAACCAGGCCAACGACCAGACCCTGGTGCTGCGCGAGCTGCTGATCGTCGGCGCCGACGGCCGGCTGGTCAACAAATCGGGCTCGACCGCCGGGCCGGCGCAGGATTTGTCCGACCGGCCGTGGTTTGTCGCGCACCAGTCGGGCGGTTTGCCGTCGCTGTTCGTCGGCCGGCCGCAGCGCAGCCGGGCGACCGGCGGCTGGTCGATCATGGTGAGCCGGCCGCTGCTGCATCGCGACGCCGTCGCCGGCGTCATCGCTGCCGAAGTGCCGATCACGGTATTCACCGATTTCTATGGCGCGGTCGTCGCCAATAGCGGGGTGCGGGTGCGGCTGCTGTTCGACGACGGCGCCGTCATCGCCAGCGAGCCGCATGAAGAGGAAATGATCGGCAACCGCGCCGCCGACGTCGACTTGGTGCTCGCCACCGCCGCGAAAAGCCGCTTCGGCGTGCTCGGCAACGTGCAAGACCAGGCCAGCGCCTCGCGGGTGGTGGCCTTCGCCCGCATCCCGGCCCGGCCGTTGATCCTGACCGCTTCGCGCGAGCGCGGCGCGATCCTCGCTCAGTGGCGCAGCGAGTGCGAAAGCTCGCTGATCGCCTTTGTGCTGTTCGCGGTGACTGCGGGCACGCTGACCTGGATGATGGTGCACGCGATCGACCGGCAGCAGCGCGCGGCCGCCGAGCTGCGCGCCGGCGAGGCCCGTCTCAAGCGCGAGAGCGGCCTGCTGCAGAGCACGCTCGAAAACATGGGCGAGGGGCTCAGCGTCTTTGATCGCCACGGGCGGCTGGTGGCGTGGAACTCCCGCTTTGTCGAGATGCTTGAGCTGCCCGATCTCTCGGCCGAGACCACGCTCCCCGACATCCTCGCGGTGCAGGCGGCGCGCGGCGATTTTGGATCGGTCGACCTGGCGCTCGCGGTGCCGGAGCGGGCCGAGCGCTTCTTCCGCAACGTGCCTTATGTCGGCGAGCGCCGCACCCTCGCCGGCCGCACCTTGCAGATCCGCCGCCGCGGCATGCCTGACGGCATGGTCGTCTCGCTCTATTCCGACGTCACCGAGCGCAAGGCCGGCGAGCTCAAGATGGCGCAGGCCGGGGCGCAGGCCGAGCTCGCCAACCGCGCCAAGGGCGATTTCCTCGCCAATATGAGCCACGAGCTGCGCACGCCGCTCAACGCGATTATCGGCTTTTCCGAAATCCTCGCCGGCGAGCATCTCGGCCCGCTCGAGAATTTGCGCTATCTCGAATACTCGAACGACATCCATTCGAGCGGGCTGCATCTGTTGTCGATCATCAACGACGTGCTCGACATGTCGAAGATCGAGGCGGGCAAGCTCGACATCCACGAGGAAGAGATCGCGGTCGAGCCGCTGCTCGCCGGCAGCGTCCGCATGGTGCGCGAGCGCGCCCGCAAGCAGCGCTTGGAGCTGGTCTGCGAGGTCGCCGATGCCGAGCACACCATCTTTGCCGACGAGCGCGCGATGAAGCAGTGCTTGCTCAACCTCTTGTCGAACGCGATCAAGTTCTCGCGCATCGGCGGCACCGTGTCGGTGGTGGCCGGGATCGACGCGCAGAGCCGCACCGTGCTCACCATCGCCGACGGGGGCATCGGCATGAGCGGGGAAGAGCTGGAGCGCGCGATGCAGCCCTTCGGCCAGGCGCACAGCGCGACCACCCGCACCTATGGCGGCACCGGGCTCGGCCTGCCGATCACCCGCGGTCTTGTCGAGGCGCATGGCGGCACGCTGGTCATCGACAGCCGCCCGGGGCAGGGGACGCGGGTCTCGATAACCCTGCCGGCCGCGCGCACCCGCCCCGCGCCGGTGCGCCAGGTGGCGATGCAGGCTTGAGAATTATCTGTCTACTCGCCGCCCGTGGCCGGGCTTGACGCGATTGTGCCGGCCCCCTCCCAGCCGCTCCGCGGCTCTCCCTCCCCCGTGGACACGGGGGAGGGTTGGGGTGGGGGCCGGCGCCGCGCTTCACCTTGACCCGGTCGTGCCTAGCTAGCTAGGCGGCGCTGGCGGGACGGTTGGCGGCGGGCGCCGGTGCGGCTCTTGCCGTGACCAGCACGGCCGTGGCCGCCGGCTGCGTCGCGGGAGCAGCGGAAAGCCGGCGCAGGACCGCGATCGCGATCAGGTTGGGCAGCGCCAGCAGGGTGAACGACGCGGCCCAGGCCCGGCCGCTTTGCGCCCCGCCGGCGAGGTCGAGGATCAGCCCGAACGAGGTCGGCGCCACCAGCCCGGCGCTGAACCCCAGCATCGAATGGACGCCCAGCGTCGCGCCGCGCTGCTCGGGCCGCGACGCGGCGACCGTGCCGGCGGTCAGCGCCCCGGAATCGGCCATGATCGTCGCGTAGTAGCAGGTCAGCAGCGCGACCGAGGCGATAAACGACACTTGCCACGACAACCCCGTGGCGATGCCGAACACCAGCCCGGTCAGCATGATCCCGGTCACCAGATTGGCGCGGCCGAGGCGCTTGGCGAACTCGTTGCAGCCGATGCTGCTGGCGATGCCGCCGAGCGAGATGATCGAGGCCAGGGTCGGCGCGTCGAGCCGGCTGGCGGTTCCCGTCGCCTCGCCCGCGGCAAAGGTCAGGAATGCGACCATCCAGGCGCGCGAGCCGTAGAGCTCCCAGCAATGCGCCACATAGCCGGAGATGTAGCCGAGCGCCGGCTTGTTCTTGAACACCAGCCGGAAGCTGGCGAAAAAGCCGAGGCGAACCGCCGCGGGGGCGGGCGGTTTCGGCGCCATCAGCAGGAACACCAGCATGGCGGCGGCGAGAGGGCCCAGCGCCGCCAAGGCAAAGGCGAGGCGCCAGGAAGCATGCGTGGAAATCACGCCGGCCAGAAAATAGGAGCCGGCGAGGCCGAACCCGGACAGCGAGGTGTAAAGCGCCACGGCGCGCGATTGCAGGTCTTCGTCGATGCGGTCGGACATCGCCTTGAGGCCCGGCATGTAGATGCCGGCAAAGCCGGCGCCGAACAGCGCCTGGGCGACGAGGGCGCCAAAGAAACCGTCGGCCATCAGCGCAAACAACGCCGATCCGCTGGCCGCCAGCAGGCACGAAACCAGATAGACCCGGCGCGCGTCGATGCGGTCGGTGAGGCCGGTCAGCACCGGCACCGAGCCGACATAGCCGAAGAACAGGATGCCGCCGACAAACCCGGCCGCGGTGTTGCTGAGCCCCCAATCTCCCCGCAGCACCGGCAGCAGAGCGGGGTAGGTGGCGAACCCCGCCATGCACAGGATTTCGGCGCCGCACATCAAGGCGACGATGCGGGCCCTAGGGGACAGACGGCCAAGGGACAGACGGCCAAGGGATAGCCGGCTCATGCGGCGCTGACCCGCTTACCGGGCTGTGCGATGTTGCGGCTGATGCGCTCCCGGTCGGCGTCGCCCGGCGCGACCGTCGCGTGCCGGCTGGTGATCATCCGCGTGTTGAGCGTGGCGACGATCCCCGAACCGGTCTTGGTGCACAGGAACGGAAACACCGCATGCACCATGCAGGCGAAACCGCCCTTGAACATGTTGAAGCTGAACCCGGCAGCGTGGCGGAAATGCACGAAATAGTTCTCGCCCACCGAGGCGGGGTGCTCGGTGAACGACAGCCGTCTGATAGTCTGGCGTCTGATCGTCGGGAGGCCGATAGTCTGGCGCGTCATGGTTTGCTTTCCCCCTGAAGGACGGCGCCGCTTGCGCCGAGGTGGAACAACAGCTGCCAGCGATCTTCCGGGCGGGGCGCGCCGTCGCGGCCGCCCGGCTGATCGGGGTGGTCGGGCAGATCGGGGCCGAGCTCCTTGCGGTAATAGAACCGCACCGTGCTCGACGTGTCGGCATAGGCCTTGAGCTCGTCGCCGCGGACATAGCCGAGGCGCTCATAGCGGCGGTGCGCGTCGAGCAGCTTGACGTCCGACCACAGCTCGATCGCGTGCGCGCCGCGCTCGCGGGCCTCGCGCTCGACCAGTTGGCAGAGGAACCCCCCAAGCCCGTTCTTGCGCATGTCCCGCGCGACATAGAGCTTTTGCAGCTCGACGACCCCCGGTTCCGCGCTGGGCATCAGCGCGACGGTGCCGATGATTTGGCCCCCTGGGAAATCGCCGGCTTCGACCACCCAAAAGCGGCCGTCGCGCTGCCCATAGGCGGTGGCCGGGGTCAGCAGTTCCGGCATGTCGGTGGCGGCGACCAAGGTCTTGCCCGGATATTCCGACCACACGGACGAGACCAGCGCGATGACCGCGCCGGCGTCGTCGTCGCGGGCAAACCGCAAGACCAGGCCGGCAGAAGCGCCGATGATCGCGCCGGGCAATATTCGCCCTGTGCGCACGGGAGTGTTCTCCCGTGGCGCCGAGATGGTCTCGGTAGCCATGTCTTACCCTCTACAAATTCGCGGTTCCCCAACCACGAATCAACTTCCCGGCAAAAGGATAGATGCCGTTAACCAATTGTCAATATTTGTTTCGGGTACGCGGTAAGGCCTCCCGGCGTTTTCACTAAATGTTCCAGCGTTTTCTATACATGGTCGCGTTGTGTTGGGTAGGCGTCAGTCGCCGGCGATGCTTGTCTTGATCGACTCTATTTGTCTAAAATTTTATCGGTATTTTCCAGATTTGGAAATTGCCAGACGGCGGCACCGCAACTTGTAGTAGCAAGCGCCTCGCGCGGCCGCTCCCGCCCACCCTCGGTTGACCGCCCCTCGGCGGCGGCTTCAACCGAGCCGAGCCATTTGTTCCGGCGGTTGCGCCGAGCAGGATTTTTGTTAACTCCGGGATTTGTCGCCCCAGGATTTTTCGCCCGGTTTTTTTGTTAACCCATGTCGGGAGCGCGGCAAGGGCTTTGCATGTCGGCCATACGGGTTATTCACGCGTCGGTTAAGCGGTTGTTTACGAGCCAAGGCGGAAAACACTCTCAGTGCCGGGCCCCCGATCGGGGCCGAGTGCGCCTGGCATGGCGGAGGACATTCGTGAAGCAGTTGACGATGCTGGTCACTGCCGAGGGTCGGTGGGTGCTCCCGGATAGCGAGGAGTTTCTCTCCGCACTCGGCGATCCCGACCCGGATTACGACGCGGCGGGATTTGCTGTCCGGAACCTCGGCTTTGTCAAATTCCAGGTGCTCGGCCGCCTGGTCGCCGAGATCGAGCTGCACCCGCGCAATGTCGGCCGCCGCGCCCTGCTCGCCGTCGAGGCTCAGCTCGCCAAGACCGGCGCCAATCTGTTCCGCATCAGATACCTCGACAGCGAGTGGCGCTCCGAGATCGCGCCCTCGGCCCAGCACGCCGCGACCCGGCTGCACGAATTATGCGCGGCGAGCGCGCCGGTTCCCGCACCCGCCGCGACCGCGCGCGTCAGCGCCCAGCCGCGAGAGCCTTCCCCCCTGTTCGGCGCGGGCGGGCGCGGCCGCGGGCTCGGCCCGACGGCGTCCAGCCGCTCGTAGCGCCCCGGCGCTACGTCTATCCCCCGGCAAGCCCCAGCAGCCACGCCGCAACCCAAACCATCACCACCCCGGCGGCGAGGACGTACCCCCCCCCCCCACCGCCACCCGCTGCGCCGCCCGACGATAAGGAAACCGCGGCGCCACCGCTATCAGGAACAGCGCCGTCGCCGCCAGCACCAGCGCCGCGAGCCAGCGCTGCCGGTCAAACCCCGTCATCGCTTCGCTCGCCATGATCGCGCTGGTATCATCGCCTCGCACGACACGCGGGGGGCAAGCCGATGGCCACAAAAGACGAACTGAAGCGGCAGGTATGCGAGGCGATCGACCGCCACGGCAACGAGATCATCGCCATCGGCGAGACCATCCTGCACCACCCCGAGACCGGCTTCAACGAGCACAAGACATCGAAGCTCGTCGCCGAGGCGATGGCCGGCATCGGCCTCAGCCCGCAAACGGGGCTCGCCCTCACCGGGGTCAAGGGCCGCCTCGCCGGCAACCAGTCCGGCCCGCGCGTCGCCATCGTCAGCGAGCTCGACAGCCTCAGAACCTCCGACCACCCGCTCGCCGACCCGCACACCGGCGCCGCGCATAGCTGCGGCCACAACGCGCAGATCGCCGGGATGCTCGGCGCGGCGATGGGGCTCAACGCCATCGGCGCGGCCCAGCATTTGGCCGGCGAAATGGTGTTCTTCGCGGTCCCGGCCGAGGAGTTCATCGATGTCGAGGAGCGCCTCAGGCGCAAGGAAAAGGGCGAACTCGAATTCCTCCTCGGCAAGCCCGAGCTGCTTGCCCGCGGCCATTGGGACGACATCGACATGGCGATGATGATCCATGCCGGCTCGCACGACCAGATGACCAAGCGCTCCTACATCGCCGACTCGTCCAACGGCGCCCTGGTCAAGCAGATCAGGTTCATGGGCCGCGCCAGCCACGCCGGCGGCGCGCCGCAGCTCGGCATCAACGCGCTCTCCGCCGCGATGATCGCGCTCAACGCGATCCACTGCCAGCGCGAGACCTTCTACGACGCCGACACCATCCGCATCCACCCGATCATCACCAAGGGCGGCGACGCGGTCAGCGTCATCCCGGCCGAGGTGACGATGGAGACCTTTGTGCGAGGTGGATCATTAGAGGCGATCACCGACGCCAATCTCAAGGTCGACCGCTGCCTGCGCGCCGGCGCGATGGCGATGGGCGCCGAGGTCGAGATTTCGACCATCCCCGGCTACCTGCCCCAGCGCAACGACCGCGCCTTCGGCGAGTTCTTCGGCGGCAATGTCGAGGCCCTGTTCGGCAAGGGCCAGTTCGACATCGGCGGCCACCGCACCGGCTCGACCGACATGGGCGACATCGCCCATCTGATGCCGGTGATCCACCCCTACGTCGCCTCGGCGCGCGGGAAGACCCACGGCGCCGACTTCCACATCCACGAGCCCGAGCACGGCTACCTGACCCCGGCCAAGCTCCTGGCGATGACCGCGATCGACCTGCTCTACGACAACGCCGCCGCCGCCAAGCAGATCATCGGCGACTTCCAGCCGGCGATGACCAAAGATTCCTACCTCGCTTTCGCCCGCGGATTGTTCAAGAAGGAGCGGTACAGCGGGGCGGCGGGTTAATCGCTACCGTGCAGCGCGGACGCAATGGCAATCGTCTACCGGCCCTGGATTTCGCCCTACGGCGATGGCGATTTCGAATGGGATCGGCGAAAGAGCCTCTCGACCTTTGCCGATCGCGACTTTGTCTTCGAGGCCGCACGGATCGTCTTTCGGGGCCCGCTGATTAGGCGGCAGGACACCCGCCGCCACCGTTCGAACGAGCCGCGCTTTATGGTGCTGGGTGAGTTGTACGGCCGGATAGTGGTCATTATCTACACGCCGCGCGACCGGAAATGCCGTATCGTTTCCTTGCGTCCGGCCAACGCGATGGAGCGTGAAATCTATTATGTGCATACGACCTGACAAGCCGCGGAAGTATTTCGCCAAGCTGCTCGATGCGCCCGATGACGAGATCGACTATTCCGATATCCCGGCGACGGCAGCGGCCGATTGGCAGGATGCCGAGGTGCTGCTGCCGGTAACGGCCGAGGAGTTCAGGGCGATCAGCGACTTTCTGCAGCGCCGACGCCGGCAAAGCGGCGACGAGACCTCTCACGCGAACGTCAACCGGCGATGACTGCGATCGACCTGCTCTACGACAACGCCGCCGCCGCCACCAGATCATCAGTGACTTCCACCCCGCCATGACCAAAGATTCCTACCTCGCTTTCGCCCGCGGATTGTTTAAAAAGGAGCGGTACGCCGGCGCGGAAGCATAGGGCGTGCGGCGGGACGAGGGCGCCGGAACCAAGTATCGTGCGCCGCGTTGCCGAGGGAACCGTCGGCCGTGGACCAATCCCGTTTGACCGTCGCCGGAGCGCAGGGGTCGCTTTTTGATGAAACGCGCGCCTACCGACGAACTTGAACGCCGGCTGCGTCAGCAGGCCCTTTTGGCTGAGATTGGGCGCCGGGCACTTTCGGATGCGAGCACCGACGCCCTGTTCGCGGAAGCCTCCCGGCTTTGCGCCCTGGGGCTTGAGGTGCGCTACTGCAAAATCCTGGAGTATTTGCCGGGCGAGAACCGCCTGCTGGTGCGCGCCGGGGTAGGGTGGCAGCCCGGCATTGTCGGCCACGCGACAGTCGGGGCCGATCTCGAATCTCCTGCCGGCTACGCCCTGCACACCGGCAAGCCGGTCATTTCCAACCATCTCGCGGGCGAGAGCCGCTTTCGCACCCCCCAACTCCTGGCCGAGCATGGCGTCGAGCGCGCGGTGAACGTCATTCTCGACGGCGAGAGCCAACCTTTCGGCGTGCTGGAGGCCGATAGCGAGGCGGCTGGCGCCTTTTCCGAGCATGACGTCGATTTCCTCCAGGGCGTCGCCAATTTGCTGGGCGTGGCCTTGGGCCGCCGGCGCGTCGAAGACGAATTGCGCCGGCTGAACGAGGATCTGGAGCAGCGCGTTGCGGCGGAGATCGCCGAGCGTCAGCAGGCCGAGGATGCCCTGCGCCAGGCCCAGAAGATGGAAGCGGTGGGCCAGCTGACCGGCGGCATTGCCCACGATTTCAACAACCTGCTGGCGGTGATCACGGGCAGCCTGGAGCTGATCGGCAACGCGGTCGCCGGCAACGAGCGGCTGGCGCGGATGGTGGCCACGGCCCAACGAGGCGCGGCGCGGGGCGCGCAGGTGACCGCGCAGCTGCTCGCCTTTGCGCGGCGGCAGGCGCTGCGGCCGGAAACGCGCCCCATCAACGAGCTGATCGCGGAATTCGATGTCCTCGCGGGCCGCATAACCGGTGAGGCGATCGAGAACGAGTTCCGGCTCGACCAGACCGCCGGGGCCTGCCATGTCGACCCGGCCCAGTTCGGATCGGCGCTTCTCAATCTGGTGATCAACGCCCGCGACGCCATGCCGAACGGCGGCCGCCTCACCATCAGCACCGGCAATATCGATCTCGACGAGCGGGAGGCGAGCCGGCACCCCGAGGCAAGACCGCTCCCCTATGTGTTCGTGGAGGTGGCCGACACGGGAACGGGCATGCCGGCCGAGGTGCTCAGCCGCGCCATCGAGCCCTTTTTCACCACCAAGGAAGCCGGCCAGGGAAGCGGGCTGGGGTTGTCGCAAGTCCACGGGTTTGTCACTCAGTCCCGCGGGTTTTTGACGATCGAGAGCCCCCCGGGGTTCGGCACGCACGTCCGCATCCATCTCCCGCGCGAGCAAGCCGTGGCCGCGTCGGAGCGCGAACCCGAGGCTGCGGCGGCGCGGGGGAACCTCGGCGCGACGATCCTCGTGGTCGAGGACGATGTCGACGTCCGCGGCCTGGTGATCGAACAGCTTGGCGACCTGGGGTATCGGACGGTGGCGGCGGCGACGGGCCGGGAAGCCCTCGGTCTGGTCGCGGCGAGCTCGCCCGCGATCGACCTGGTCTTCACCGATGTCGTGATGTCCGGCGGCATGAGCGGCGTCGAGCTCGTCCAGGCCCTGCGCGCCCAGTACCCCGCGCTCCCCGTGGTCCTCACCTCGGGTTTTACCGCGAGCAACATCCCCTCCGCGCTCAGTTCGGCGGACGTGCCCGAGGCCAAGGATTTGGACCTGCCGGTCCTCGCGAAACCCTACCGCCAGGCCGACCTGGCCCGCGTGATCGAGCGAGCCTTCGGCCAGCACCGATGATTTAACGAGGGTACTCCGGTGTGGGGCTTCACCCCATCTCGCCTCGCGCGGGGGTTGTTTAAGAAGAGCGGTACAGCGGCACAGTGGGGTAATCTAGGGTTTCGTATTGGCGAGACCAGAGGGCTGAGGGGTTGGTGCAGGGGACGGATCGCCTCAACGGAGCAATTTCGCGCTTCGGCGCAACGCTGAAGCCAAAATTCTCCGGAATTGCAGCAACTGGGTCGCCGGAGGACCAACTTCGCGGCCCGCTGGATCAGCTAGAGCTGAGCTGTTTTTAGACAGAAGCATAACCTGCGTTAGCGAGATAGTTGGCGCACTCGTCTGGGGAGACGAGGTCGAGAAGCTGACCGACCCTGCGCCAAGTGGCTTCATGGGCTCGTTCTTCGGCTTTTCGCATCAGATGCTTGAGCTTGGCGAAGAGCTGCTCGATCGGGTTGAGGTCCGGACTGTAGGGCGGCAGGAAGAGAAGATGAGCGCCTGTGTTGCGAATGGCCTGCCGCGCCGCCTTGCCCTTGTGCGAGCCGAGATTGTCGAGAATGACGAGGTCGCCCGGCTGGAGGGTGGGGGCGAGCACCTGCTGGATATAGGCGGTGAACAGCGCGCCGTTGATCGGCCCGTCGATGACCAAGGGGGCCTCGATCCGGTCGTGCCGCAGCGCGGCGATGAAGGTGAGCGTCTGCCAGTGGCCGTAAGGAACCTTGGCGGGCAGTCGCTTTCCTCTTGGCCCCCAGCCGCGCAGCGGGGCCATGTTGGTCTTGACCCAGGTCTCATCGAGAAAGACCAGACGGCTGGCGGCGATGCGCGCTTGATGGGCTTTCCAGCGCCGGCGCTTTCTGGCGATATCAGGCCGATCCTGTTCGGCGGGCAGCGCGGTTTTTTTTTGAAGCTCAGCCCTTCGGCCACGACAAACACCCATACGGCCCGGCGGTCGCTCTTGACCCCTCGCGCCTGCAGTTCGCCGACAAGCTGGCGCGTGGTGAACGGCGCTGAAGCAAGCCGCTCGCGCAGCCACTCGGCGATCGGCCCGATCAGGGTCGGCTTCTTGTGGCCGTTCATCTTGCCGGGTTTGAGCGCCCCGGTCTCACGCCGCAGCTTGCGCCACTTCGACAGGCACGATGGGGCAATCGACAGAGCCTGGGCGATCGCCCGGTCCCTCTCGCCGGCGTCAGAGCGCGCCAGCGCCCGCTCGCGAAGATCCTCGGAATACGGTCGCGTCATCCATGCTGGCCTCCCCCTCCAGCAGGAAGCTTGATGGGGTGGACGGCCCCCGACCCGACGGCATCGCGATGTGCCAGGGTGGCGACCGTCAATCGCACCACCTCGAGGGCAGGAGCCGTCCCATGCAGATTATCACCGTCGGTCTGGATATCGCGAAGAACGTCTTTC
>JBBRPG010000055.1:0-22266 GCA_038228485.1 Alphaproteobacteria bacterium
AAGCGGATCTGGCCCAAACACCGGCGCTGGGTGAAATCACATGGCTGATGCGTCCCGGGATGTCCGGCGGCAAAGGACGAGTTAGCCCATCTGCGATCCGCCGCCAATGCCGGCACCGCGCAAAAGCCCCACGACATGTTCGGGATCAGCCTCTGCCGGGTTCACCATGGCGAGCAGCACCGCCTCGGCGCCGTCTCGTTCGGTCGCAAATACCAAATCGATCAGTGGGCGCTTGCCACCGAATTTGCCTGGCGCAGTCCAGATTGGGAAATGCGGGCCTCATTGAAGCTCCTTCGTGCCGATCAGATCGGTGCTACATGACGGCGGGCAGCATCCACCAAACCGTATTGAACGACCGCGAGGGCGACGGCCGGGCCGAACCCGACATGACCGTGCTGCAGGAAGCCCGGCCCTCCCCTCCAATTCTTCCGCTTGGCCTCTTTGGTCCGGCTTGGCGTAACTGGATTTTGCGCGCGGCGGAGGCCGCGGCCTGCCCGGCCGATTACATCGTCGCTCCACTGCTTGCCACGGCCTCGGCGCTGGTCGGACACGCGCGGTGGGCGCAAGCCACGCCCGGCTGGGCCGAACCGCCTCATTTGTGGCTCGGTGCCGTCGGCGATAGCGGCACGGGTAAAAGTCCGGGGGCGGACTGTCTCCTCGGCGAAGTGCTGCCCGAAATCGAGCGCAGAATGCTCGCCGATTTTCCGGACAAATTGCGGGAATGGAAATCCACGACGGAAATCGGGAAGGCGGCAACGCAGCGATGGCGCAGGGAATTGCGGCAGGCCGAGCGACACGGCGGCCCGCTCCCGTCGCCGCCGGTGTTCGCCGTCGTCGAGCCGCAGGCTCCGAGGCTGCGCCAGAATGACGTCACTTTCGAGAAGGTCGCCGAATTACTTGGGGCTGCCGCGCCCAAAGGGTTGCTCATCGTTCGCGACGAGTTGGCCGGGTGGATTGCCGGAATGAATGCTTATCATGGCGGCGGGCGTGAGTTTTGGATCGAAGCCTATGGTGGGCGTCCCTACCGCGTCGAGCGCAAGACCGATCCCCATCCCATAATCGTTCCGCGCCTGGCCGTGGCCCTCTATGGTGGTGTCCAGCCCGACAAACTTCGCCCGCTGCTGAGCGGCATCGATGACGGCCTCCTCGGCCGCATTTTGTGGGCTTGGCCAAACCCGCTTGCGTTCCGCCTCGGCCGCCACGCGCCGGGAACGGCATGGGCAACTCGCGCGCTTGACCGACTGCGCGAGCTTGATCTCCAACCTGGAGACTCACCGTCCCCGGTCATGGTCCCGTTGACCCCGGAGGCGCGCGCTATGATCGAGGCCTTCGGGCGCCGGATGCAGGATCGCCAATTGATGTCCGAGGGGTTGCTGCGCTCCGCCCTCGGGAAGACCCGCGGTCAGGCCCTGCGACTGGCCCTCGTCCTTGAGATGCTGTGGTGGTGCGCTGAGGAGGGAGCATCGCCGCCCCCTTCGCGGATCAGCGCACACGCCTTCGCCGCTGCAGCACGGCTTGTCAGCGACTATTTTATGGTCATGGCCGAGCGCGCGTATGGCGACGCCAGCGTTTCGTTTATCCAACGCGACGCCGCGACTTTGGCGCGCTGGATATTTAAGACGCGACCCGCGGCAGTGCATATCCGTCACCTGCAACGAAACGTGCGGCTACCGGGGCTACGCGCTGCTGCGCAAATCCGCGGCGCCGCAGAGCGGCTCGTCGCCTTCGGTTGGCTCAATCTACCAGCGCGAAGTACCCAATTCGGGCCACGGGCCCGGGTCACTTACGCGGTTAATCCCGGGCTTTGGGAACGAGACGGAACGACCGTTTGAGACCGAGGCGGCGATAGTCGCAGCGTCCCTATTCGGCCGAGAGAACCCGAGAACCGACCGCGGTTTGTTGGCAAGCGCGGGAGAACCACTCAAAATATCTCAAATGCTGCGCTCTCCTGATTCCGCCCCAGTAGTTAGGACGTGCATCCTTTTTCAGGAAAATACCCGAGTTTACGTTGTAGATCTAAAACTCTCCGCTCCAATTCTTCATCAGACATGTGTTGAAGTTCATCTTCGCTTGTGCTATTGCTTTTTTCAATCGCCCTGACAAAAGCCTCGACAAACTTCACCAATTCCGCCGCTTCGCTTATTGTAATCTCGCGCTGTGCTACCGCATGGATAATAGCGGACAGCACGATAGGCGCGTCATATGCTCTCTTAAGTGGCGGCAGTTCAAACTGCACCAAGCGCTCTCGTCGCGCCGGCAATATGCGTTCGAGGCAAAGCCGCAATGCTGCAATATCGCCCGAACGTGCAAGCTCAATCGCCTTGCGGGTCAGCCCCTCGGCCTCGCCGTCGAGTAGCGCTTCGGCAGCTAGGGTCGCGCGATTGCGTGCCCCCGAAGGTCGGCCCGTCGGGTTACCTGATTCGCCTTTCCTGAAAGGTCGGCCCCTCTGATTATCAGAGCTTCGTTCGGTCATTTGCGATACCCAAAAGCCCTCGACAACAACACAAAATATGAACGACGTCGTGCGACTAAAAATCCGAGTTGATATTTTTTCTCGTTTGAACCTTATACGTATCAAATAAATAACCTAAGTTCATTGCGATGTATTTTGTGATGACCGATCGCAATGGCCCGCCTCGTGCCCAAGCGGGCCGTGTGCCGAGGTGGGTGGGACCGGCCCTTCAGGGCTTGATGCCGAGACAAAAATCGGGCGCTAGCTGGATCAGCAGAAACGCGGTTCCCTCGCGGCGCAGATAGTGGTCGACCGCGTCAGCAGCGCCCGAGCCCAACGGGCCTTCCACCGCGATGATGCCACCGCGGGACAATAGCGGGATGTAGGTCGCGATCGCCTCTTGGTTGGCCGGGTAGGTTTGCAATGTCAGATCGCGATCCAACCCCACGAGGCGAATTTCGAACTCAGGCCTTTGGGTCGGGTCCCAGGCCGAGAAATGCCAGCGGTCCGCAACCGGCGATTTCCTCGCGCGGAAAGCGCCGGATCGAGTCGCTGCGGGATAGCCGGTGGCGACAAGCGCTGCGGGCCCACGGTTCCGACGAAATTTGCGCCCGCGACCCGTCCTGTCTGCCGGCAATCCCAACAGGATCAACTGCCGGTGTCGCCGATATGCTGGAACGCCAGCGGCAGCGCGGTCAGCGTTTGCGTTTGGCCACGGCCGCAATCCATGGCGGCGCCGCCGATCGCGCTCTCACACAGATACCTAGCGGCGGAATAAAGCGCGAGCCGGCGCAGCGCCGGAAGTTCGGAGACGGGACCGCTGGCATCGAGAAAATCGCGGATCGCGTCGTCCGTCGACTCCGCGGTCGGGGCAGCTGCAAACATGCGCCGACAGCGGTGCGCGTTCCGGCGGCGCGGGTAAGGGTACGGGCGGAAGGGCCGGCGCGGGAGAGGCCGACGCAATGGCTTGGAGCCGCTCGTACGCGCAAGCTCGTCTTGCGACACTCCAACCAAGCAGGAGCTGCCCTGTTTTGGCCGGACATGGTCCCGCTAACCCGTGAAACGCGCGCCATGATCTAGGCCTTCGGGCCCGGAAGCAGGATCGCCAATTGACGGGGTTGCTGCGCTCCGCCCTCGTCAAGGAGCGCGGCCAGGCGCTGCGCTTGGCCGTCGTCGTCGAGATCTTGTGGTGGTGCGGCGATAATCCGCCCAATAAAGATGCCGAATACCCGCTTGTTTGCGGCGAACCGAGATCGTGTCGCTCAATTTGTCCACAGTGTCAGTAGAGTATTTTAGACGCGGTCCAGTAAAATCTTAGGATCTTGCCGGGAACATCGCGCTTTCCCTCTCCTGAAAGGCTGTCCCCGCGAATTGAAAAAACTGTAATATAGTTCAATTTATAGTTGGGATAATCGCTGTATTTTAGCTGTATTAACAGCGAAAATGGTCCAACGATGAGTTGGCACCCGACCGCTTTGAACCGATCTCGGCATCTGAGTAGGCACAGGCGCAACATGGCCGCTCATTCGCGCTGCCGCCCAGCTGCGGCACATTGCCGGACATCGCGAACTGCGCTCCTCGGTACATAACCGCGGTGCGACGCGCGTCCCTTGCCCCCTTGCCCCCTTGCCCTCCGCCTTGCTACTCGTTGCGTCAGCGATAGGGTGGAGGAAGCGTGATGATTTCGGGCGAATACGATGTCGTCGTCGTCGGGGCGGGGAATGCGGGGATGTGCGCGGCCTTGGCGGCGCAGGAGAACGGGGCGCGGGTGCTGGTGCTCGAGGCGGCGCCGTTCGACGAGCGCGGCGGCAACAGCCGCTACACCGCGGGGGCGCTGCGCTTTGTCTATAACGGCGTCGACGATCTGCTGAAGCTCTGCGACCTCTCCGAAACCGAGATCGCGACCAGCGATTTCGGCACCTACACCCAGGACAAGTATTACGACGATCTCGGCCGCCTGACCGACTACAAGTCGAACCCCGACATGGCCGAGCAGTTGATCACGCTCAGCCAGGAGACGCTGCTGTGGATGCGCGGCAAGGGCATCCGCTTCGCCCCGATGTATTCGCGTCAGGCGTTCAAGCACGAGGGCAAGTTCGTGTTCTGGGGCGGGCTGGCGCTGGAGGCCTGGGGCGGCGGGCCCGGGCTCGTCGAGGGCCTGTTCAAATCGGCCGAGGACCGCGGCATCGAGGTCGCCTACGAGGCGCGCGGCGAGCACCTGATCCACGACGATGACGGCGTCCACGGCGTCGTCGCTAACGTCGAGGGCAAAACCACCCAGATCAGGGCTAAGGCGGTGGTGCTGGCCTGCGGCGGGTTCGAGGCCAATGCCGAGATGCGTACCCGCTATCTCGGCCCCGGCTGGGACCTCGCCAAGGTGCGCGGCACCCGCTTCAACACCGGCAATGGCATCAAGATGGCGCTGGAGATCGGCGCGATGTCGTACGGCAACTGGTCGGGCTGCCACGCGGTCGGCTGGGACTACAACGCGCCGGAATTCGGCGACCTTGCGGTCGGCGACAATTTCCAGAAGCACTCCTACCCGTTCGCTATCATGGTCAACGCCGATGGCGTCAGGTTCTGCGACGAGGGTGCTGATTTCCGCAACTACACCTACGCCAAATACGGCCGAGAAATCCTTAGCCAGCCGCACCAGTTCGCCTGGCAGATCTTCGACCAGCAGGTCGTGCATCTGCAGCGCGACGAATACCGCATCCGCCAGATTACCAAGGTCACCGCCGACACGATCGAGGGCTTGGCCGACAAGATGGCGGAATACGCCCCGGTCGATAAGGCAGCGTTCCTGAAGACCATCGCCGACTACAACGCCGCGGTGCAGCGTGACATTCCCTACAACCCGACGGTTAAGGACGGCCGCACCACAAAGGGGCTGGCAATCGACAAGACCAACTGGGCGATGCCGCTGGAAAGGCCGCCCTACGAGGCGTTCTGCACCACCTGCGGCGTAACCTTCACCTTCGGCGGGGTGCGCATCGACACCGACGGGCGGGTTTTGGATACGGCGCAGAAGCCAATCGCCGGGCTGTACGCCGCCGGAGAGCTGGTCGGGGGGCTGTTCTACCACAACTACCCGGGCGGCACCGGGCTCGTGTCGGGCTCAGTGTTCGGTAAGATCGCCGGCACTTCCGCGGGCAAGCAGGTCGGGCGGAACACCTGAATTCCCCCGGCATTGCGAGGAGCGTGACGCGCGCCGCGGCAATCTCGTTTCGCAGAAGACCAAGTCGAACGAGATTGCTTCGCTAAGCTCGCAAGGACGATCGTTTCGGCGCAAAGGGAGCGCAAGTCACGCAAAGCACGCGAAGGCGAGGGTGCTCGGCGCGAAGCGCTAAAGCACAATGGGACGGTGAGGCAGTGAGATGACGGTAATGCATAATCTCACTGCCTCACCGTTTCATTGTGAATCAAAAGGTTGCCAATGAAACCCACGAACATCCTGTTCATCCTTTCCGACGAGCACAGCCGGCGGGTGCTCGGATGCTACGGGCATAAGATGATCCGGACGCCGAACCTCGACCGGCTGGCGGCGCGTGGGGTGCGGTTTGCCGACGCCTACACCAACTCGCCGATCTGCGTGCCGGCGCGCGCCAGCCTCGCCACCGGGCGCTATCCGCACCAAATCCGCTTTTGGGATAACGGCATCGCCTATGACGGGAGCGTGCCGACCTGGCATCACCGGCTGCGCGACGCGGGGCATGAGGTGACCTCGATCGGCAAGCTGCATTTCCGCAGCGGGGACGACGACAACGGCTTCACCGAAGAGATCATGCCGCTGCACATCAACGATGGCATCGGCGACCCGCTCGGCTGGTTGCGCGACCCGCTGCCGGTGCGCAAGGCGACCCTGCGCCTCGCCAAGGATGCCGGGCGCGGCGACTCGACCTACCAGGATTACGACCAGAAGATTACCGATGCCGCAGTCAATTGGCTGAAGACACGCGCGGGCGCGTCGCCGAACAAACCGTGGGCGTTGTTCTTATCGCTGGTCTGCCCGCATTTCCCGCTGATCGCGCGGCCGGAATTCTACGACCTCTACCCCGAGGATCAGGTGTCGCTGCCGGCGCTGCGGAACCCGGCCGAGCGGGCGTCCGACCATCCTTATATCGCGGCGTTCCGCGAGTGCCAGATATACGAGAGAGGCTTTGTCGACGAGGCCAATATCCGGCGCGCCATCGCCGCCTATTTCGGCCTTGTCAGCTATACCGACCACAATGTCGGGCGGCTGATGGCGGCGCTGGAGGCGGCCGGTCTCGCCGATAGCACCCGCATCCTCTATTCGGCCGATCACGGCGACAACCTCGGCACCCGCGGGTTGTGGGGCAAATCGACGATGTACGAGGAAGCGGCCGGGGTGCCGATGATCGCCGGCGGGCCGGGCTTGCCTCAGGGCGTCGTGTGCCGCGAGCCGGTGTCACTGGTCGACGCCTTTCCGACGATCCTGGCCTGGACCGGGGTCGCGCCGAACTCGCAAGACCGCAGCCTGCCGGGATTGCCGCTCGACGAGGTCGCCCGCACCGCGCCCAAGCGGACGGTGCTTGCCGAGTATCATGCGACCGGCGCGGCCACCGGCGCCTTTATGATCCGCAAAGGGCGGTTCAAGTTCGTCTATTACGTCGGCATGAGGCCGCAGCTGTTCGATCTCGAAACCGATCCGCAGGAAACCCGCGATCTCGGGCCGGAGCCGGGTTATCGCGGCCTTGTCGGCGATTGCGAGACGGCGCTGCGGCAAGTCGTCGATCCCGAGGCCGCCGATGCCCTGGCCAAATCCGACCAGGCCGCGAAGATCGCCGAATTCGGCGGGCGCGAGGCGATCCTTGGCCGCGGCAGTTTTGCCTACTCCCCCGCGCCAGGGACGGAGGCGGTCTACAACTGAGCCGGTGAACTGCGCCGCTCAGCGCCGGCCGAACAGGCGCTCTATATCGGCGAGGGCGAGGGTGACGTAGGTGGGGCGGCCGTGGTTGCACTGGCCGCTATTCGGGGTCGCCTCCATCTGGCGCAACAACGCGTCCATCTCGGGCTGCGACAGGCGTCGGCCGGCGCGCACGCTGGTGTGGCAGGCGAGCGTGCCGCAGACGCTGTCGATGCGCTCCTTGAGCGCGAGCGCATCGTCCCACTCGGCCAGCTCCTCGGCGAGGTCGCGGACGAGGGCGGCGATCTCCAGCCCGGGAAGCAGCGCCGGCACCTCGCGCACTACGACCGCGCCGGGACCAAAACCTTCCAACACCAGGCCAAACTCCGCCAGCTCGTCGGCGCGCGCCACCACCCGTGCCGCCAGTGGCGCATCGAGCTCGACCACTTCGGGCAGCAGCAGCACCTGGCGCGCCACCCCGCGCGCGGCTAACGCCTCCTTCATCCGCTCGTAGACAAGCCGCTCATGCGCGGCGTGCTGGTCGACCAGGACGATGCCGGCGCGGGTCTCGGCGACGATGTAGGTGCCGTGCAGCTGGGCGCGGGCGCTGCCGAGCGGCTCGTCCTCCGCCCCGTCGGCGATAGCAGGCTCGGCAAAGCCGACGGAACCGGGCGCGAGGCCGGGCCCCAGAAAATTGTTGCCGGCCTCGCGCAGCCCCGCCGAGGGCAGCGGCGGCAAGGCGAAGCGCGGCATTGCCCCGGCTATTCCAGCGGGGGCCGAGCGAAACGCGGCAAGCGCGGTGTCGGCGACCGTGGTCGAGGTGCGCACCCCGGCGGCTTCGAGCGCATGGCGCAGCGAGCCGACGATCAGCCCGCGGATGAGCCCGGCGTCGCGAAAGCGGATCTCGGCCTTGGCCGGATGGACGTTGACGTCGATCTCGTCTGCCGGCCCGTCGACGAACAACGCGACAATGGGGTGGCGATCGCGCGCCAGCACGTCCTGATAGGCGCCGCGCACCGCGCCCACCAGCAGCCGGTCGCGCACCGGACGGCCGTTGACGACGAGGTACTGGTCGCGCGGCAGGCCGCGGTTGAGCGTGGGCAGGCCAATCCGCCCGGTGAGGCGGAACCCGTTGCGCTCGGCATCGATCGCCAGCGAATTCTCGGCAAAGTCGCGGCCCAAGAGCGCGGCAAGCCGGGCACGGCGCGGGTCGCCGCCGGAGAGCGCCCCAGTTTCGGCAACAAGGCGCAGCAGCACCCGGTCGTCGTCGCCGATCACGGTGAAGCCGATGCCGGGATAGGCCATCGCCAGCCGCTTCACCGCATCCATCGCGTGGTCGCGCTCGCTGCGCGGGGTCTTGAGGAATTTAAGCCGCGCCGGGGTGGCGAAAAACAGATCGCGCACCTCGACCCGTGTGCCCGGTGGGTGCGCGGCCGGGGTGGGGGCCCGCTTCTCTCCGGCCTCGACCGCGATCTCCCAGGCCGAATCGACGCCGGGAGGCCGCGACACGATGCGCAGCCGGCTGACCGCGCCGATCGACGGCAGCGCCTCGCCGCGGAAGCCGAGCGCGACGATCTCCAGCAGATTGTCGTCGGGCAGCTTCGAGGTGAAGTGCCGCTCGACCGCCAGCGACAATTCCTGCGGGCTCATCCCACCGCCGTTATCGGCCACCGCGATCAGCGCCTGGCCGCCCTCGTGCAAGGTCACCTCGATACGGTCGGCGCCGGCATCGATTGCGTTTTCGACCAATTCCTTGACGGCGGCAGCCGGGCGCTCGATCACCTCGCCCGCGGCGATGCGGTTAACCAGAACCGGCGGCAATTGGCGGATTGGCATACCGCAGGAGTTTACTAAAGGGCCGACAATTAATCGAATTTTGTTTGGCGCGACCCGCGGCGCCGAAGCGTTGGTTGACAGTCAGGGCGCGCAATCCTCGTAAACGATCCCTTAACGGTTGCGGGACATCGTTGGACGCCCGACAGAGGCCCGACCGTCGTGTGGAAGACTCAAGATTATCTTAGGCGCCATTGGCCGACCCTGCAGGTGCCGCTGCTGGGCATAGCGATCGGCATGGTGCTATTCCTCGGCATCCGCGCGGTCAGCCCGCATCCCGGCGAGAGCTGCGCGCAGCTCGGCCAGATCCGCGAGGAATGGGAGCTGGGCATGCCGTCGCAGCCGCTGATGTGCGTGGCCACGCTCGACGGCGATCTGCGGTTTGGCCGCGTCATCCTGCCGCCGAAGAAAAAGCCGAGCCAGGCGCAATAGCCCGGCGGCGGCGCCGCCCACGCGGCCATCGCTTTTCCGACATCAGGACTGCCCGCCTTCGCCTTGACAGGCCGAGGGGTTCTCCTGTGGACTGCCGCTCCCGGCGACGTTGGCGACCGGAGAGGGGTAGGCGAATGGCGGCTAATCCACAGATTTCTCCGGATCCGAACGGCAAGGACCCGGCCGCGATCGACTACCTAGCGCTGGTGCGCGACCTGACGCCGGAGCTGGCCGCCGCCGCGCAGCGGATCGACGAGGAACGCGAATTGCCGCAAACGGTCATCGACAAGATGATCGCGCAGGGTTTCTTTCGCTTGCTACTGCCGCGCTCGCTCGGCGGGGCCGAGCTGCTGCCGGCGCAGTACGTGCCGATCATCGAGGCGTTTGCCCGGGTCAACGCCAGCCTCGCCTGGTGCCTCAACCAGAATTCCGGTTGCTCGATGACCGCGGCCTATCTTTCGGCCGAGGTGGCCGAGGACATCTTCGGCCGCCCGCGCGGCATCCTCGCCTGGGGGCCGGGTCCGGGCGAGGCGCGCACCGTCGCCGGCGGCTACAACGTGACGGCGACCTGGGCCTTCGCCAGCGGCAGCCACCACGCGAGCTGGCTCGGCTGCCATGTGCCGGTGATCGAGGCGAACGGCCAGCCGCGGCGCGAAAGCGACGGCAGCCCGGCGGTGCGCACCTGTCTGTTCCCCAAAGCCAAGACCAAGTTCACCGACATCTGGCATACGATGGGGCTGCGCGGTACCGGCAGCGATCAATACGCGGTCAAGGATCTGTTCGTGCCGGAGGCCTATACGCTGCGCTCGATCGCGCGCAACAGCCCCGAGACGCGGCGCGAGCCGGGCCTGCTCTACAATTTCAGCAGCCTGTCGATGTACGCCGCCGGGTTCGCCGGGGTGGCGATGGGCTGCGCCCGCTCGACGCTCGCCTCGTTTATCGAGCTGGCGCGCGACAAGATCCCCCGCGGCGCCCGCAAGACGATGCGCGACAACAACGTGACCCAGAGCCAGGTGGCGCAATCGGAGGTGCGGCTGTCATCGGCTTATGGGCATCTGCTGCGCTCGCTCGAGGAGATAACCGAGGCGGTGCGGGTGCGCGGCCACCTCACCATGGACGAACGGATGGCGATCCGCCTTAACGCGACCTATTGCATCCATACCGCGCTCGACGTCATCGACATGCTGTACCAGGCGGCCGGGGCGACAGCGATCTTCAACGAGAACCCGTTCGAGCGGCCGTGGCGCGACGTGCATTCGGTATCGCAGCAAATCCAAGGCCGGCAGGCGCATTACGAGACCGTGGGCGCCTATCTGATGGGGCTCGAAGCCGACACCACCTGGCTGTAGGGCCAAAACGGACGCGCAGCGCCGATTAAATCAACCACCGAGGCAGTGAGGCAATGAGATTACCACCGCTCGGTGTCTCACCGTCTCAGTAGGTGCTTCGGCAGATATTGCGGTGACGGGGGCTCGTATAGAGCACCGATGCGGCTCCAAGATTGACTGCTACCGACGATGGCGATCACGCGTCCCGGCACGCTTCGATGGCCAGGAGATTGCGCCTCCCTCACGTCATCTGCGCGCCGATTCCCTGGTTCCATGGTTGCCGAGGAGGCGCGGTTTTGCTAAGCCGCGACTTATGAAAACGCATCAGATCGCCGTTCTCGGCGGGCCGGGGTTCATCGGCCGCTATGTCGTCAAGCATCTGGCTGGGCGCGGCGAGGTTCTCACCGTGGGCAGCCGCCATGCGGCAGACGCCAAATTCCTCAAGCTCAAAGGCGATGTCGGCCAAGTCGGGCTCGTCAACATCGGCATCGACGACGAGGCGCGGCTGCCGGCCCTGCTCGCTGGCAAGGACGCCCTGGTCAACTGCGTTGGCATCCTCGCCGAGCGCGGCGCGCAGAAATTCGACCTGATCCATCATTCCGCGCCGGCGCGGCTGGCGCGGCTGGCGCGCGAGGCCGGGATCGAGCGGCTGATCCACATCTCAGCGATCGGCGCCGATCCGCGCTCGGCATCGGCCTATGCGCGCTCGAAGGCGGCGGGCGAGCAGGCGGTGCGCGACGCGTTCCCGACCGCGACGATCCTGCGCCCGTCGATCGTGTTCGGGCCGGAGGACGATTTCTTCAACCGCTTCGCGGCGATGGCGATGGTGTCGCCGGTGCTGCCGCTGATCGGCGGCGGCGAGACCCGGTTCCAGCCGGTCTATGTCGGCGACGTCGCCGAGGCGGCGGTGCGCGCGCTCGACGATCCCGCTGCGGCCGGCCGCACATACGAGCTCGGCGGCCCTAAAATCTACACGTTCCGGGCGCTCCTGGAACTGATGCTGGGCGAGATGCGGCGCAAGCGCTGGTTTGTCGACCTGCCGTTCCCGGTCGCCACGGCGCAGGCCTATGCGATGTCGCTGTTGCCGAGGCCGCCCTTGACCCCCGACCAGGTCGAGATGCTGCGGCGCGACAACGTCGTGTCGTCCGGCGCGCTGACCCTGGGCACGCTCGGCATCGAGCCCGCCGCGGTCGAGGCGATCCTGCCCGCCTATCTCGAGCGCTTCCGCAAGGGCGGTTGGTATGGCCGCCGCCACCTCGCCGCGTAGGCTGTCAGCGTACACTCAAAGCTTGCCTGCGGCCGATATCGCAATGACGTGGTGATTTGAAACATCGCATCCGCTAAGGTCGCGCCGCAGCAAACAGCGGGAATCAGGTATGGCAGCCGATCTGGAAAACACCCTTTATCTCGACGTGCCCGCCGGCCGCGTGGTGATCGAAATGCGCCCCGACCTGGCGCCCGAGCATTGCACCCACATCAAGGCGCTGGTCCGCCGCGGCTTTTACGACGGGATCGTCTTCCACCGCGTGATCGACGGCTTTATGGCGCAGACCGGCGACCCGACCGGCACCGGCACCGGCGGTTCCGGCCACCGGCTCAAGGCCGAGTTCTCGGCCGAACCGCATGTCCGCGGTATTCTGTCGATGGCGCGTACCTCCGACCCCAACAGCGCCGACAGCCAGTTCTTCATCATGTTCGATGCGGCGCCGTCGCTCGATCGGCAATATTCGGTGTGGGGCAAGGTGGTGTCGGGGATGGAGTTCGTCGACCAGATCAAGAAAGGCGGCGGCGCGAACGGCATCGTCTCCGACCCCGACAAGATCGTCAAAATGCAGGTCGCCGCTGACGTGAAGTAAATCCGCGCGAAGTAGACCCACGCGAAGTAGGCGGCCGCAGATCAGGATCATCCGATGACAATGTTGCTTCGTGCTCTTCTGTTTATCGCCGTCCTTACGGGCGGCGGGGCGGCGATGGCCGCCGATCCGGAAAATACCCTGTACATGGACCTCGCTTTCGGGCGCGTCGTCATCACGCTGCGGCCCGATTTGGCGCCGGCGACCTGCACCCAAATCAAGGCATTGGCCCGGAGCGGGTTTTATGACGGCACCGTCTTTCACCGGGTGATCGACGGCTTCATGGTGCAAGGCGGCGACCCGACCGGCACCGGCGGCGGCGGCTCGGGCCACAAGCTCAAGGCCGAGTTCTCGAAGGAAAAGCATGTGCGCGGCATCGTCTCGATGGCCCGCACCTCCGACCCGAACAGCGCCGACAGCCAGTTCTTCATCATGCTCGGCTCGGCCCCGGCGCTCGACGGCCAATACACGATCTTCGGCCAGGTCGAGTCGGGCATGGAGTACGTCGACAAGATCAAGAAGGGCGACCCGAACAATAACGGCAAGGTCGCCAACCCCGACAAGATCGTCAAAATGCAGGTCGCCGCCGATGCCGCAGCCGCCGAGAAGAAGGCCGCTGCGCCGAAACCGCAGCAAAAGGAACCGGAGCAGGAGATAACGCCGCATGGCATCGTCCCGAAATAGCGGCGCTTGAGCGGGCGGACATGACCGCCGAGTGATCGAAACGCGGCGTACGGCGGGTCGCCGGAACGGCGACTGGCTCGCCGCCCTCGCGGTCTATCGCCGGCCGCGGTTGATCGCGGTTCTGCTGATGGGGTTTTCGAGCGGATTGCCGCTCGCGCTGACCTTCGGCACCTTGTCGTATTGGCTGGCCGAGACCGGCGTGTCGCTGACCGCGATCGGCCTGTTCGGCCTGGTGCGCGCGTCGTACAGCCTCAAATGGTGCTGGTCGCCGTTGATCGACCGGCTGCCGATCCCGTTCCTGACCGCCCGGCTCGGACGGCGGCGCGGCTGGGCGCTGCTCATCCAGTTACTGCTGGCGCTGGCGATCCTTGCGCTCGGCATGACCGACCCCAAGATCGACCCGGTGGCGACCGCGCTGGCGGCGGTGGTCGTCGCCTTCCTCTCGGCGAGCCAGGACATCGTCATCGACGCCTATCGCATCGAGCTGCTGCTGCCCGAGGAGCAGGGCGCCGGTGCAGCAGCGACGCAATGGGGCTACCGTTTCGGCATGCTGGCGTCGGGGGCCGGGGCGCTCTATGCAGCGAGCTACGGCGGCTGGCATTTCGCCTACGCGGCGATGGCGGCGCTGATGCTGGTCGGGATGCTGACGGTGTGGTTCACCCCCGAGCCCGGCGGCATCCGCCCGCCCGAGCCGCTGCCCGGCGACACCGCGGCGGAACGGGTGAGGGCGTGGTTCGTGCGCGCGGCGGTCGCCCCCTTCATCGACATCTTCCAGCGCAACGGCGCGGCGCAGCTCGGGGCGATAATCGTCTTCATCGTGCTTTACAAATTTGGCGACGCGCTCGCCGGCTCGATGTCGAACCCGCTCTACGTCGCGCTCGGCTTTACCAAAGTCGAGGTGGCGACGGTCGCCAAGGTCTACGGTGTGATCGCGACCCTGGCGGGGGTGGCGCTCGGCGGGGTGCTGGTGCTGCGCATCGGGGTGTTTCGGGCGCTGTTGTTCTGCGGCGGGCTGCAGGCTTTATCCAACCTGATGTACGCGATGCAGGTCTGGGCCGGGCACGATGTGGCGATGCTGGCGGTCACCATCGGCGGCGAGAACCTGACCGGCGGTATGGCCTCGTCGGCGTTTGTCGCCTACCTCTCGGGCTTGTGCAGCCGCGACTTTACCGCGACGCAATACGCGCTGCTGTCGTCGCTGGCGACGGTCGGGCTCAATGTGCTGGCGGCGTCGGGCGGCTATTTTGCCGAGCGCCTCGGCTGGGTCCCGTTCTTTGTGCTCAGCACGCTCGCCTGCCTGCCGAGCCTGTTGATCCTCGTCTGGATCATGAATAGGCCAACAGTTCCGCGCGGTGCCGCTTGAGCCAGGCGCGCGGCGCGTGCGAATCGGGCACCAAGGTCGCGACCAGCCGCCAAAAGCGCGGGCCGTGGTTCATCTCGACCAGATGCGCGACTTCGTGGGCGACGACATAGTCGATCACCGCTTCGGGCGCGAAGACGAGACGCCAGCTGAACGACAGCGCGCCCTGCGACGAGCAGCTGCCCCAGCGGCTCTTGGGGTCGCGCACGCCGACCCGGGCGACGTTTTTGCCGATGCGCGCGGCGAGGATGCGGGCGCGGGCGCCCAGCTCCTGCTTTGCCAACCCCGTCAGGTGGGCGCGCACCCGCCGCGGCAGGTGGACGGGATCGCCGCGCACGCGAATCTCGCCCTCGGCGATGGTCACGGTCGCAGCGGTGCGGTCGAGCTCACGGCGGATGCGATGCGGCATCCCCATCACCGGCACCACTGCACCCTCGACCAGCCGTACCGGCGCGGGCAGGGCGGCGATGCGTGCGGCGATCCAGCCCCGGTGCTGGCTGACGAATCGCAGGCAATCCTTGATAGCGACTCGCCGCGGCACCACCAGCTCGACCGCCCGCTCGGTGGCGTCAATGCGCAGCGACACGCGGCGCGCCCGCGGGCTGACGCGCACCGTCATCGGCGCGCCCAGATCGAGCGCCAGGAGGCGGGTTTCGAGGCTGTCATTTAGGGGCATGTCACAAAAGCTTCCGGCCCCCGTCACGATTTGGCAAGCTGCGTTCTTCAGATAAGCGCCGCATCGCGCACGGGGAGGCAAACCGATGAAGACATTAGCCTGGGCGGCTGCACTTGCGGTCGCCGTCATCGCCCGCACCGCATTCGCCGACCCGATCGAGCTGCAATGGTGGCACGCGATGACGGCCGTCAATGGCGAGCGAATCAACAAGATCGCCGAAGACTTCAACAAGGGGCAGAGCGATTACAAAATCGTGCCGGTGTTCAAGGGCTCCTACGCCGAGACGATGACGGGCGCGATTGCCGCCTATCGCTCCGGCAGCGCGCCGCACATCGTCCAAATCTTCGAGGTCGGCACCGCGACGATGATGGCGGCCAAGGGCGCGATCAAGCCAGTCTACCAGTTGATGGAAGATGCCGGCGAAAAGTTCGACCCCGCCGCTTACCTGCCGGCGATCAGCGGCTACTACAGCACCCCGGACGGCAAGCTGCTGTCGCTGCCGTTCAACAGCTCGACCCCGGTCGTCTACTGGAACAAGGAGGCGTTCAAAAAGGCCGGGCTCGATCCGGAAAAGCCGCCCGCGACCTGGCCGGAAACCTTCGAGGCGGCCAAGAAGCTGCGCGCCGCCGGGCAGCCCTGCGGGTTCACCTCGGCCTGGGTCAGCTGGATTCAGATCGAGAATTTCAGCGCCTGGCACAACCTCCCGATCGGCACCAAGCAGAACGGGCTCGGCGGCCCCGACGCGGAGCTGACCATCAACAACCCCACCGTCGCCAAGCACATCGCCAACCTCGCCGAGGCGCAAAAGGACAAGAGCTTTGACTATGGCGGCCGCACCACCGAGCCCGAGGGCAAGTTCATCAGCGGCGAATGCGGCATGATCCAGAACTCCATCGGGTTTCTCGGGGCGGTCAAGGCTGCGAACAAATTTCCGTTCGGCGTGACCGAGCTGCCCTATTACCCCGACGTCAAGGGCGCGCCGCAGAACTCGATCATCGGCGGCGCCAGCCTGTGGGTGATGGGCGGCAAAAAGCCCGAGGAATACAAGGGCGTCGCCAAGTTCTTCACCTACCTGTCGGACACCAAGGTGCAGGAGGCCTGGCATGAGGCCACCGGCTACCTGCCGATTACCAAGGCCGCCTACGAGGCGACCAAGGCCTCGGGCTTCTACGATAAGAACCCGGGCGCCGAGGTCGCGATCAAGCAAATGACCGCCAAGCCGCCGACCGAGAATTCGCGCGGCCTACGCTTTGGCAACCTGGTGCAAATCCGCGACGTCATTGCCGAGGACCTCGAAGGCGCCTTCTCCGGCAAGACCACGGCACAGGCGGCCCTCGATGACGCCGTCAAACGCAGCAATGCCCTCTTGCGCCAATTCCAGAAGAACACGCAGTAGCCGTGTGCCGTCGTTGCGAGCCCACGGGTCCGGCCCGCGGCCGGCCCGAGGATAAACTACGCGAAGCAATCTCGTTCCGCAGGAGGCTCCTCCTGACGAGATTGCCGCGTCGCGCTTGGCGCTCCTCGCAATGACGGCCTTCGGCTGAGATGGATCGCCGCGTCTTCTTTTCCGGCTGGGTGTTGCCGGTGCTGCTGCTGTTGCCGCAGCTGACGGTGACGGTGGTGTTCTTCTTTCTGCCGGCGGGGCAGGCGATCTATCAGTCGCTCGAGGGCGGCGACGCGTTCGGGCTGTCGACGCGGTTTGTCGGCCTCGACAATTTCGCGACCCTGTTCGCCGACCCCGAGTACCTCGGCGCGTTTTCGGTGACGGCGTTCTTCAGCGTCGCGGTGGCGTTGTTGGCGCTGATACCGGGGCTGCTGCTGGCGGTGATGGCCGACCGTGTCGTAAAGGGCGCCGCCTTCTACAAGACCGTGCTGCTGCTGCCTTACGCGATCGCGCCGGCGATCGCCGGGGTGTTGTGGATGTTCCTGTTCAACCCGAGCATCGGCGTGGTCGCGGCATGGCTGCGCTGGGCCGGAGTCGACTGGAACTACTTCCTCAATGGCCGGCAGGCGATGCTGCTGGTGATCCTGTCCGCGGCATGGAAGCAGATCAGCTACAATTTTCTGTTTTTCCTCGCCGGGGTGCAGGCGATCCCGGCAGCACTTCATGAGGCCTCTGCGATCGACGGCGCCAGCCCGCGGCGGCGGTTCTGGACCATCGTTTTTCCGCTGCTGGCGCCGACCAGCTTTTTCCTGATCGTCGTCAACATCGTCTACGCGTTTTTCGACACGTTCGGGGTCATCCACAACGTCACCCAGGGCGGCCCGGCCAAGGCCACCGAGATCCTCGTCTACAAGGTCTGGTACGACGGCATTGTCGGGCTCGACCTCGGCGGCTCGGCGGCGCAGTCGGCGGTGCTGATGGCGATCGTCGTCGCGCTGACCGCGATCCAGTTCCGCTTTATCGAACGCCGGGTGCACTACGCATGATGGTGAGCGCGGCGAGAAGCGCCTGGGTTCCGCATACGATCCTGATCGCCGGCATCGTCGTGGTGCTGTTCCCGATCTACATCGCCTTTGTGGCGTCGAGCCACGACCTCTCGGTCATCCTCGACGCGCCGATGACCCTCGCGCCAGGCCGCCACCTCGTCGCCAATTTTACCGAGGCGCTCCGCGCCGGTACGGTCAAGACCAGCGGCATCTCGGTCGGCACGATGATGCTCAACAGCCTGGTGATGGCGCTGGTGATCGCCGCCGGTAAGATCGCGATCTCGCTGCCGTCGGCCTATGCGGTGGTGTTCTTCCGCTTTCCGCTGCGCAAGCTGTGCTTCTGGGCGATCTTCGTAACCCTGATGCTGCCGGTCGAGGTGCGCATCATCCCGACCTATCAGATCGTCACCAACCTGCACCTGATCGACAGCTATGCCGGGTTGACCCTGCCGCTGGTCGCCTCGGCGACCGCCACGCTCTTGTTCCGCCAGTTCTTTCTGACCATCCCCGACGAGCTGGTCGAGGCCGCCAAGATCGACGGCGCCGGGCCATGGCGCTTTTTCGTCGACACCGTGATCCCGCTGTCGCGCACCAATATCGCAGCCTTGTTCGTGATCCTCTTCATCTATGGCTGGAACCAGTATTTGTGGCCGCTGCTGGTTACCAACACGCCGTCAATGACGACGATCGTCATCGGCATCCGGCAGATGATCGGCAATGGCGACACCCAGACCGAATGGCATATCGTCATGGCGACCGCGCTCTTGGCGATCCTGTCGCCGGTGGCGGTGGTGCTGTTGATGCAGCGCTGGTTCGTCAAGGGCCTGGTCGACACCGAGAAGTAGATGGCCACGCTCACCTACCGCCCCGCCCAAATCGGCGACGCCGCCGGCATCCATACGCTGCTGCTCGCCATCGCCGGCGACATCCCGCTCGCGGTCGAGACCCTGGAGCAGGAGGAGGCGCTCTACGCCGCCCTGCGCAAAATCCTGGCTTTCGGTCAATCTGGGGTGGCGGTCGACGAAAAGACGATCACCGGTTTCGTGCTGATCGACAGCGTCGAGGTGGGCCGGCATTGGGGCGAAAACGAACTGCTCAACCTGCGCTATGCCGCGGGAGAGGCGCTCGATGCGCTGCTCGCCAAGGTTGTCGAGCGGCGGGTTCCAATCACCGCGAGCGTGCGCGACACGAACCGCACCGAGCTTGCCGCGCGGCTCGAACGATGCGGCTTCCGCTCGGTCGAGACCCGCACGGGCGAAACCCGGTTCCGCCACGACCCGTGAGGACGATCGAAGTGCAGTTTTCGATTGAAGAAGCCGAAGCCGAATTGGACATGATCCTCGCTCGTGTCGAAGCGGGTGAGACTGTCATTGTCACCCGGGACGGCAAGCCGATTGCTTATCTTCGCCCGGCTGTCTATCCCGACCGCGGCTTCGGGGTTCCGGACGACTCGACGCCTGAGGCGTAAATGGCCACGCTGACCCTCGACAACATCAAGAAATCCTACGCCGGGCGCGAGGTCGTGCATGGGGTCAGCTGCGATGTTGCCGATGGCGAGCTGGTGGTCGTTGTCGGGCCGTCGGGGTGCGGGAAGTCCACCCTCTTGCGCATGGTCGCGGGACTGGAGGAAATCACCTCGGGCGCAGTGACGATCGACGGACGCGTCGTCAACGGGGTCGAGCCCAAGGACCGCGACATCGCCATGGTGTTCCAGAACTACGCGCTCTATCCGCATATGAGCTGCTTCGACAACATGGCCTACGGGCTGCGCATGCACGGCGTTCCGCGCGACGAGATTCGCGTGCGGGTCGACCGCGCCGCGACGATCCTCCAGCTCGACGGACTGCTTGACCGCAAGCCGCGCCAGCTTTCCGGCGGACAGCGCCAGCGCGTCGCGATGGGACGGGCCATCGTCCGCGACCCGAAAGTGTTCCTGTTCGACGAGCCGCTGTCGAACCTCGACGCCAAGCTGCGGGTGCAGATGCGGGTCGAGATCAAGCGGCTGCAGCAGGAATTGGGCACCACATCGCTCTACGTCACGCACGACCAGGTCGAGGCGATGACCCTCGCCGACCGGCTGATCGTGATGAACGCCGGCAACGCCGACCAGATCGGCCCGCCGCTCGACCTCTACGAGCGGCCGGCGACCGCGTTCGTCGCCGGGTTCATCGGCTCGCCGGCGATGAATCTGGTCGAGGGCCGGATCGATGCAGGTGGCGTGGTCATCGGCAACTGCACCTTGCCGGCGCAGCATCCGGCCGCGGCCGGACGCACGGCGCTGGTGGGGCTGCGGCCGGAGCATTTGGAGATCGCCGCCGACGGCGCGTTGCCGCTGACCGTCGAGCTGCTGGAGCGGCTCGGCGCCGACACCATCGTGCATGGCAGGCTCGGCGGCGACGGCACGGTGCTGACCGCCCGCGCCGCAGGCACCGTGAACCCGGGACTCGGCGAGGTGCTGCGCTTCGCGGTGGGACCCGAGCACATCCACCTGTTCGACCCGGAAACCGGTCAGCGGCTTTAGTCAGCTCGATCGATCAGGTGGATGAAGGAGCCGGCGATCCGGCCGCGCTGCATTCCGGCGCGGCCGAGATCGGCGCCGCTCGCATCCGCGACGGCGAAGAGCGGGTCGGCATCGCCTTCCTCGACGATGCTCGCATAGTGGAATTCATGGCCGCGAAACGGGGCGTCTGCGCCGCCAAGCGGGCCTGACGACAGGAGGCGCGCGGTCCGGTAGCCGAGATGCCGGCGCGGCGCGGCGAAGCTGGTGTGGACCGGCAAAAGGCCGGCCATGCGGTGCGTCTCGCGATTGCCGTCGGTCAGCGCCTCGCCCAGCACCATATAGCCGCCGCACTCGCCGTAGATCGTCTTGCCGGCAGTGGCGGCCAGGCGCAGTCCATCAAGGAATTGGGCCGCGCCTGCTAGCTTGCCGGTGTGCAGCTCGGGATACCCGCCCGGCAGGTAGACCGCGTCGGCCGCGGGATCGGGCGCTTCGTCGGCGAGCGGCGAGAAGAACGACATCACCGCACCCTGCCCCCGCCAACCGGCGAGCGTCGCCTCGTAGGCGAACATAAATGCGTCGTCGCGGGCCACGGCGATGTGCCGGCCAAGCGGTTCCAATCCCGTTCCGGTCGCCGCCTCGCCGCCTCGCGACCGGCGGGCAAGTCCGATCAATCGGTCGACATCGAGCGCTTCGCCGATCTGGGCGCCGGCCCGCTCCAGCAATGCCGCAGCATCGCAGCGTTCGCCGGCCGGCACCAACCCGAGATGACGCGCCGCCAGCGACAAGGCATCGTCGCGCGTGACCGCGCCCAGCACCGGGAGATCGGGCAGGTGCCGGGCGATGGCGTCGGTCAGCAACGCCCGGTGGCGCTCGCTGGTGACCCGGTTGAGGATCACCCCGGCAAGCGGGACGCGTCTGTCATGCCCGGCGAAACCCGCGACCAGCGCGGCGACTGAAGCGCCCTGTCCGATGGCATCGACCACCAGCACGACCGGCCAGCCGGTGAACCGCGCGAGTTCGGCGGTAGAGCCGGCTTCGCCGTCCGGCCCGGCGCCGTCGAACAGGCCCATCACCCCTTCGCACAGCACCAGCTCGGCGGTCCCTTCCAACTCGCCGACGAGGCCGGCAAGGGTGGCCGGCCGCATCGCCCAGGGATCGAGATTGAGGCACGGTGCGCCGCTCGCCAGCGCATGGAACGTGGGATCGATGTAGTCGGGCCCGCACTTGGCGGCCGCGACGCGGATGCCGCGCTCCCGCAAATGGCGAAGCAGGCCGGCAACGATCAGGGTCTTGCCGCTGCCCGATTTCGGCGCGGCGAAGATGAGGCCGCGCCCGGTCACGCCTTCCCGTACCAGTCGAGTGTGTCGTGCAGCCGCACGACCTCGCCGATGACGACGATGGCCGGCCCCTCGACGCCCTTCGCCGCTTCCGCGACGTCGCCGAGCGTCGTCACTACCACGCGCTGGGCATCGGTGGTCGCCTTGCTGACGATCGCCACCGGCTCGTCCGCGGCGCGGCCGGCGGCGATCAGCCGCGCGGCGATGTCGTCGAGATGGCGCAGCGCCATGTACAGCACGATCACCGGCGAACCGCGCGCCAGCGCCGGCCAATCGGGGGCGCTGCCTTCCTCGCCCGGCACCGCGCCGTCGCTGTTATGGCCGGTGATCAGAGTTACCGCCGAATTGATGCCGCGGTGGGTCAGCGGGATCCCGGCATAGGCAAGCCCGCCGATCGCCGCGGTGATGCCGGGGACGATGCGGAACCGGATGCCCGCCTCGGCCAGCGCCAGGGCCTCCTCGCCGCCCCGGCCGAAGACGCACGGGTCGCCACCCTTGAGGCGCAGCACCCGCC